>JAFVBS010000021.1 GCA_017479865.1 Clostridia bacterium
CAACCAGTAAATAGTGAAACGGGAGAGCCTACGGCAAATTCCATTCCAAAGCCTGACGAAGAAGTATTAATTGATACAAGTGCAAAAAATAATATTTTAGCATAATGCAAAAAAGATGTGCAAATGATTGCACATCTTTTTACTGTGATAAAATTAAGTTAATTGCATATAATATGGTTGACAATGTATACACATAGTGGTATTATATAAACAGAGGGGAGTGAGTAGTATGGCAAAGACTACGACAATGAATATTAGAATAGAGCCTCAACTGAAACAAGATGTCGAAGAGGTGCTAAATGATTTGGGAATGAATATTGCAGAGGCTGTTACCATTTATTTTAAACAGATTGTATTGACAGATAGTATTCCTTTGCAAATAAAAAGGCCAAGATTTAATAGAAAAACATTAGAAGCAATTAATGAGGCAGATAAAATAATGGAAGAACCAGAGAAGTATAAAAGCTATAATGATGTTTATGAAATGTTAGAGGAGATAGAGGATGAGCAAGAATAAATATGAAATAAAACTTACTGGCCAATTTAAGAAAGACTTAAAAGCAGCAAGAAAAAGGGCATACTTTGACGCGGAGCTATTAAATAATGTAATTGAAATGCTAGCAAACGATATCGTTTTACCTATACAGTATCATAATCATTTATTAGAACCAAAAAGCAAACGGATTGTGGGAGTGTCACTTAGCTCCCAACTGGTTGTTGGAATATAAAAAGGACGGGAAAATATTGATTTTGACACTAATCCGTACTGGTTCACATTCCGATTTGTTTGAATAGATCTTGGGGATAAGTGAGAAAAAGATGTGCATAGTGATTGCACATCTTTTTTTGCTTCATAAGGGAAAATACTCTATTTACTAATAGTAAGGAGTGGACTCTATTATTATAGAATTCTTTCCTTATTAGTATTGTAGCCTAACTAAATCTAAATATAGTTTTAGTTTCTTAGTTAGAGGTATAACAATGAAAAAATTATTTTCTCTTTGTCTGTCTGAAGTGGAATTCTTTTCCGCAGCGGCGGCAACGAACAACACCATCATGATCGCGTGTGTAGGTATGGTGGCACATCGTCTGAATGGCCTCGTCTTCTTCTTGAAGAAGGATTGAATGAGCATTCAAAATTTCCAAAAATATATCGAACTTGTTAGATTCTGGAGTGTTCAAATCCTCAATTAATTGTTTGCGCCTTTCAAGGATCTCTGGAAGGGAATCAGTAGAAAGATGTTCTTTTTGCATATACTTAATTTGTCTGTCTAAAATAAAAAGTGCTTTTTCTACATGTTCTTTTGTGATAGCGTTGTCCATAAATACCTCCTATCATTAAAACTACTAAGCAAGTATAAAAAGATATTAAAATACAATAACATTATAATATAAAAGTGGGAAGCAGTCAATTTCATATTCTAAAATGCACAGGATAAATATGGGAATTATGGATAAAAAACAAATAAATCGAAAATATAGTAAAAATGTTGTATTTCGAAAATGAATGTATCATAATAAATAGTGTAGAAAGTTAAAGAAAAATTAGGGGGAGTTTTGTATGAAAAAGATTG
>JAFVBS010000022.1 GCA_017479865.1 Clostridia bacterium
ACACAAGGATTTTCAGTCCTTTGCTCTACCGACTGAGCTATCAAGGCTTTTATATAAAAAAATGGCGACCTGGAACGGGCTCGAACCGTCGACCTCTAGCGTGACAGGCTAGCGTTCTAACCAACTGAACTACCAGGCCGTATAGAAATAGGGCTAAAAAAAATTTAGTTTGCACTAAATAATTTTTAAGAAATGGTGGGCGCAATAGGGATCGAACCTATGACCTCCTGCTTGTAAGGCAGATGCTCTCCCAGCTGAGCTATACGCCCATTTCTGCTGACTCGTTTAGTATACTAAATTTTAAATTAATTGTCAATACATATTTTGAATTTTTTTCATTTTTTTACAAAACAAGTCAGCCATTGGTTATTTTATAATGTCAATCGCCTTCTGTAACTGTGTATCTTCTTTTTCAGACATTTCTACTTCTACATCTGGTTTGATTCCAATTTTATGAATTTCATGATGCTTTGGTGTATAATATTCATTCGTTGTAATTTTTAGACCACTTCCATCTGATAATCGATGTAATTCTTGAATAATTCCCTTTCCATAAGTTGTATTTCCTACTAAAGTTGCCTTGTCATTTTCTTGTAATGCACCTGCTAGTATCTCAGAGGCACTGGCAGAATATGCATTCGTCAACACCACAATTGGCATATTAATGATTGGATTTCTTTCTGCTTTTGTAGTCTCCTCATTATTATTTTTATCTTTCGTAATTAATAATGTAGAACCCTTTTCCGTTATCATATCAGCAATTTTAAGTGCTTCATCAACAATACCGCCACCATTATTTCTAATATCAATAATCAGTTTTGTAATTCCTTTTTCTTGTAATTGCTTATATTTTTTTTCAAATTCATCAGCACATCCACCATCAAAATCTGAAATAGCGAGATATCCAATATTATTCTCTAAAACATCTGCCGTAATATGGCTAATCAAAATTCGTTTTCTCTTTATCGTATATTCCTTTGTCTCTGTTCCACGTAAAATTTCCAACGTTACTTCTGTTCCTTCTTCTCCTTTGATTCTATTAGAAGCCTCCTCCATTTGTTCTCCCAAATAAGCAACTCCATCTACCTTCGTAATAATATCCCCTGCTAAAATTCCTACTTCTTTTGCTGGCGAATCCTCCATTGGTTTAACAATCACAATGGCATTTTTTTCTTTGTCTAATGTCATATAAATTCCAATCCCTACATAATTTCCATTGGTTTCTTGCATAATTTCTGCCATCTCTTTTTTTGTATAATAAGTAGTGTACGGATCTCCTAGAGCATTGACATACCCCTTAATAGCTCCTTCAATTAATTTTTCGTCATTAATGTCTCCAATGTACTTTTTTTCTAACTCACTTCTAAACTCAGATAATGTATACTCTAATCCTTTTAGAGAATTATCTGACGTTGTTTTCTTAATGCCAAGTTTTCCTGTACTATTTAAATAGTGATAAGTCCCAAAGGCACTTCCTAGTGATGCAATCATTGTAACAATAATAACAAGCATAATTGTCTTATAAATTCTTTGTCCATTATTACTTTCCATACTTTCTTCTCTCTTTCCTAATGATTTCTTATCTATTTATATTATTTTAAAACTGTTTCATTCCCATTTTTGTAAAATCAGCATTTTATCTTCCTAAGGTTGGTTCACAAATTGTAAAGGGTTGGCTGTACTGCCATTCACCCTTACTTCAAAATGCAAATGGGGTCCTGTTGAATTCCCTGTTGAGCCTGTCTGCATAATAACATCTCCTTGTTTTACCTCTGCACCATATTCTGTCAACACTAATTGTCCATGTCCATATAGAGTGGTAAGTCCATTTCCATGATAAATCATCACACAGTTTCCATATGAGCCAAGCCATCCTGCATAAGTAACTACTCCATCTAATGCTGCCACTGCAGGGGCTCCATAGCCGGTGTTAGCAATATCAATTCCTTGGTGAAATTTTATAACCCCTTGAATTGGATGTTCTCTCGTTCCATAATAAGAGGAAATCGCTGTGCCAGTTTTAGCAACAGGCCATATCATGGTTCCTCCCGTATATTGAATTTGAATATTTCCTATCTCTGTGGAAACGCTTTGTATTTTTGTTTCCACTCTAGTAACATCTGCTCTATATTGCATCATTTTTTCATTAATTGATTTTTCCTGTTCTGATAATTGTTCAATATAGCCCTCTTGCAAAGTTTTGGTATTGCTTACAATAATAGCATTTTTCTCCGCTTTTGCTTTTAAAATCCTGGCTTGTGCACTCTCATTTTCTAATTTTCTCTTTTCAGTATCAATTGTTTTTCTCTCTTCATCTACTTTTTCAATGAGCGCATTGTCATATTCGGCTATTCTTCTGATGGCGTAATAAATGGTTAAAAAATCCGACAAACTATTGGCAGATAACAGCACATCCAAATATGAAATTTCTCCCGCTTTATATAAAGCAACCATTCGTTGCTTTAACAATTCTTCTTTTTGATTATAGTCTTCCGTTACAACAGCTAATTTTTGAGAAGTTGTTTCAATCGAATCTTGTAAGCCATTCAGCTTTTCTTCGAGCTGCTGATTTTCATTTTCATATTTTTTTATTTTGTCATCCAATTCTTGAATTTGAATGAGTGTATCAGAGATTTCGCCTTGCACATATTCTAACTGCTGATTTGCTTTTTTCAATTCTTCTTGCAGTTCCGCCTTTTGGTTGTTCAATTCTGTAAGGTCATTTGTATTCGTATTGATTGTTATATTTTTTTCTTGTGTATTTTCAATTTGTTTTTCGTTTGTTGCAAACGAAGGAATAGTACTTCCTAGTAGTAAAATAGTAACAAGGAGAATACATATGATTTTTTGATATTTCATTGTTTTCTCCCTCCTTTTAATTATGTTAATAACGGCTAATACCTGCTGGTACACTTACCAGACCACATGTTAGTGGATTGATTTCTGTCATATAATATGGGGTTGTTAAAACTTCAAAATGTAAATGCGCTCCTGATCCAACTCCTGTATTACCACTTAGTGCTATCAACTGTCCTCTTGTGACATATTGTCCTGTTGACACCTTGCTACTGCTCAAATGTTGATATCTGGTATATAAATCATTTGCGTGCTTAATTAACACAAAAATCCCTCTCGCACTGGTGTGTTGCACACTTAATACATAGCCATCTGCTGAGGCATAAACTGGTGTACCAATTCCTACCCCAATATCAATTCCTCTATGATTACTACTAGCACCTGCTACTGGTGCAGATCTTGGCCCAAATCTTGAAGTAATGGCATTATACCCTGATGAGTTAGAAGAAAGTGGCCATCCTAAAGTGCCAGAGAAACTTCCTTGATAAACATTCGTTGCTTTTGCTGCCTCTTCTTTAATTTTTTTCTCAATTGCTGACATTTCATTTTTATATTTTTCAATTTCTGATTGTATTGCTTTTTCTTCCGAAGTTAGTTTTGATACTTTTGTTTCTTTTGATACCTTCGCTGTTTTTAATTGCGCTGTTTTAGATTGTACTGATCTTTTAGAGCTATCCAATTCTGACTTTTGCTCTTCTAATTCTCTTTTTGCCTTCTCTACGTCTTTTCTTCTTGATTCTACCTCATCCATTTGCTTGTTGTCTGCTTCCGCCATTTTTTGAACCATGGTCGTTCCTGCAATATAGGAAGCAATGCTATCTGAGGATAGTAAAATATCTAAAAAGCTAGGTTGTCCCTCTTTATAAATAGCAACTAATCTATCAGTTAATAATTGTTGTTTTTCCTCATATTCCTTTTCAAGCTCTTTGATTTCTGTTTCCTTTGATTTAATATTGTTTTCAAGCTTTACAATTTTATCATTTAACTGATTTAATTCCGTTTCATATTTTGCAATGCTTTCTTCTAAATCTGAAATTTCTTCTAAAGTTGTTTTTTTCTCTCTAGATACTTGATTTTTTTGGTCAGTTGCCTCATTAATTTTATTTTGCAAATTATTTTTCTGTTCTTGATAACTTGCTGCCATTACTTGCGTTGCCATCACAATTAACATGAATAACAATAATAGTGTGGCAATGATTTTTCTTTTCATCTGCTTTTTTCCTCCTATTAGGATTTTTCTTACACTTCTAAGTATTTTCTCATTGAAATAGCACTACCAATGGCGCCCACGCCAATGCCAAGAGCTAAGTAAACAAGTAGCAACACCGTAAACATTTGATTAAATGTTAATAATGTAGTACTACTATCTAGCATTGCCTCCATAATTTTTTCTGCTGCCACATTGTAGGTTGGTCCTAATACAACCATCGAAATAAGTGCTGAAATAATTCCAATAATCATACCTTCAACCATAAATGGCCAGCGAATAAATCCATTGGTTGCACCCACATATTTCATGATTGAAATTTCTTTTCTTCTTGCATGAACTGTCAATTTAATGGTGTTTGTGATAATAAAGACAGAAATTAAAATTAAAATAACTAGAATGACAATAGAAATCATTTTAATTCCCTTTGCAATATTAATTAATGCTTGAATGGTTTCTGGTCTGGTTTGTACTTCTGACACAATGTCAAAAGCTTCAATTTGTTTTTGTACCTCGTCTGCTTTGGTCAAATCAGTTAATGTAATGACATAAGAAGCTGGAAACGGATTACTCTCTCCCTCATAAGTTGCTAATAAACCTTTTCTATCTTTCATCCAAGATTTCATTTGGTTCAATCCATCTTCTTTCGTTCTAAAAGTAGCCTGATTTACATAGTCTAAATTTCGAATGTTATTACCTAACTCTTTAATTTTTTCTTCTGTAGCAGTATCCTTAATAAATGCCACCATGCCCTGTTGATCCTCAACAGTTTTTGTAATATGATTAACATTTGCTCCTACCATAAAGAAAATGCCAAATAAAAACATGGTTGCGCACATAATAATTAAAGAAGCTATGGTTGATTTTTTATTCTTAAATACGTTTCTAAATCCCTCTCCAATTAAATAACTAAAACTACTATATCTCACTACTATACCCACCTTTTTTATCATCTCTTATGATATTGCCTTCTTCAATTTGAATAACCCTTTTCTTCATTTTGTCTACAATTTCTTTTGCATGTGTTGCAACAACTACTGTTGTTCCTCTTTTATTAATATCATCTAAAAGTTCCATAATATCCCAAGCTGTTTCTGGGTCAAGGTTTCCAGTAGGCTCATCCGCAATTAGCATGGATGGGTTATTGACTAAAGCTCTCGCTAATGCTACTCTTTGTTGTTCTCCTCCCGATAATTCATTTGGGTACATTTTCGCTTTATCACTTAAGCCTACCAATGATAATACCATAGGGACTTGTCTTCTAATATGTCTTTGAGTAGCCCTAACAATGTACATGGCAAATGCAACATTATCATAAACGGTTTTATCAGGCAATAGTCTAAAGTCTTGAAATACTACTCCCATACTTCTTCTTAAATAAGGAACCCTTTTTGGTTTTAAAAATGTGGTATCTTTTCCATTGATAATAATATTCCCTGAAGTTGGTTCTTCTTCTTTTAAAATAAGCTTGATTAAAGTTGATTTTCCAGAGCCAGAAGAGCCAACTAAAAAAGCAAAATCACCTTTGTCTATTTTAAAGTTAGCATTATGTACCGCTTCCGTTCCTGTATCGTAAGTTTTGCTAACGTTTCTAAATTCTATCATAGTAACTCCTTCCACTTTTGTCGAATTAGGGACGTTCGTTCATCCAACAAAATGCGGGATTTGGAACAGTCCCCTAACTGACTTTTTGTCGTTTTAGGGACACATTTGCATTATTTTATCTCTACTTCTTTATCATATCAATAAAATCATTTCTTTGCAATAGTTTTTCAAAAGAAAAAATTAGGAAATTTTAACACTTGCTGTCGCCAGTCAAATATTTTGTAAAAAATATTTGGAATGACTTGCCATTTTTTAAAATTCATGGTAAAATAGGTTTTGATTTTATTGAAACGACTAAAGGAGGTGCTAAAGAAATGCCAAACATTAAATCAGCTATCAAACGTGTTAGTGTTATCGAAAAGAAAACATTACAAAATAATATGATTAAATCAGCTTATAAATCAGCTGTCAAAAAATTTGAACAAGCTGTTGAAGCTGGAAATAAAGAAGAAGCCGCAAAGCTATTCTCAGCAGCCACTAAAAAAGTTGATCAAGCATGTACGAAAGGTGTTATTGTAAAAAACACAGCTGCCAGAAAAAAATCAAACATGGCAAAAAAATTAAATGCTATGGCATAAATTTTAAAGGAGAATTGTGCACAGTTCTTTATATTAAGAAATCTCACTCTTGAAGAGTGAGATTTTTTTCCTTCTTTTAGGGACACCTTCCAAAAGAAGGTTGGTAAAATGTTCCTTTGCTTTTTGTTCTGAATTGTGTTACCATGAATATAATAACAAATGAAAACGGAGGGGTGTTGCCGATGAATCAAATTATGACAGAAATTAAAAATTTAGATCAATCTATTTTGCATTTAATGAAATCTGGTTTACGTTATACGTTTGTACTTATGCTTATCTCTTGCATGGTTTTGCTTACATATAATTTCATTTATCCTAATCCAACGGTCTATGCAGTTGGAATTTCACTATTCAAATCTAGTTTATTTTTTATAGTTGCTTTCATTATTTTCGGATTTTCGTTTAATAAAATTAAGAATGATTTGAGAGTTTAAAAAATCTTTAATGATAGCTGACGGAGATTTTTTTTCTTAGGTGATACCGTAAACATCTAAGAAAAAAATCTCCGTCCCATTGTTCTTATTTATTTCTTCAATTCTTCTAAAAACATTTGGTTTAACATTTGAGGGTTGGCTTTTCCTTTTGTTTCTTTCATAGCTTGCCCTACTAAGAATCCCAAAGCTCTGTCTTTTCCATTTTTGAAATCAATAATGGATTGAGGGTTATTTTCTAAAATTCTCATCACTACTTCTTTGATAGCTCCCTCATCTGAAATTTGAATCCATCCCTTTTCTTGAATGATTTCTTCTGGATTTTTTGGCGTTTCAAATAATTCTTCTAATACTTTTTTAGCGATGGCAGAACTGATTGTACCCTTGTCAATCAGCATAATCATTTTTGCCAATTGCTCTGCAGTAAATGGAATTTGGTCTGGTTCTAATTCTTTTTCATTTAAAATTCTAGAAACATCTGATAGAAGCCAGTTAGCCACTGCTTTGCTATTGCCACAAATCGCTAGAGCCTCTTCAAACATATTGGATAAATATTTTGAAGCAGTTAACATTCTGCTATCCTTTTCAGATAATTTGTATTCTTCTAAATATCTTGCTTTTCTGCTTTCTGGAAGCTCTGGCAAATTCTTTTGAATATTTGCAATATATTCTTCCGAAAGTTTGATAGCTACTAAATCTGGTTCAGGGAAATAACGATAATCTTGAGCATCTTCTTTATCTCTCATAGAGAATGTTTTTCCCGATACATCATCCCATCTCATCGTTTCTCTATTTATCTTTACGCCGTTTTCATTGTCACTAATTTGTGCTTCTCTTTCATATTCAATTGCTCTTTGAATCGATTTAAATGAGTTCATGTTTTTCATTTCATGTCTCTCGCCAAAAGGCTCATTTGGTTTATGAACAGAAACATTAACATCTGCTCTTAAGGAACCTTCTTGCATTTTGCAGTCTGATACCTCAATATATTGTAAAATTGATTTTAGTTTTTTCAAGTATCTGTCTGCCTCGCCACTTGAACGAATGTCCGGTTCCGATACAATTTCTATCAAAGGAACACCCGCTCTATTTAAGTCTACTAAACTTCCTTCACCAAATTCATTGTGATTGAGCTTTCCTGCATCCTCTTCAATATGAATTCTTAAAATTCTAACTTTCTTAGGATTTCCTTCATCGTCTTCAATTTCGATATAGCCATTCTCGCAAAGTGGTTTATCAAATTGAGAAATTTGATAAGACTTTGGAAGGTCTGGGTAAAAATAGTTTTTTCTATCATTTTTGCTATCTCTTGCAATGGTGCAATTCGTTGCCAAACCAGCTTTGACAGCGTATTCTACAACTCGTTCATTTAGCACAGGAAGGGCTCCTGGCATTGCCATACAAACAGGGCATACATGTGTATTTGGCTCTGCACCAAATTCTGTAGGGCAACTACAAAATATTTTGGTTTTTGTAGAAAGTTCGGCATGCACTTCTAAACCTATGACTACTTCATAATCTTCTTTCAACATGTTTTTCTCCTTTCAGCTTTTAATATACCACTGGATGGTAGTTTTCTCTAAATTTCGCCTTCTGCTCATAAGTATAGGCAGCATTTAAAATCGTTTCTTCATCAAATTTGTTTCCAATTAATTGCATTCCTATTGGCATATTGTTGCTATCTACTCCACAAGGAACTGAAATAGCTGGTAATCCTGCAATATTCACAGAAACTGTGCAAATATCTGCCAAGTACATTTCTAAAGGATTGTTAGACCTAGTTCCTATTTCAAAAGCAACAGTTGGTGATGTTGGAGTTAATAGTACATCATATTTTTCAAATGCTTTGTCAAATTCTTTTTTGACTAATGTTCTGACCTGTTGTGCTTTTTTGTAATAAGCATCATAATATCCTGAAGAGAGCACGTAAGTTCCTAGAATAATTCTTCTTTTTACCTCTGCGCCAAATCCTTCACTTCTTGAATTTACAAATAGTTCTTTTAAGTTTGTAAAGTTTGGTGAACGATAGCCATAACGAATGCCATCAAATCTGCCCAGGTTTGAGCTTGCTTCTGCGCAGGCAATAATGTAATAAGTTGCTAAAGAATATTCCGCAATATCTAATGAAAATTCTTCTACGGTTGCTCCTAAGTTTTTATACTCTTCAATTGCTTGTCCTAATTTTTGTTTTACTTCTTTGTTTATTCCTTCTCCAAAGAACTCTTGTGGAACTCCTATTTTTAAACCTTTTACGTCATTTTTTAAAGCTTTTGTATAGTCTTTTTTCTCAATATTCATCGAAGTTGAATCTTTTTCATCATGTCCTGCAATTAAGGTTAATAGCATAGCATTATCACGTACATCTTTGGTAATTGGTCCAATTTGGTCAAGAGATGATGCAAATGCCACTAGTCCATAACGTGAAACAAGACCATACGTTGGCTTTAGCCCTACTACGCCACAAAAGCTAGCAGGTTGACGCACTGAACCGCCCGTATCTGACCCCAACGCCCATGGGACAAGGTTTGCTGCTACTGCCGCCGCACTTCCTCCTGATGAGCCACCCGGTACGGTATTTAAATTCCATGGGTTTTTAGTTTTTTGGAAATGGGAGTATTCTGTGGAAGCTCCCATGGCAAATTCGTCCATATTTAATTTGCCTAGATTAATCATGTTTTCTTTTTGTAGTTTTTCCATCACCGTTGCATCATATGGTGATACAAAATTTTCTAGCATTTTAGAAGCACATGTTGTTTTTACCCCTTTGGTGCAGATGTTGTCTTTTATTCCAATTGGAATTCCTGCAAGCTCAGAAGTAATGGTTCCTTCTTCTACTTTTTTCTGTACCTCTTCTGCTTGTTCCAAAGCTTGTGCTGTTAAAGGTGTAATAAAGGCTTGTACTTCTTTTTCTTTTTCATTGATATTTTGTACATAAGACTTGGTAATATCCGTGATAGAAATCTCTTTATTTTGCAATTTTTCTAATAATTCATGTACCGTTAAATTAGTAATTTCCAATTTTCAATCAATCCTTTCATTTATGCTTTTTTCTTCTCTTGCAACCTTCTTTCAGGGACACCTTCCAAAAGAAGGTTGCAAAAATTCTTCGTCCTTAATGCCTAACCTTCTTTTGGAAGGTGTCCCTGAAAGAAGGTTCAATTAATCACCTTTGGAATTTTGAACATGTTTCTTTCTTGGTCTGGAGCATTTGCCATAAGTAGCTCCTTGTCTTCAAATTTTACTATTTCATCTTTTCGAAATACATTGTAACTATCATTAGAGCCAATGGTTTCCCCTAATCCCTCTACTGGTGCTTTTCCAACAATATTGGCAAAATCTAAAATATCTTGCAAATTTAAAAGGTATTGGTCTACCTCTCCCTCTTCAATTTTTAAGTTCGCTAATTTTGCAATATGCAAAATTTCTTCTCTTGATATTTGCATAGCTTCATCTCCTTTAAAACTGCTTTTTGTTTTTTAATCTGTGGTTTATTATACTTGTTTTGAAAAGAAAATACAAGTATATTTTTCATTTACTCTTTTATCTTCTCCAAAATGGTGTCTTTGTCAAAGTTTGGAATATATCGATAACTATCTTTTGTAATTTGATTGAATTGGCAAATAGATTTGTAGCTACAATATTGGCATGGAGTTTTCTTGGTTTGAATTTGATAGTACGGGGTAATTTCAATATTCCCTTCCAAAATTTCATTCGAAATTTGCTTAATAATTTTTTCAGTGTACTTTTGCAAATTTTCAAATTGTTCTCGTGTAATGGTGCTTGGTTTATTACTTACCTCTCCATCCTTAGTCAAGTAAGCAGGTATAATATTGGAATTTCCCTTTTCTAGCGTAGTGTCCATTTTACGAATAATTTGGCTGTCTGCTAAAATGAGACCTTGCATTTTAAATTGCTTGCGGAGTTCTTCGGTAATTTCTTCTTCTGAAAGATTTTTGTCGCTATTTAAAATCGGGTCTAATAAGTGAAAATACAGTACTCCCGCTGGTAGTACGTTTTCCTCTTTGCAAGTTGCATCTAAATAGGTAAGTAATTGAAGTTGAAGGCCTGCTACCACTTCATTTAAATTGATATTCTTGCTAGATGATTTATAGTCAATAATACGAATATAGTTGCCATCCGCTGTTTTGGCAATATCTACACGATCAATTTTTCCTGTAATTTCTACCTTTTTCCCATCTTGTAATTCAAATACAATGGGTGGATATTCTTTTCCAGCCTTAAATTCTAATTCATGCCCTAGCACTTCAAACTCACTATATTTTAAGCTATCTACAATGTATTTCATGGATTTAGCAATCACTCTTTTAAGTCTACCAGCTAAAACTCGATATTTTGGAATGGCATTAAAAATATAATAACGCTTTTCTTGCAATAAATTTTCTACAATTTGCTCTGTGGCTTCTTTCACTTCTTCGTCTGTCATTTGTTTGACATTTTTGCCCTCTTCTGTGGCAATTTCAAAAAAACGATCAATCACCTCATGCATAAAACTTCCCGTATCCACTGCTTCTACTTTTAAGGTATCTTTTTCTTGTAGCTTTAAGCCATATTTTAGGTAATACGAGAAGGCACATGCTTCAAATTGTTCTAATCGCGATACACTTGTTTTGAGCGTTGTTCCATAGAGTTTTTGCAATGTTTCTTTTTCTAAATTTTCTAGCTGATTTACCCTTTGCAAAGCTTGTAGTGCATGTTGCAATTTTTTTGGTTCACTCTTCTCATAATATTGGTACACTGCAAACCATTTTAACTCAATCTCTTCCCCTTGGCAGAGCTTTCTTAGCTGCATTAATAGCTCGTCCAATGTGGTAGAGCTAAGTAAAATTTCACTTGGTCTTTCGATAATATCACTTGTTTCCTCTAATGTTGGGAACATTCTCTTCATCTTATGAATAAACATCGATGGTCTTAATGATTTTCCTTCACTGTCGGAAGATACGTAAGATAAAAACAGCTTTTCTTCTGCAGTGGTGAATGCTTTATAAATATTAAAGTTGTCATCATAGAGTTGCTCCATCGTTCCTTTGGCAAGTTCCATTCCTTGCTCTTTTAAAATTTCTCTATCTTGATCATCTAAAAAGCCTTCATCCTTTTGGGTATTCGGGAAAGCACCATCGTTCATTCCGATGATAAACATGGCTTTTACTTTGTGTGTTCTCGAGCGGTCAATATTTCCTACAATTACCTGGTCAGCAGTTCCCGGAATTTTACCTAAACTGCTACTTTTTAAACCCATTTTGAGAATTTTTTGATAAAGGTCAAAGCTTACTTTAGTATCACCAAGTACTAGCACTATTTCATCAAATAAGTCCATGAGAATTTTCCAACTAGTTTCATATTCTTTGGCAATTTCTAGTTCTCCTAATTCTTCTAATTGCTGTGCCTTTTCTTGTAATTTTTGGTCAATCTGGTTTTCTAATAAAAACTCGTAAATAGCTTTTGTAATTTCTTTTACTGTTTTTACCCCCTTCAGTTTGGCTTTAAATTGCAATAAAGGCTGAATAGTTTGCTCTCTATAATAAAGAATTTTTTGCTTTTCCTCTTCAGTTTCATCATAAAAATTCCACTCCTTGTCATACCACTTATTTCCTTTGATGCCCCATTTTAAACAATAATTTTCTAAATAGCTAATTTCTTCTTTCGAAAGAGAAGTAAAGTTGGTTTTTAAATAGCCAAATACTGCTTCATAAGACCAATTTTTAGCAAATACTTCTAAGAGCGAAATAACTAGCTTAACTAAAATATTTTGGGTTAAATCTTTTTTTTGGTCAATGAAAATTGGAATTTGGTACTGTGCAAAAATTGCCTTACATAGGCTCGCATATTGATCGGTGTTTTGCGTAATGACACTGATTTCTTGATAATGGTAATTTTCTTCTTTCACTAATTTCACAATTTGCATCGCAATATGTTCGATTTCAGAATAAGGGTTATTTGCTAAGAACAGTGACAAATTAGTTGGCTTTTCTTCATATTTAGTGTAAAAAGGAGCAACTAGGTTTTGTGCAATGTGTTGTAGTTCTGGTGTATGAAAACGCTTTGCTTCTGATAAATGTACTTTTGAGCTAACCGGTACCTCTTCTTCCTTTGCCAAATTTAATAACTTTTCTACTGTCTTTTTATTGGCATAAAACACATCAGTGTCAGCATTTTCGCTTAAAGTTAAACTATCTGTGCAAACTGTGATGGTAACCTCATGTGAAATTTTGAGTAAAATTCTTAAAATGGCGTATTCTTGAGGGGTAAACCCGGCAAATTCATCAATATAAATGTCGCAGGACTTAAAATCCTGTGCTTCTTCTAATTCCATAGCTAAAAGGTCTAATGTGTCATTTTCGTCAATGTACTTTTCTAACATGCTTTCTGTATATTTTTCATAGATTAAACTAATATCTTTTAACTTTTCTTGTAAATAACGATTCTGCGTGTTTCGAATTACTTCCTGTAGGCTTTCTGGCAAAATATGATGCTTTTTGAGCTCTGTGATTTGCCTTTCTAATAGCTCCACATTTTCCTCTGATTTTCCTAAAAAGCTAAGTTCTCCTTTTGCTTGAAAAAGAATATGGGAAAGAAGCATGCTTCTGCCTGATTCTGTCAGCATGGTTTTGGTTGTTCCCCCTACCTCATTCAAAATGCGGTAAGCCATACGTTTGAAGGTCAGAACCTCTGCTTGTAAAACAGCTGCATGTTCAGATACTTCTAACAGTTTTTGTTCTAATGTAAATGAAAATTGTTCTGGGGTAATGATATATATCTTACGGTCATTCTGCCTTAATTTTTGTGCAATTTCTTCAAATAGATAATTGCTCTTCCCTGTTCCAGAAGTTCCATACACAATTTTGAGTGACATCTCTTTTTTCTCTCTCCTGCAAATTTATTGTATAAATCATATCATAAATGCTTTTATTTGACAAGGCTAATATGCAGTGCTTTCTTTACTTTTCAGTGAAATTGTGTTATAATAAAAATAGTAGGCAAATGCCACATATTTTAAAATTGTTTCAATGAGGAGGATTACTATGAAACAGCGGATTTTATTTACTATAATTTGTACAATCATTATGCTCGGTGTTTCACTATTTGTGTCTTATGTTGCTGGCGAAAAATATTGGATTCCCTACTCTCTGTATTCTACCGCACTGATATCCATCGGTTTTTTCTCCGGTCATATGATTTGTAGTAATTTTAATAGTAAATAATTTCAAAATTGAGCGCACAATCATCAATTGATTGTACGCTCTTTTTTAAAAACTGTTTAGCCTTTCTTCCACATTCTTAAGCATTTCTTGATATTTTGCAAGTTTTTGTTTTTCCTCTTCGATTTTTGCTGCTGGTGCTTTACTAACAAATCCTGGGTTAGAAAGCATTTTTTCTGCCCTTAGCACCTCTGCTTCTAATTTTTGCTTTTCTCCCTCTAGCCTTTGCTTTTCTGCGGCTAAATCTACTAGTTCTTCCAATGGAAGATATACTTCCATTCCCTCTTGCACAATAGAAATACTATTTTCTGGAATTCCAGTTTTATCTTTTTGGACCGTTACTTTTGTACCAAATCCTAGTTTTAAAATAAATTCCTGTGCCTCTAATATTTCTTTTTCATACTTTTCTGTCACAAAGATTAATTCTGATTTTTTTGATGGATGAATATTCATGTTTGCTCTTACATTTCTAATACCTACAATGATTTGCTTGATTTTTTCTACAATTTCTTCTTCTTTGTCAAAAGCAAATTCTTCTCGAATGTCTGGCCACTTTGCCACCATTAAGTCTTCGGTTCCAAACACAATTAAATGTGGATAGATTTCGGTTGTGATAAATGGCATAAATGGATGCAAAAGTTTTAGTGAAGAAGCTAAAATATGGCTTAATACATCACTGACTGGAACTTTAACACTATCATCCTCGCTATAAATTCTTGTTTTGACCATCTCGATATACCAGTCACAGAACTCATTCCAAATAAAGCCATAAATTTTGTCTAAAGCAACTCCTAAGTCGTAATTGTCGATATTTTTCGTAACCTCTACCACTAATTTGTCAAACTTATTTAAAATCCATTTATCTTCTAATCTAAAACAAGTTGGGTCATAGGCTTTGTTCTTTTCAAAGGCTTTATCGCAGAACTCTCTTACCTTTTTCTCATCTGCTAAGTTGCTACTTACAAATTTTGCTGCATTCCATAATTTGTTAGCAAAATTTGCTGCAGATTCCAGCTTTTCAGGCATATATCGAATGTCATTTCCTGGTGCAATACCCGAAATTAAAGAGAATCTTAAGGCATCTGTTCCGTACTGATCGATAATTTCTAATGGGTCAATGCCATTGCCTAAGCTCTTGGACATTTTTCTTCCTTGGCTATCACGCACAATGCCGTGGATAAATACGTCTTTAAACGGTACCTTACCTGTATGTTCAATGCTTGAGAAAATCATTCTTGCTACCCAGAAAAAGATAATATCATAGCCAGTTACTAAGGTACTTGTTGGGAAGAAATATTGGAAATCCTCTGTATTATTTGGCCAACCAAGTGTTGAAAATGGCCAAAGTGCTGAACTAAACCATGTATCTAAGGTGTCTTCATCTTGGTGAATATTGTGTGAGCCACAGTGTGGGCATGTTGTCACTTCATCTTCTGATACTGTCATCTCCCCACAATCTTGGCAATAGTAAGCTGGAATTCTATGGCCCCACCAAAGCTGTCTTGAAATACACCAGTCTTGAATGTTTTCCATCCAGTTATAGTAAATTTTGTCAAAGCGCTCTGGAATGAATTTTACTTCTCCTTCGCGAACTGCTTTGATAGCTGGTTCTGCTAAAGGTATCATTTTGACGAACCATTGCTCTGAAATTTTAGGTTCAATCGTATGATGGCAACGATAGCATTTTCCTACATTGTGGGTGTAATCTTCAATTTTAACTAAGTATCCTTCTTTTTCTAATTGTTCTACAATTTTCGTTCTTGCTTCATAAAGGTCCATGCCTTTGTACTCAGGTACCAAATCACCCATTTTCCAATTTTCATCAAACACTTCGATAATTTCTAAGTTATGTTTCAAAGCAGCCCCATAATCATTAGGGTCATGAGCTGGTGTTAATTTCACAGCACCTGTTCCAAATTCCCTTTCTACAAATTCATCCGCAATAACAGGAATTTCTTTGTTCATAATTGGAAGAATGAGTGTTTTTCCTACAATGTCTTTGTATCTTTCGTCGTTTGGATGAACTGCTACACCTGTATCACCTAGCATAGTTTCTGGTCTTGTGGTAGCCACAATCACATATTTTCCTTCTTCTCCTTTCACAGGATAACGAATATGCCATAAATGGGTTGGCTCCTCCTCATATTCTACTTCTGCATCAGAAATAGAGGTATTGCAATAAGGGCACCAGTTAATCATTCTTTTGCCTTTGTAAATCAACCCTTTTTCATAAAGGCTAACAAATACGTGCTTTACGGCATTGGATAAGCCTTCATCCATGGTAAAGCGCTCTCTTGACCAATCACAAGAAGCTCCCAATTTTTTTAATTGATTTAAAATGGTTCCACCATATTCATCTTTCCATTCCCAAGCTCTCTTCAAAAAGCCTTCTCTTCCTAAGTCTTCTTTGGTTAGACCTTCTTCTTTTAATTTTGCTACTATTTTTGCTTCGGTCGCAATCGATGCATGGTCTGTTCCTGGTACCCATAAAGTATTAAAACCTTGCATTCTTTTGTAACGAATTAAAATATCTTGAAGGGTTTCATCTAAGGCATGTCCCATATGTAGCTTTCCTGTAATGTTTGGTGGTGGAATTACTATGGTATAAGGTGTTTTTGTTTTATCGTCTGATGGCTTAAAACACCCCTTTTCCTCCCAATCCTGATAAATTCTTTCTTCAAAATCTTTTGGATTAAATTTTCCTTCCAAGGTCTTTCTTTCTTTCACTTTCCTTCCTCCTTCTTTTAGGGACACCTTCCAAAAGCAGGTTGTTTTTCCTGCTAAAAAAATAACCTCGTCCTTATTCTTTCTATAAGGGCGAGGTTTACTCACGGTACCACCTTAATTTATTAATTCTTGTAGGAAAAGAGATTTGTCTCATTCTCCTTAATTAATATCTCATTTTACTTTTAACGCAAGTATACGAATATATTTACTCCTATTTCAATATATCAACTCCAAAGCTACCTTCTGTTTCATTCTTTCTTTAGAAGCTTTCAGCCTATGGCTTCTATTCTCTGAAAAGTGAATTAAAAACATACTCCTCTTTTTCTTTGTTTTTGCTATGCTATTTATTTTAGCACGCTTTTTTTGAAATAGCAAGATGTTTTTACAATTATTTAAAATCTTTAAACACGCCAAGCATATGGACTGACGTGTTTAAAAAAGTTATGAACCTACTCTACCACAATTTTATCATCTTCTGCTACGACTTTTACTTTTTTGTTTGGTTTAATGTGTCCATCTAGAATTTCTTCTGCAATTTTATCTTCTAGTACATTTTGAATTGCTCTTTTCAGTGGTCTTGCACCATAGTTGGTATCTACACCTTTTTTGGCTATCAATTTCTTTACTGTGCTATCAATTTCTAAGTTAATTGCCTGCTCTTTTAAGCGTTTTGCTACCTGTGCTAACATGATGTCAATAATTTGCTCAACATCATCCTCTGTTAGCTTATGAAACACAATAATTTCATCAATACGGTTCACAAACTCTGGTCTAAATTGTCTTTTTAATTCTCCCATCACATCTTTTTTGATGGTTTCGTACTCTTTTTGTGTTTCTTCTTTTGATCCCGTATCCATAGTAAATCCCAATGTGCTTTTATCGGTAATCATTCTTGCCCCCACGTTAGAAGTCATAATGATGACGGTATTTTTAAAGTTGACTGTTCTGCCCTGGGCATCTGTTAAACGTCCATCATCCAAAATTTGAAGTAACATGTTCATGACATCTGGATGTGCCTTTTCAATTTCATCAAATAAGATTACGGAATATGGTTTTCTTCTAATCTTTTCTGTTAATTGTCCTCCTTCATCAAATCCAACATATCCTGGAGGAGAACCAATGAGTTTTGCTACCGAATGTGGTTCCATATATTCTGACATATCAATACGTATCATGGCATCTTCATTTCCAAATAAGCTTTCTGCTAATGCTTTGGAAAGTTCCGTTTTTCCAACACCAGTTGGTCCTAAGAAAAGAAAAGAACCAATTGGACGATTTGGGTCTTTTAGTCCTACTCTTCCTCTACGAATTGCTTTTGCCACTGCTTCTACGGCTTCATTTTGTCCAATCACTCTTTCATGAAGCGTTTTTTCAAGGTTCTTTAATTTTTCGTTTTCACTTTGTGTTAATTTTTGTACAGGAACCCCTGTCCAACTAGAAATGACTTCTGCAATATCTTCCTCGGTTAACGTAGTAACACTTTTGGTATTTTTGTTTTCCCATTTTTCCTTTTCTTTTTGCAATTTTTCTTTTTCTTCTTTTTGCTTGTCACGAAGGTTTGCCGCTTTTTCAAAGTCTTGCATGCGAATGGCATCTTCCTTTTCTTTGTCCAAGCTTGCTATTTTTTCTTCTAACTTTTTGAAGGAATCTGGTTGTGTGTAAGTTCTCATTTTGACACGAGAAGCAGCCTCATCAACTAAATCAATAGCTTTATCCGGTAAAAATCTGTCATTAATATATCTGGTAGAAAGCTCCACTGCTGCTTTAATGGCTTCATCTGTAATTTTAACATTATGATGTGCCTCATATTTGTCACGAATTCCTTTTAAAATTTCTATCGTTTCCTCAGTGGTAGGTTCTCCTACTGTCACAGGGCTAAAACGTCTTTCTAATGCACTATCTTTTTCGATATATTTTCGGTATTCATTTAAGGTAGTAGCACCAATGACTTGCACTTCTCCTCTTGCCAATAATGGTTTTAAAATGTTGGCAGCATCGACCGCTCCTTCTGCAGAACCTGCTCCCACAATGGTATGAACCTCATCAATAAAGAGAATGACGTCTCCTACTTTTTTGACCTCTGCCAGGCATTTTTTAATTCTCTCTTCGAAGTCTCCACGATATTTTGCTCCTGCCACCATGCTAGCAATATCTAAACTGACCACTCTTTTATTTTTTAACATTTCAGGAACATCATCTGCTATGATTTTTTCGGCTAATCCCTCTGCTACTGCTGTTTTACCAACACCTGGTTCTCCTATCAAACAAGGGTTGTTTTTGGTTCTTCTGGATAGAATTTGAATGACTCTTTCAATCTCTAGCTTTCTACCAATGACAGGGTCCAACTTTCCTTCTATTGCCCTTTTTGTCAAATCAGTACCAAATTGATTTAGGGTAGGTGTTTGATTAAAGCTTCCTGACTTTTTACCTTGTTCCTTTCTTTCTCCTCCTGCACTTTCGTCCTCATTAATCACCTTAATAATTTCATTGTATAATTTTTGAGGTTCCACTTGTAAATCCATCATAATACGAACAGCCACACTATCTCCTTCACGCATGATTCCAATTAAAATATGCTCTGTACCAATAAATTCTGAGCCTAATTTTCTTGCTTCAATAAAGGCATTTTCAAGCACTCTTTTAGAACGAGGAGTAAAGCCAATGGTAGATTCATCTTGAATTTCTTCCCCTCTTCCAATTAAAGCCTCTATTTCTTCTGCAATTTTATCCGGTGTAATAGCTTGTGTTTCGAGCACTTTGCTTGCCACTCCTGTTCCTTCTTTGGAAAGACCATATAGAATATGTTCTGTTCCTATGTAATTGTGACCAAATTCTGCTGCAAGTTCCCCTGCAAGCTCTATTGCTTTTTCAGCACGATTTGTAAATTTATACATCATATTAATACACTTCCTTTCATGTCTCATTCCTCCCAAATGGGAGTTTTTTAATCTTTCATAATCTCCTTCATTACCTCTGGACGTTTTATTTCTCTTTCATAACAATCCAATGGCCTTCCTACATATTTTTGTAAATTGGCAGGTTGATTATATAAATAAAGTTTTGTCACTTTACTGTCATTTAACTCTTTAATCATTCCCAAATCCGTTCCTAGCTTTACATAGGAAAGTAATTTTTTACATTCATCAGAAGAAAGCTTAGTAGCATAAGCCAGAGTACCATAGGCACGATAGACTCTATCTTCTAAATCAATGGAATTTTTTGCCAGATATTTTCTTGCCATTCTTTCTTGCTCAATCACTTGCTCAGTAATAACATTTAAATTCTTGATGATATCATTCTCTGTTAAACCCAAGGTTTGATTATTTGAAATTTGATAAATATCTCCTTGGCTTTGTGTTCCTTCACCATAAATTCCACGAATATTCATGCCAAATCCATTGACAATATTTAAAATTTTATTAATATTTCCTGTCATGGATAAGGCCGGTAAATGTACCATCACAGAAGCGCGCATTGCTGTACCTACATTGGTTGGGCAAGCTGTCAAATAGCCATACTTTTCGTGTATTGCATAATGCAACATTTTGTCTAGCCTTTCATCAATTTCAATGACTAAATTTTTTAAATTTTCTAGTTCTAAACCTGAAGCAAATACTTGCAAGCGAATATGATCTTCTTCATTAATCATCATACAAATATTTTCTTCGTCATTCAATAGCATTGCACTCGCTTTGTCTTTGTTCATAGCAAACTCTGGACTAATCACATGTTTTTCTACAAGACTTACTTTGGTAAGGTCATCTAAATCATTTAAATTAATAAATTTGAGTCCATAGCCAATACTTGGCGTAATTTCTTTTATTGTTTCTAATACTTTTTTAGCTTGTTCCTTTGAAAATTTTGTTGGGAATGGAACTTCCGCTAAATTTCTCGCAATTCTTACTCTTGAACTTATCACAACATCTGAATCTTTTCCGTTTTGTAAATACCAATTCATCAATTATTTCCTCCTTTTTTGTGTTTCTTTTTTATGACAAAATAATGTTACAATCTCTAGTTTCAATCGCATTCGTCATTCTATAAATCATAGATACTCTTGACTAGAACTAAAATTTTCATGAGTTATGTCTTTTATAACATTATTTGGATATACAAGTCATATCACATAGTAGTATAAATTAAGAAAGCTTTTTAATTTCATCTCTAATTTTTGCTGCGTCTTCATAGCGTTCCTCTTGAATGGCTTGCTTTAATTGCCTACTTAGATTTGCTAATTTTTCTTCTTTGGTATCAGACTTTCCAGTTTTCTCTGTACTTTTTTCTACTTTTTTAATATCTTCTTTGACTGCTTTCTTATCTGCTGGTGTTAAATGGCTTTTTCTGCCTACATGAACAGAAGATCCATGAATATTTTTTAATACAGAATCTAATGTATCCGCAAAGATATCATAGCAATGGCTACATCCAAATTTTCCTGTATCAACAAATTCGTTATAGGTCATTCCACAGTTATCGCATTGCAATGTTCCTGTTTTGGTAAAACTTGGCATGAGCTTTGTATCTAATGCATCATTTAAAAAGTTTCCTAAAAAGTTTGAAAAATTAATTGGCATATTAAAGTCTAAGCTCTCCAATCCTAAAGTTCTAGCACATTTGTCACATAATGCCATTTCTTTTTTCACTCCATTAATAATTTGTGTGTAACGAAATGTTACCTCATTTTTTCCACAATTTTGACATAACATAATAACCTTCTCCTTTCGTTAACCTTCTTTTGGAAGGTGTCCCCAAAAGAAGGTTCCATTTAAATTTAATCTTCTACTAAATTAATCAGCATATTTTTAAAAATATTTGCTCTGATATTGTCTTTCATTTCCTGTGGAATTGTTAGTACATTGTCACTCGTTGCGACTTTTAGTAGCTTTGCTTCTGTACCGTTAATAATTCCTTCAGATAAGAAATTACTAATAAAAATATCAACTTCTTGTGCAGTAATGGTATTTTCAATGCTGGCAATTGCATGCATTAAGTAATTGCTTTTTGTGATATTTATTTTTTTTATTTTAATGTGTCCTCCACCGCCACGTCTGCTTTCTACGTAATATCCTTGTGATGGTTTAAAACGTGTCGCGATGACATAATTAATTTGTGATGGTACACAATTAAAATGCTGTGCTAAGTCATTTCTTTGTATTTCTATATAGTCTCCATCTTCCGAAAATAGTTCTTTGATAAATTCTTCAATCATATCCGACATTCTCATTGTTCATCACTTCCTTTGTTTATTTTAGACTTTGACTTTCTTTGACTTATAATCATATTATACCCCAATTTTTCTCTTTGTCAATATTTTTTTGAAAAAATTTTAATAAATTGCATTTACAATTTCAATTGACGAAAATTTTAACAAATCTATATAAAAATTGAAAATAGCGTATCATATGCTTTTTTGAGCACTGGTACGCCATTTAACATAATTAAAAATCACCTTCTACTCATCTTTTTTCATCCAGTCTTTTCCGTCAACAATTCTTGCAACCATCATAGAGGAAACGGTATCCCCCACTACATTTAGCATTGTTGCTGGTGGATCAATAATGGTTGCAATCACTGTTAAAATTGGAAGTGCTGCTACTGGATACCCCATCATAGAAATGATTAACATCTCAGAGATAGTTCCGCCACCAATTGGTACTCCTGTAATTAATAAGTTGGCAATGAGTGCAACTCCTAAAATGCCAAAGATGCTTCCTACACTTCCCACTGGTGTTCCGAATAAACAAACCAAAAACATAATTTTAAACATGGAACCGATGATGGAACCATCTTTATGAAAGCTCGTTCCCATTGGAATGGTCGTTTCTGCAATATCATCCGGTACTCCCATGTTTTTAGCACATTCTACATTGACAGGAATAGATGCTGCACTAGAACAAGTTGCAATCGATGTCAAGGTAGATGGTAGCACATTTTTCCAAAATGCTTTGATTCCTTTCGTTCCACCTGCAATCCAAGCATAAATGCTGTACATGATAAAATAGAATGCAATTGCAACCAAAGTATAAATTACAAAGGTCCTTAGGTACCCAATTGCAATAGATGCCCCAAAGCTTCCTATTAAGGAAGCAAAATAACATCCAAGACCAATTGGTGCATAATACATAATAATTTTGACAATTTGCTGCATTACCTCATTAGCCGAGGACAAAAACGTAAGGAATACCTCTCCCTTCTTTCCAGCCATATTCGTTGCTAAGCCGCAAATAATTGACATGACCAATAATGCAATAATATGGTCCTTTGACAATAATTTACTGAAATCATTGACAGTTAATAACTGTACTGTTCTATCAGCAATTGTCAAATCTTCCTCTTCTGTTTCTACCTTATCATTTGCTTCTAATGCTGCTTTGATGCTTTCTCCGTCCTCTGGGTTAACTAATTTGACGAAGTAGGTGCTAAGGAAGCCAATGAGTACTGCAATAATAGAGGTAACTACAAATACAGCAATAATGGTAACCATAATTTTTCCAATTCTTTTTGGTGTTTTCATTTTGGCAATGGAGGTAGTAATGGTTAAAAATACAAGCGGTATGATGATAACTAATAGTAGATTTAGAAATAGGTCTCCTAACGGTTGAAGAACAGTGGCTTTTTCTCCAAAGATGAGCCCTATCATTGTTCCAATCATAATTGCTACTAATAAAATAATGGTTGATTTGTAATTGGATAAAATTCTTTTCATGAAATTCCCCTTTCTTTTAATAGTAACTAAAAATATCATCCATATTTTTAGCTCTTGTATTACCTTATTTATGCTCATTTTTCAGGGATATTCTTTTTTGCTTTGTCCTTTTTTATAAAACTTATCATTGAGTAATATATTATTTTCACAAAAAAATTTTTTAAAAATGTCATAAGTTTGAATTTATCTAATATACATGAAGTAAAGTTTATTTGTACAAACATTTCTTAGAGGGGGTTAAATATTTCATGGATGAAAATTTAAAGTTATACCAAGATATAGCAAACCGTACTGATGGTGATATTTACGTTGGTGTGGTAGGTCCTGTTAGAACTGGTAAATCTACCTTTATTAAAAATTTTATGGATTTATTAGTCATTCCAAATATCGAAAATGAATACAAAAAAGAGCGCGCTCGTGACGAGTTGCCTCAAAGTGCTGCCGGTAAAACAATTATGACAACAGAGCCAAAGTTTATTCCCAATGAAGCTGTAGAAATTACTATTGGTGACAATTTAAAATTTAAAACTAGACTCGTTGATTGTGTAGGCTATTTAGTAGACAATGCCATTGGCTATTTAGAAGACGACATGCCACGTATGGTAAAAACACCTTGGTCTGATGAAGAAATGCCTTTTGAACAGGCAGCAGAAATTGGTACTAGAAAGGTTATTGCAGAGCATTCTACTATCGGCATTTTAGTAATCACAGATGGTAGCATTACCGATATTCCTCGTGAGGACTATATTGAAGCTGAAGAAAGAGTTGTCAAAGAATTAAAGGAACTAAATAAACCATTTGTGATTGTGTTAAACAGTGATGACCCATATTCTGACTACACCAAAGCCTTAGCAAGAAAGTTAGAAGATAAATATGAAGTTTCTGTGCTACCTACTAACTGTGCTAATTTAGATTTAGAAGATATTGACGACATTTTTGGCAAAATTTTATATGAGTTTCCAATTGAAACAATGAATATTAATTTTCCTAGATGGGTAGACGGTCTGCCAGATGACCATTGGCTAAAAAAAGAGTTATATGATGAAATTAAGGGTGCTTTTTCAAATATTCGCTTTTTGAAACAAATTGACCAAGGCATTAGCAAGTTACAAAATACCAAAGTAATTACAAAGACAAAACTAGATGAAATTAAACTGGGCGATGGTAGCGTATTGGTTACAATTGAATTGTTAGAAGAATTATTTTATCAGGTACTTACTGAAATTTCTGGTGTATCAATTGGAAATGAAGGTGACCTGTTCTCTACCATTACAGAATTTGCACAAGTTAAGAAGGAATATGACAAGATTGCTTACGCCTTAGAAGAAGTAAAAGCCAAAGGCTATGGTATTGTTACTCCATCAATGGAAGAACTCATTTTAGATGAACCAGAAATGGTAAAACAAGGTTCTCGTTTTGGAGTCAAATTAAAAGCCAAGGCACCAAGTATTCATATGATAAGAGCTGACATTGAGACAGAGGTTTCCCCAATTGTTGGCAGTGAAAAACAATCAGAAGATTTGGTCAACTACCTACTTTCCGAATTTGAAAGTGACCCTCAAAAAATTTGGGAATCTAACATCTTTGGCAAGAGCTTACATGAACTTGTTAATGAAGGATTACAAAATAAGTTATCAAGAATGCCGGAAGAAGCACAAGCAAAATTACAAGAAACATTGGAACGCATTGTCAATGAAGGTAGTGGCGGATTAATTTGCATTATTCTTTAACCTAAAAAAAGGGGCACCTTCCAAAAGCAGGTTAAGAAAAAAGAGCCACCTGTCAAACAGATAATAACCTTCTTTTGGAAGGTGTCCCTTTTTTCCTTTTTTTCTTTTTTCTTCCTTTTTTAGGATTGTTTCGTTTTGTTTTCTAGTTCTTTTGCTTTTCTCTTTTGCCCTTCTAAAGTCATCCAAGAAAAGTAGGAAGAGATAAACTCCCCGTATTTAGTGCTGTCCTCAAATTCTTCTATTTGTCCAATTTCGTTTTTCATTTTACTGGTTTGGTTTTTTTGATTATACTTGCTTTCTAACTGCTTTTCAAAAGCACGATTGTCTCCAGCGTTATCTTTTTTATTCATTGCACACTCCTCTTTCTCTCGTACAGATTTCATTCTTTGAAATTGATTTGATAATAGTTATGTGCATTTTTTGTTTTCTTTATTCAGCATTTAAAATATAATCTTCAATTGCTTTTGCTACCCCATCTGAATGATTGTCTAATGTCACAACATCAGCGAACTCTTTGATATATGGAGCACTATTTTCCATTGCCACTCCTAAACCTGCGTTTTGGAGCATTGTTTTATCATTTACATTATCGCCAATCGCCATCACTTCGTCTGCAGAAATAGATAGTAAGTCCATTAGGTGTGCAATTGCATTCCACTTATCTACATTCTGGCCGCTAATTTCTGTATAAAAATATTCCATCTCATATACTTCTGTTCCTAATTTGATTAGTTTTCTCGACATATGTGCTACATCTAATACATCAACATCCCTTACTTTTTTTAAATTTTGAATCATGCGATTAAAAATAATTTGATTATCATCGCAAATCGTCATTTTGATATAGTCTTCTTCTTGTCTTTCTCGAATATATGCATCAATATTTTGCACAATATTAATATTCGTCTTTTTGCTATCTGGCTTTCCACTATTTTCTTGATGATAATATAGCACATTGTAATTCAGTGATTTTGCAATAATTCCATTTTCAGTATACACGCTATAATAAATGCTATTTTCTTCACAAATTCGAACAAGCTGTAGGATTTTTCGCTTTTCTAAAAATTGATGGTATATCATTTGTTTTTTTTGTAAATCATAAACCATAGCTCCATTTCCACAAATAATATAATGGTCTGCTCCAATTTCTGTCGCCAAATTTTGCACAGACATAGCATTTCTTCCTGAAGTCAGTACGACATTTACTCCTTTCTGAACAGCTTTTTGAATAACATTTTTACTTTTTTCCGTGATTTGTCCATACGAATTGAGCAAAGTTCCATCTAAATCAATTGCAACAAGTTTATACATATCATTTTCTCCTGATTTTTTTACTATTATATCTTTTTTTATTTTGATTGACAATAAATTTATCAAAATTTACCAGTTTAAAATCAAAATATTCGCGCATGATATATACTGAAAAAGCAAATGAGTTTTTTCACAAATTCTAAAAATTAATCACATTCTAGGAGGTGAAAACTATGGCAAACAACAATAGCAATTACTCTGTAGTTCCAGAAGCTAAAGAAGCTCTTAACAAATTCAAATATGAAGTAGCTAGCGAAGTTGGTGTTAACTTAAAACAAGGTTATAACGGAGATTTATCTTCAAGAGACGCTGGAAAAATTGGTGGACAAATGGTTAAGAAATTAATCCAACAAGCTGAAAACAACATGAGATAGTTTTTGCATTTAAACTAGCACCGTTACATGTTAAATGTAATTTTGCAAAAAATGTAAAGAAGAAATCTGTTTAGATATACATATTTAGACAGATTTCTTTTTTATTCAATTTTCTTACCAATTTTTCTTTACAAAAAAGTGAAGTTAAGATACAATAAACATAGAATTTGTAGAAAAATGACAAAGGAGAAAAATAGTGCAATTTATTTCAAAATGTGAACAAGATACCATTGAGTTTGCTACAAAAGTAGCCTCTAAGTTAAAGGAAAAAGACATTATTGTTCTTTCAGGTGAACTTGGCAGCGGAAAAACAAAATTCGCGCAAGGTGTTTTAAAGTATTTTGGCCTAGAAAATGAAATTTCTAGTCCTACTTTTACCATCGTGAATGAATACCATACCGAGGCAGTTTCCCTTTATCACTTTGACGTCTATCGTCTAGAAGATACTGATGAGTTTTATGCCATGGGTGGAGAAGAGTATTTTGAAAATGGTATTTGCCTCATTGAATGGGGCGAAATGATCGAATCGATTCTGCCTCCTGATTACATTAAAATTACTTTTCACAAAGATTTAGATAATGAAGATTTCCGCAAGCTTGATATTGAACTGTTTGGAAATGCAACGCTTCCTATCTTTTAAAAATTTTAAATGAAGCGCTTTGTTAGCTCCTCTACATAAATTTTAGAATAAACTGATACCATAAGAAAGGACACAAAAAATGAGAATTTTAAGCCTTGATACTTCTTCTAAAAATGCCTCTGTTGCCATTTTAGAAAACCAAGAAGTTATAATAGAACTAAATAATAATGATGAAAAAACACATTCCCAAAAGTTAATGCCGATGATTGATGAAGCCTTTCAAAAAACTAATTTAACGTTAGATGACATCTCTTTAATTGCTTGCTGCGTTGGTCCCGGCTCCTTTACCGGACTTCGCATTGGAATTGCAACTGCCAAGGCTTTTGCTGATAGTAAAAACATTCCCGTTGTAGCGGTCAATTCGTTAGAAGGCTTGGCATATAACTTGCATCAAAAAGGTCTTGTTTGTTCCCTACTTGATGCCAAAAATGGAAATGTGTACTGTGGGTTGTTTGAACTTTGCGAAAATGCTTCCGGCTCTCTGACTGTTCAAAAACAAGACCTTACTTTTTTAGCTTTTCGAAATGCAAACAATGAATTCAGTAATCAAAATTTATTAAAATTTTTGGAAGAGAATTCTACAATTTTTCTGAATGCTATGCCTATTTATTTTGTTGGTGATGGAAGTGTTGTTTTCCACAACTTAATTGCTTCTCTTCCATTGCAAAATCAAAATAAAATTTTATTTGCCAATGAACAACAAAATATTGCTTCTAGCATAAGCATTGCTCAAATTGGTTATACTAAATACAAAAATGGTGACTACGGAAATTCTGATATTTTGTGCCCTGTTTATTTGCGAAAATCACAAGCTGAAATTGCATTGGAGCAAAAGGATGGCTCTTATGAAAATTGAAGTTCTTCCAATGACAATTATTGATTTAGAAGAAATTGCAGAAAATTTAACAGAAGATTTCGATGATTTTTGGTCTGCTTCTGTTTTGAAAAATGAATTAGAAAATCCACATCACCTCTCTTCTTATTATTTCGTTGCCAAAATGAACTTAGAAATTGTTGGATTTTGTGGGGTTTCTAAAATTGTTGATACCTTAGAAGTATTAAATATTGTTACCAAAAAAGACAGAAGAAATTCAGGTATTGCTTCTTTTCTATTACAACATATGATTGACTTTGCAAAGGCATCACAAATAAACATAATTACTTTAGAGGTAAATGAACATAACTTACCAGCCATTCATTTATACGAAAAGTATCATTTTCAACAAGTGGGAATCAGGAAAAAATATTACCATGGCAAAGATGACGCCATTTTAATGAATTTAACAATTAATGCATAATTTTATTCACTAAAAAAGGGGCTCCCAATAGGACATTTTGTCACACCAACAAACGTCCCCAATTGGACAAAGGAGGAAATAAAAAAATGAGAAAAACAAATGAACTAAGTTACAAAGATTTAAAATTAGTATGCTCCCCTAGCACTTTTGATTTTGAGGCAACCGATGAACTTGACCCAATTGATACTGGAATTGGTCAAGACAGAGGAATTAAAGCGCTAGAGTTTGGTCTTAATGTAGATGTAAAAGGCTACAATTTATATGTAGAAGGTCCTAGTGGCGTTGGCAAAACAATGTACACAAAAAATTACTTAGATACTATTTCTAAAAAGAAAAAAGTGCCTATGGACTGGTGCTACATTTATAACTTTGACAATCCTAATGAACCAATTGCTGTATCTCTTCCAGCTGGTGGTGGTAAGGAATTTCGAGACCTTATGGACCACTTTATTAATGATGTAAAGGTAGATATAAAAACCACTTTTAATAATGAAGAGTTCGAAAAAGAAAGAACCTTAATTAAGCAGGAATTTGAAGAAAAACGTAATGTTTTGATGGAAAAGTTAAATCAAAAATCTTCTGAATACGGTTTTCAAGTTAAAGCCTCTCAAACCGGTATTTATATGATGCCTGTCAAAGATGGAAAGGCATTAGCAGAAGAAGAATTTAATAAATTAGATGAAGAAATTAAAAAGCAATATGAAGATAAATCATCGATTGTACAGCAACAAATTATGGAGGCAATTGGCGAGATTAAGAGCATTGAAAAAGAATCTCAAAAGAGAATTGAAGAATGGCAATCCAATGTTGCTCTTTTAACTGTCAATACCCACATTAACTATATTAAATCAAAATACAAACGTAATAAAAAGATTAATAAATTCTTAGATAATATCAAAAAAGATATTTTGAAAAATATTTCTCATTTTATTCGCGATGATAAAGCAGATAATCAGCAATCTGTGCCACAAGCAACTAAGCCAGAGATACTAAAACCATGGCTTAATTATCGTGTCAATTTGTTTGTAGATAATAGCCAAACCGAAGGTGCTCCTATCATTATGGATTCGAACTACTCTTATCATAATATTTTTGGAAAATTAGAATATGAAAACTATTACGGAGCTTTAAAAACCGATTTTACCATGTTAAAACCAGGTCTGCTTCATAAAGCCAATGGCGGTTACATTATTTTTCAAGCAAGTGATTTGCTTGCGAATGGTTTATGCTATGATGCTCTCAAAAAAGCACTACGTACCAAAGAAATTGGCATTGAAAATGCAGCAGACCCTCGCTCGTCGATGGTAATGATTTCTTTAAAACCTGAGCCAATTCCTCTTGATTTAAAAGTAATTATTATCGGCGAGGAAAATATTTATCAAACGTTACTTGCTATGGATAGTGACTTCCGAAAACTTTTTAAAATTAAAGTAGAGTTTGAAGATGATGCTCCTTTAACTAAAGAAAATATGAATAAATTAGCCAGATTTATTGCAGGATATTGTGCACAAGAGTCCCTCCCACCTCTTACTCGTGAAGCAGTCGCTAGAATGGTAGAATATGCCTCTAAGTTAGCAGACAATCAAGAAAAACTTTCGACTCGTTTTAATGATTTAGCGCAAGTGATTGGTGAGGCTGCCACATGGGCTAAAATGGGACATTCGAAAAAAGTAAGTAGTGAATATGTAGAAAAAGCATTAAAAGAACGTATTGAAAGAGTAAAAAAATATGATTCTCGCTATATGCAAATGATTCAAGAAAATACACTTTTAATTGATACTACCGGTTTTGTGGCTGGTCAAATTAATGGTCTTACTGTCATGAGTATTGGTGATTATAGCTTTGGAAAGCCTGTTAAAATTACCGCAAATACGTATACTGGCAAAAATGGTATTATTAACATAGAACGTGAAGTTGAACTTTCTGGCTCTACCCATTCGAAAGGTGTTTTGATTTTAAGTGGCTATTTGGGAGAAATGTTTGCACAAGATATTCCTCTTTCACTCACCGCAAGTATTTGTTTTGAGCAATTATATAATGGAGTGGATGGTGATAGTGCTTCTAGTACAGAACTTTATGCAATTTTATCTAGCCTTTCTGGTATTCCAATTAATCAGGCCATTAGTGTGACCGGATCTGTGAACCAAAAAGGAGAAATTCAACCAATTGGTGGCGTAAATGATAAAATTGAAGGCTTTTTCCAAATTTGTAAAATGCGTGGTTTGGATGGTACCCATGGTGTTATGATTCCAAAGCAGAATGTAAAAAATTTAAACCTTTCAGAAGAAGTGGTAAAGGCAGTCAAAGATGGAAACTTCCACATTTATGCCATTTCTACCATTGAGGAAGGAATTGAAATTTTAACCGGTGTTCCTGCTGGTAAAAAGGACAGCCAAGGACGTTTTCCTGCTGGTTCCGTAAATAGCCTGGCTTATGAGAAATTAAGAAAATATGCGGAAATTAGTAAACAAACCGTAAGCTACTAACATATTGTTTTCTAGCTCACCCCAACCGCGAAGAAACCGCAATCGGATTACTACTCATAAAATTACCTTGGGAACTCTGTAATCCGATAGCGGTTTCTACCTTGTCGGTCCCCCAGCTAACGTATACTAAGTTACACACAAAAAACCCCGCCTTAGCCGTAAGGTGAATGAAATTTTAAGGACCTGCTTTCACAGGTGGGTGTCTTGTTGAATGCTCCTGGGTTTCTTATATGAAATACAAGCATACACGCCACATTCAAAGGCGGACTCCCGTTTTAAGTTTGTTGGTTCTAAAATTCCAGTCTACACGCACTATGCAGGGAAAATTAATTTCTATTTAATTGTTGTTATTATCATACCATATTCTTAACTCAATTGCAAATGAAGAATATGGTATTTTTGATTATTTTTTTGTATTCTATTCTCTTATTCTCCTGTTTTCTCGTCTTTACTTACTTCTTATAGTATTCGCAACAAAATAGTTATTGTTTGTTGCTTTTTCTTCAAAAGTACTACGTTGCATTTGCTTTTTTTTCTATTTTATGATATGGTAATAAAAACATAAACTAAGAATGAGGTATTTATGAAAAGAAAAACGTTTTTGATAATATTTATAATGTTAATAATACTTTTATCTACCATTTTAGCTATTTATATATTTTTTCAAAATAGAAACAAGCAAAATATCGCTAATGATTCCACTCAAGAACCTATTTTTTCAGTAGATAAAATGTATTTTTATAGCAATGCCAATGCTGATAATCAGAGTGAAAGCAAAGCTGGGTGGGACTTAAATATTAGTCAATATACCGATATTGCCATCTTCTTAAAAATTCATAATCTCAACTCCGATTTCACACAATCGCTCAGCCAAAATATATTGCAAACAGATAACAGATCCTTACAAGTAGTTGAAAAAACTCCTCAAAATACCGTTACTCACTTATGGCTAGATAACATTTCTTTTTCCAATCAAAAAACAGGAAATTTATCATTAACATATCAAAATGTACAAAATTTTGGCAAGTGGGACCCCTCTGAAAGGGAAAATGTTGCTTCTATTTCCTATGAAGTTATTAAAAATAATCTTATCACGGAAGAAAATACAGAGACAAATTCGACAACAAATACAGAAACTAATTCTGAACTCTTAGAGAATACTGCAAATGCCTCCTCTCCACAAATTGATGAGGTGCTCTCCCTTCCCTTAACTCTTCGCTATCAAAATTCTAATTTAAAAACACATTATTTGCTTACTGATATTGATGAGCCGCTTGTATTTGATGGTAGTTTGTTAAAACGCTGCCGTATTCCCCTTTCTTCCATTAAAAATACCGTCTCTTGCCAATTACACATTATAAACGCATTAGGAGAAGAATATATAGCAGATCTTCATTTTGTGATTCCTTTGCAAAATGAACACACAGCAGAAACCATCTATCAAGGTAGTTATTCTGAAACCATCAAAAATGTATCGATACAGTTTTCAAAACTATCAAAATAGCGTTTGACGAATTTGCTTTTTTATGCTATAATATTAATTACATTTTTTTGAAAGGAGCTTATAAAATGTATTCCCGCTTTGATTCTGCTACTCCGCGTGACACCCATATGTATCCTGCACAGAAAAAGGGTCAAACCACTAAGGAACGGCGCTATCGTCCTCTTGTGAAAAAAAGCGACCAGGATAAAATCCATGGTAAGTTGAAGGGTAGGTCTCATCGTAAAATAAAAAGTGATGGAATTCCCCTCAATATTGAGGATATTGTCAATCCTGAAAATTAAAGCTCCACCCTTTAGCATAAAATATGCTAAAGAACCCCGTAGTAAAAACTACGGGGTATTTTTTTTCGGTGTAACAAGCTCCACCGTATCATCTTGAATATAATATTTTGTTCCTACCATTTTATCTGGCAAATATTGTTGTTCTACAAAATGACCTGGATAATCATGTGGATATTTATATCCCACCCCATATCCTTCCTTTGCCATTCCCTCTGCAGGAGCATTTCGAATATGCATTGGAATTGTTCCTGTATCTTTATTAGCAACATCTGCTAGAGCTTTGTCAATTCCTAAATAAGCAGCATTGGACTTTTTAGAAGTAGCAACATATACTGTTGCCTCTGCCAAAATAATTCTTGCCTCTGGCATGCCAACCATCATGACTGCTTGCATGCATGAGGTTGCTACTACTAGGGCATTGGGATTTGCCATTCCCACATCTTCTGCTGCAGCGATGACGATTCTTCTTGCCATAAATACAGGATCCTCTCCTGCGTTTAGTGCCCTTGCTAAATAAAAAAGTGCTGCATCTACATCACTGCCACGCATTGATTTGATAAACGCACTAATATTATCATAATGGCTATCCCCATTTTTGTCAAATACCGCCTTTCTGGTCTGCACACATTCTTTTACAATTTCGTCCGTGATAACAATCATGCCATTTTCGTCCATTTGTGTGGTGAGCACTGCTACCTCTAGCCCATTGAGAGCAGTTCTTACATCGCCATTCGAAACCATAGCAATTTTTTGCAAGGTACTGTCCTCAATTTTGACATGATAACTACCAAGCCCCTCTTCTGCTGTTAAAGATTTTTTAAGCACCTGAAAAATATTTGCTTCGGTTAGTGGATTTAAATGGAATACCATAGACCTTGAAATGAGAGCTTTATTCACCTCAAAATATGGATTTTCAGTAGTTGCTCCAATTAAGATAATGGTACCATTTTCCACATAAGGAAGCAAAGCATCCTGTTGTAATTTATTAAAACGATGAATTTCGTCAATAAATAAAATACATTTGCCCGATGGATTTAATAGCACATTTTGCGCTGTATCTACAGCATTTTTAATATCCGCTATTCCCGAAGTAACCGCATTCATTTTCAAAAATTTATATTTTGTGGTATTACTAATCACCCTAGCAAGTGAAGTTTTACCGCATCCTGGTGGTCCCCATAAAATAATACTTGAAAGTCTATCTGCCTGAATAGTACGATATAGAATTTTTCCTTTTCCTAAAATATGTTCTTGTCCCACATAGTCCTCTAATGTTTTTGGGCTCATGCGGTAAGCAAGTGGTTTGCTTAAATCTGGCATGTTTATCACGTTCCTTTTTCAATTATTTCAAACTAATATTACAACCAAGACTAGTCATGATTTATTGCATTCGTCATTATATAAATCATGACTAATCTTGGTTGCAGCAAAAATTGCTTTCTTATAACATTATTTTGCTAAATTGCTTAATCCTCTTCGAATAATATCTTCTACTGATAGAGAGGCCATGTCTACATTTGCTAAGCTATCTGCGATTTCTTTTCTGCTATATCCTAATACTTGAAGGGCACTTACTGCCTCCCCAATTTTTTCATCATCCTGAATGGCAACTTGTAGAGCAGAATTTTCTTGTTCTTCCCCTTGCATAATATCTTGCTCTTTTTTGAGTTTATCTTTTAATTCTAAAATAACTCGTTGTGCCGTTTTGGGTCCAATCCCTGGCAATTTTTTTAAAACATTCACATCATTGCTAATAACTGCTAGGGCAAATTGTGATGGCGAAACATTAGATAAAATAGTCAAAGCTCCTTTTGCTCCAATTCCACTTACAGAAAGCAATAATTCGAACATTCTCAGCTCCTCATTGGTAATAAAGCCATAAAGACTAATATCATCTTCCCTCACTCTCATAAAAGTATATACTTTCACGTTTGAGCCAACTTCCCCTAGTTTCGCAATGGCACTTTCTGGCATATAAATTTTGTAGCCAATTCCCGCTACTTCAATCACAATATATCCTTTTGATTTTGCCTCTAAATTTCCTTTGATAAATGCTATCATTTGTTTTGCTCCTTTTGTAAATTTACAGCATTATTGTATCACAAAACAAAAAATTTGCAAGCATTCCCTGCAAATTTTTGTTTGTAACCGTCACCTAACAAAGTAAATTCTAAATAGTATTTATATAATTTTTCCGCCGCCTAGGACAACATCATCTAAGTAAAATACCACAGACTGTCCCGGGGTAATAGCTCTTTGTGGTTCTTCAAATGTTACTTGGGCTACTTTAGCGCCATCCTCTTCGGTAACACTGAGAGTTGCTTTTGCCTCTGGTGCTCTATAGCGAACTTTTGCCATAATTTCTATTGGCTTTGATAAATCCATATCTAATAAAAAGTTGAGGTCATTGGCATAAAGCTCTTTGGTATATAATTCTTGCTCAGTACCTACTACTAGTTCATTGCTTTCTGGTATTAATTGTAGCACATAAAGTGGTTCCGCATAGGAAATGCCAAGTCCTTTTCTTTGTCCCACGGTATAATAAATTAGCCCTTCATGCTGTCCTAAAACCGTTCCATCCTTTAATACAATATTTCCCTTTTGAGAAGATATTTTGGCTCTTTGCGTTAAAAATTTTCCATAATTATTGTCAGGAATAAAACATACCTCTTGACTATCTTTTTTATGGGCTACTTTTAATTCATACTGCTCTGCTATTTTTCTAACTTCGTCTTTACTTGTAAAATGTTCTAAAGGAAATACCATCTTTGGCAGCACTTCTTTAGGAATACTATATAAAAAATAAGTCTGGTCCTTTTTTCTTGCCTCTGATTTTCGTAGTACATAGCTATGATACTTTTCAGAATACTCTATCTTAGCATAGTGCCCTGTAGAAATATATTCGCACCCTAGTTCCAAAGCTTTTTGATAGAAGGTTCCAAATTTTAAATACTTGTTACACTCTATACAAGGATTTGGCGTTTTACAGGTTTGATAACAATGCACAAAATCATCAATGACATATTTTTGAAAATCTTCCTCACAATTTAAGGTATAGTGTGGAATTTCTAATTTATCACATACTCTTTTGGCATCATAAGTAGCACTAAAAGAGCAGCACCCACCCTCTACCTCTGGACATTCTTTATCTTCCCATAATTTCATGGTTGCTCCAATTACTTCATATCCTGATTCTTTTAATAAAATGGCTGAGACGGAGCTATCTACCCCCCCGCTCATGCCTAATAATACTTTTTTCATCTTTTTTCCTCAATTACTTGAATATGCACATCATCAAGCTGCTTTTTGCTTACTTTGCTTGGTGCTCTCATGAGTAAGTCCCTTGCTTTTTTATTTTTAGGAAAAGCAATCACTTCACGAATATTTTTGCTATCTGCTACCAACATTACCATTCTGTCTAAGCCTGGTGCAGCACCTGCATGTGGTGGTGTTCCATATTGGAATGCATGATAGAGTGCCCCAAATCGATTTTTTACTTCGTCTTCTGAATATCCTGCAATTTCAAAGGCTTTTACCATGAGCTCTGGGTCATGATTTCTCACTGCTCCTGATGCTACCTCATAGCCATTGCATACAACATCATATTGATATGCTAAAATTTCAAGAGGGTCTTTGGTAGTTAATGCCTCCATTCCTCCTTGTGGCATTGAAAATGGATTATGGTTAAAATCGATGGTTCCTTCGTCTGATAATTCATACATTGGAAAGTCTACAATATAGCATAGACGATATACATTTTTTTCTAGTAAATCTAAACGATTTACTAATTCAATACGAATCGCTCCCGCTATTTTTTGTACTGTTTTGAATTCATCTGCCATGAAAAATACTGCTGTATTTTCTTTCATGCCAATTTGCTCTTGTAATTTTGCTTGTACTTCTGGAGTAATAAATTTTGCAATTCCTCCTGAAATAGTATTATTTTCATCTACTTTTACCCACGCTAACCCTTTGGCACCTACTTCTTGTGTAGCAAACTCGGTCATACTATCAAAAAATTTTCTTCCTTGAGCTGCTCCTTTTGGTACCACAATAGCTTTAACTGTTTTGCCCTTAAAAGCATTAAAGTCTACATTGTCAAAGATAGCTGTTACATCTTGAATGATAAGTGGATTTCTCAAGTCTGGTTTGTCACTTCCGTATTTTTCCATCGCCTCTAAGTAAGGAATTCGAGTAAATGGTGCTTCATCTACTTTCCAGTTGGTATGTGTTTTAAATACTGTAGTAAAAATTTCAGCCAATATCTTTAATACATCCTCCTGCTCTGCAAAACTCATTTCAAAGTCCAATTGATAGAATTCACCCGGTGCCCTGTCTGCCCTAGGGTCTTCGTCGCGAAAGCATGGTGCAATTTGATAATATTTATCAAACCCTGACACCATCAACAATTGCTTAAATTGTTGTGGCGCTTGTGGAAGGGCATAAAATTCTCCTGCGTGCAATCTGCTTGGTACTAAATAATCCCTTGCCCCTTCCGGAGAAGAGTTTGCCAAAATTGGAGTTTGTATTTCAGTAAATCCTAATTCATCCATCTTCCTACGAAGTGTTTTCATCACTTCACTTCTTAACAGAATGGTTTGATGTAGTTTGTCATTCCTTAAATCTAAAAAGCGGTATTCAAGCCTTAAATCCTCTTTTACTTCTCCTACTTTTTCAGAATTTACTTCAAATGGTAATACATTTTTGCATTTTCCCAATATTTGTATTTTTGTTGCCTCTATTTCAATTTCGCCAGTTGGAATTTTTGTATTTTTATTGGTTCTTTCAATGACAGTACCTACTACTTGAATAACACATTCTGTTACAATTCCTTCTATCATTTTTTGATTAATATTTTGGTTTTCTGCAGAAATAACAATTTGAGTAACTCCAAATTGATCTCGTAAATCGATAAATAGCATGGAACCCAAGTTTCTTATTTTTTGTACCCAACCTGCTAATGTTACTTCTTCTCCCACATTTTGAATTCTTAACTCTCCACAATTGTGATTTCTATACATATTTTCTGTTCCTCTTTTCTCGTTTCATTTCCCGTCTATTATACACCTATTTTTGCTCAGTAGCAACAAAAATCAAAAAAGTAGCCTGTATTTTTACAAACTACTCTTTGTTTTGTTATGCTTCTGGTTCAACTAATCCAAAGTTTTTGCCATCTTTTAAACGATAAATTACATTTACTTTTCCATTTTCAAGGTTAATGAATGTTAAAAATTTATCTTGTGGTCTTTCCTCTAGTTTTAGTTTAGCATCTTCTGGTGATAATGGCTTGATGTCATAGTATAGAGTTTTGATAATTTCTCCTACAATTTCATGTTCTTCTTCTCTTGCCATTTCTTTCACACGAATTGATTCTGTCATGTTTTGTTGGTCTTTTTTGGTTTTCATTTTTCTAATTTGACCTTCTAAAATGTCAATATCCTTATCAATAGAAGCATATAAATCTCGATGTGCTGTTACTGCTCTGAAGCGGTTTGTTGGTGTTTTTACTTCCATCTCTGCTACTTGCATTCCACCCTCTGTTTTGATGGTTGCTGTTACATCAAGTTCTTCTCCGAAATATTTGGTTACTCTTTCCGCTTTCTTTTCAATATACTCTTTGATGGCTTCTGTAGCCTTTAGTTCCTTGCCTACTATTTTAATATTCATTTGTCATTTCTCCTTCCATTTTTTCTTATTTTGTATTGATAAGGTTATTATATATGTTTTTATTTTCATTTTCAAGTACCCTATGAAATTTCATAATGAATAGAGACCATAATACAAATTTGCTTAGGTTTACTTGAGAATTTCTGTACTCTACTTGCCAAGCTTCCATGTGTCTCCGACCTTTTCGGTTAATTTAACTCCAGATTCTAGAGAAACTACAGGACGGACACCGCGAGAGTTGTAGTTGTTCGCTATGCCTTTAGATAAGAACACATCGCTGGCGTTCACGTTGCCACTATACACACCTCGCATCTCGAAGCCCGCCAAGCCGTCTCCACGGCAAGCAACTGCGCGCGAAGCAAGCCAGTAGTTTGCGTTTGAGCTTCCATCATCTTTATATTTTAACATTTGTTTTCCTTCCATTTTTTTCTATTTTGTATTTTTTGTTCTTTAACTGGTAAAAGAACTTTAAGCTTTTGTACTTACAGTCGCAACATTTTTAAGCTTTGTTATCTTTTGTGTTCTCCTCTTTTTACCTTTCTTATTCGATTGTACCACTGGCTTTGCACCATTGTCAATACTTATCGCAAAATGTCATGCAATTGTAACATTGTAATATTGGCAAGCTATTAATCATCTTTGATATACTTTAAGCCCATGCGATCAGGTTCTTTTATGGGACTACCGTTGCATGTTGCTAAAAAAAAGAATGGAAGCATTATTTGACGAAATTTACATAAGGTGATATAATAAAGCTAGTAGTCTAAAAGACTCATTTGAAAAAGGAGATTATATTATGAGAACAAATCATGCAGTTTGTCCCCTTTACCTTTGGCATCCCACGCTCACCACTTCTGCACCCTATTTCAAAGTCAACATTCGGCTTAACGAAGTTTCCACCGTGGACCAGATTTTGAGAAAGCAGATGAATGCCAAATATAATCTTGACAGAAATCTGTATGAATTTCCTGACCGTAACCACTTTGCTCTTGCACTTGAAAGAATTACCAATTTCATTGAGTAATCTCCGCAAAAAGGGGTGCACTTCATTTTGAGGTCACTCCCTTTTTAAAAAAATTGATAAAGAAAAACCGTTCCATTTTTCCATTTTTATTCAAAAGTGCTTCCTGCCGGAATGGTATTGCCCCTTAAAAAGTCAGCTGTTGCCATTTTCTTTGCATTTTCTGCTTGCACTTCTATTATTTCTAAAGCTCCTTCTTTTGCTTTTATCCATAGTCCCTGCTTGCTGTCAGCAAATAAAACCGTTCCTGGGGTAATATCTTTTAATTTATAGGCATATGGTTCCATTTCAGGAAATTCTGCTAATAATTGCGCCTCTGTATAAGCTTTAGCTCTCCAAAATTTAAGCTTTTTTCCCTCTAAAAAGCTATAGGCACCCATGATAGGGTTCAGACCTCGAATTAAGTTTTTAATTTCTACTGCAGTCTTTGTTTTCCAATCAATTTTTGCCATTTCTTTTTGTAACATTGGCGCCATAGTGTAATTTTCACCCTGCTTTTCTCTTGGGGCTTTTCCTTCTTTGATTAAGCTAACTGTCTTTAGCAATAATTGCCCTCCTATTATACTTAGGCACTCCCAAAGCTCTCCTGTGGTTTCTTCTTCTGCTATTGACACTTCTTCTTTTAAAATCATATCACCTGTATCCATACCAGCATCCATATACATGGTAGTAATGCCAGTTACCTTATCCCCATTGAGAACAGCCCACTGAATTGGTGCTGCTCCACGATATTTTGGAAGCAAAGACCCATGTACATTGATGCAGCCTAATGGTGGAATGTCTAACAACTCTTGTGGCAAAATTTTGCCATAAGCTACCACACAAATTAAATCAGGTGCTAGGTTCTTTACTGTTTCTAAAAATTCATTATTGTTTCTCACTTTTGTAGGCTGATATACTGGTAAGTTTTTTTCTAAAGCATATTGCTTCACAGGAGAAACATTAAGTTTCATTCCTCTGCCCTGTGGCTTATCGGGATTGGTTACCACACCAATCACATTTTCTCCCGCTTCATATAAAGCTTGCAAAGACTCCTTTGCAAAGTCTGGTGTTCCCATAAATAGAATTTTGAGCATGTCTCTTTCCTTTCTTATTTTTTGATTTATCATGAAAATAATTTAAGAATTTTCTTCTGGCTCTATATATTGCAATGTTCCTGGAATGATTTTATCAACAAACAAAATACCGTCTAAATGGTCTACTTCATGAGCAATGGCTTGTGCTAACAATTTGTCTGCTTTTATTTTAATTTTTTTGCCATTTTCGTCTAGTGCTTCAATGGTTACTTTCGCAGGTCTGATAATTTTTGCAAATTCATTTGGAAAACTTAGGCAACCTTCTTCTACTTCCTGTTCTCCCTCTTGCTTTAAAATTTTTGGGTTGACTAGTTTGATTGGTCCTTTATCATCATACAAGTCAATAACAACTAAACGTTTTAACAATCCAATTTGGGGAGCTGACAAACCAACTCCGTTATAATGATGCATTGTTTCTACCATGTCATCTAAAATTTCTCTAATTTTATCATTGACTTCGTCTACTTCTTTTGATTTTTTTCTTAGAATTTCGTCTCCTTCTTCTCTTATTATTCTAATAGCCATGTTTGTCTCCTTTCTTTTCATTTTTCAATCTCATCAACCTGCTTTTGGAAGGTGTCCCTAAAAACCTAAAACATGTTGTTTGGGTTTAAATCGATATTTACGCGATTATCGCTGTTTTTGCTTTCTTGCATTGTTTCGTATTGTGCTAGTACACTATTGATGAGTTCCATAATTTTATCATTAAACTGACATTTAATAATCATGCGGTAGCGATATTGGTTTTTTATTTTATCAATTGGGGCCGGAACCCCATTGTATAAAATAATTTTCCAATTTTCTTGTAGCACTCTCTTTTTTAAATAGGCATGTAACTGATTGGTAATTTTTAAAGCTGTTTCTTTTTGTTTGCTACTCACACTTATCATTATTATATCGCAAAATGGCGGATATTTCAACTGTTTTCTAATGCTCAATTCTGTTTTGTAAAATAAATAGTAATCTTGTTTTTGAGCACATTCAATACTAAAATTATCTGGATTGTAGGTTTGTATCATCACCCTTCCCGCCATGTTTTCTTCACGTCCTGCACGGCCCGCTACCTGTGTTAAAATTTGAAAAGTCTTTTCATTGGCTCTAAAGTCCTCAATATTTAAACTACTATCTGCAGCAATTACTCCTACTAAAGTCACTTTTGGAAAATGATGTCCTTTGACCACCATTTGTGTACCAATTAAAATATCGATGTCATCATTTTTAAATTGATTTAAAATTTCTTCATGGGAATTCTTTTTATTAACGGTATCAACATCCATACGAATAGTTTTGGCTGTTGGGAATAGGCTATGAATTTGCTGTTCCAGCTTTTGCGTTCCTGCTCCAAAGTATCGAATATGACTACTATGGCACTCAGGGCAATTGGTTAGCATTTTTGTTTCATAGCCACAATAATGGCATTTTAATTTGTTATCACTCGCATGATAGGTGAGAGTAATATCACAATTTTTGCATTTTGCCGTATACCCACAATCTCGGCACATCACAAAAGTAGAAAATCCTCTACGGTTTAAAAACAAAATAGTTTGTTGTTTGTGGTCTAAGTTATATTGAATTGCTTCTTGCAGTTCTCCACTGATCATTGTTTTATTACCACTAGCTAATTCTTTTCTTAAATCCACAATGGTAACAGTTGGCAAGTTCGCATGATTTGCGCGTTTACTTAAGGTTAGCAAAGTAGTATTTTGTTTTTCCGCCTGGTAGTATGACCCTAAATCAGGAGTGGCACTTCCTAATACTAATGGAATGTTATTTTCTTTTGCCAAATATCTTGCTACCTCTTTTGCTTGATATTTGGGCGACATTTCTGATTTATAGGAAGAATCATGTTCCTCATCAATAATAATTAGCCCTAAGTCTTGCACAGGAGCGAAAATAGCAGAACGTGCTCCAATTACTACTTTTGCTTTTCCACTTTTAATTTTGTTCCACTGGTCATATCTTTCCCCTACTGAAAGTTTACTATGCAATACTGCAATTTTTTCTTCTCCAAAACGACTTAAAAATCGATCCACAGTTTGAGGTGTTAACGAAATTTCGGGAACTAGCATGATACTTGTTTTATTTTCTTGTAACGCTTTTTCAATAAGTTGCAAATATACCTCTGTTTTTCCGTGATCCTGTTACGCCAAACAGTAAAAATTCGGAAAATAAATGGTCTTCCATTGCCTCTGCAATTTGCTCATATGCCTGCTGTTGTTCTTCTGTTAATGTTAAATTTTGTGTTTTTGTTATCTCTTTATGCAAAAACGGATTTCTTTCTACTTGCTTTTCTACCATTTCAAGGTATCCATTTTTGACTAATGTTTGTAATACCGATTTGCTTACATCTACAAACATTTCTAAGTCAGATGCGGGAGCTCCTTCATTTTCCATTAAAAAACGAAGCGCTCGAATTTGTTTTTCTGATTTAATTGCTTTCTCTTCGATTGCTTGTTCAATTGCTTCACTGCTTTTTGCTAAATAAAGAAAGAATGCATTTTTTTCTTTCACTCTATTTTCCATAATTTTCGTTGTAGTTCCTGGTGGAAGCATGAGTTTAATGCAGTCTGAAAGGTTACAAAAATATCTTTTTGCCATCCATTTTGCAAGTTCAACTTTCTGCTCTAAAATGGCATGCTCATCTTCTACTTGCGCAATTTTTTTTAATTGGTAAGGAGAGGTTTCTTGAAAAGAAACGATTACTCCTTCCTCAATTTGTTTGCGGTTTCCAAATGGCACTAAAATACGGCTACCAATGCTTACATTGCTAACCATATTTTCTGGTACTAAGTAATCAAATACTCGATTTAATTGTTTTGCATTACTGTTTAAAATAACCTGAGCTATCATGAACCTTTCTTCTTTCTTTTTGTATTTATCATATCAAAAACATTCATGAAAAGCAAGTCAGGTTTTTCATCTTCTTCGATAACATGGATATGTGTTGCTGATGCATCTTGATTCTATTGCCCTTGGTGATGTAATACAAGTGTTGTCACTATTCATCGTAACCATTGTTGTTGGGCTAGTGTTATTAATAGTAAGAGGTCTATTGGTGGTAATATCTTCCTCATCATCGTCGTCATTGTCATCATCATCATTGTCATGTTTTCGTCTGCGACAACAACGTTTTAATAATTTTAATAGTCGACAAATAAATTTAACTAACACAGCCGTTACATAAGCTAAAATGGTATAAAGAATAGCAAATACTAAAAAACTTGCATCAAACGCAGCAAAGGTAACAATTAAGTATATAGCGAAGAAGGTAGCTGCTACTAGTAGTGGATTTCTTAAAACTTTTTGAAGAACAATTGCTAGAAGAATAGTAGCAACAGGAAGTGCGAAAAATACTAATAAAACGTTCATTATTGTTTCTCCTTTCGACTAGTATATCATATGTGAGTATGGTTGTTATTGTGACTAAGTTATTGTCGAAAGGTTCTATTGTAATTTAATAAAATAATGTTACAATCGCTAGTTTTATAGTCAAGAATTACTGCGGATGACGCTTGTAACATTATTTTTTGTTTTATTAATATTTAATTAGTACTCTACATTCATTAAAAATAGTCCTGTGGCAGGAAGAGTTTTACCTGCTTTTTGTCTGTCCTTTGCCTCTAGAATTTCTTTCATTTCTTCTGGCTTTTTTTCGCCTAAGCCAATTTCTAATAAAGTGCCTGCAATAATGCGTACCATGTTATATAAAAAGCCATTGCCTGTTAATTGAATAACAACTCTTTCTTGTTCTTTTAGAATTTGTGCTACATAAATAATTCTTACACTGCTTTTGCTACTAGTACCACTTGATTTAAAACTACTAAAATCATGCTCCCCCATTAAATAATTTGCTGCCTCCTGCATGGCTTCAATATTGAGTGACTGTGGCACATGATAGGTTAAATGGCGATAAATAGCTGTTCCTTGTTCAGAATTGTCAATAATATAAGCATATGTTTTTTTGTGGCAGTGATAACGGCTGTGAAAGTTTTCCTCTACTTCTTCTGCTTTTTTGATACGAATAGATTGTTTTAATTGTGAGTTGATGGCAATTGCTATTTTTTCAATTGGAAAATCACTTTCAATTTTAAAGTTTGCCACTTGTGCAAAGGCATGTACACCCGCATCTGTTCTTCCAGAGCCAATGAGTTCTACTGTTTCGCCAGTAATGGTTTGGATAGCTTTTTCTATTTCTCCTTGAATATTTAATTTGTTGGGTTGTTTTTGCCAGCCATGATATTCTCTACCATCATACTCAATGGTTAGCTTAATGTTGCGCATGCACTTTCTCTCCTTTTTCAATGCTTAATTAGGCTTTTACTTTACTCTTCTTTATGATTTGCCTCTGCCTCTGAATTTTTCTTTTTCTTTTTTATTTGAAATTTAGGTAATTTTTGAAGCCTATCTGTCCCAAAGCGTTTGAGCACAATATTTTTCATTAATATATTTTTCAATACATCTTCATTAACGTCAGCAATTAACGTTCCATCTTTGGCAACGGAAATTTTACCAGTTTCTTCTGATACAATAATGGCAATAGCGTCTGACTCTTTGGAAATACCAATTCCCGCTCTATGCCTTGTTCCTACTTCTTTTGCAATGTCTTTATCATCTGCCAATGGCAAAATACATGCAGCAGCCGCAATTTGGTTTTTGCTGATGATTACTGCTCCATCATGAAGAGGCGTTTTTGGGGTAAATAAGTTTACAATTAATTGTGGAGATACTTCTGCTCCAACCTTGACTCCATTATCAATGATATCATCTATTTGAATATCTCGCTCGATGACAATTAATGCACCTGTTTTTTCTTTTGCAAGCTCATTTGCTGCAATTACAATTTTATAAATATCTTCTTTCGTTTTGGTAGCCATATCTTTGTCAAAGCCAAAATACTTAGTAATTTTACTGGTACCCAATTGCTCTAACATGCGACGTAATTCTGGCTGAAATATTACGATTAAGGCAATTACACCATAAGGCATAAAGAAAGTTAAAATAAAATTTAAAATTTTTAATTCTAAAATATCACTTAATAAGGTGGCAATCAAAATTAGAAGAATTCCCTTTAGTAATTGCCATACTCTAGAGTGCCTTGCTGATTTAATAAATTTGTATATGATATATCCTACAATGACAATATCTAAAATGAGTGTTAATAATCGAAATGGATTTTGTGATAATTCCGTAATATAACTAGTAAAAGATTGCCAAATTCCACTAAAATTCAAACCTTTAAACATGTTTTACCTCTTTTCATTTGTACTATTATTATCCCATATTCACTAAATAGTAAATCAATGATGCTGCTACTGAAAGTACCATCATTGCTGCTAAAATTACTGCCATAATTTTTGTTGCAACTTTTCCTACATTTCTTTGTTTTTTTTCATTCTTTTGCATATTTTTTCCTCCTCATCATTCTCTCTTATTTTGTAATAAGAACTTTTCTTTATCATAACACAATGCAATTTGTTTTTCAATACTAATTTTTGCCACAAATCTATCTTTTTTTCAAGTTTTTCTTTTCTTTTTGTGTAAAATGAGATATAATGGTATCCAAGTTTAGAGTAGGAAAATGCAATATTTTTCGTCACGAAAGTAAGGAGTGAAGCATATGTCATATAATTTTAAAGAAGTGGAAAAAAAGTGGCAGAACAAATGGTACAGCGAAGGTACTTTTTATGCTAAAGAAGACAAAAACAAGGAAAAGTGGTATGGATTGATTGAGTTTCCTTATCCCTCTGGGCAAGGACTTCATGTAGGTCATCCAAGAAGTTATACTGCCCTAGACATTATTGCCAGAAAAAAAAGAATGCAGGGCTATAACGTATTATACCCTATTGGGTTTGATGCTTTTGGTCTTCCTGCAGAAAATTATGCAATTAAAAATCATGTACATCCAAAAATAACAACAGAAAAGAATATTAATCATTTTAGAGATCAATTAAAAGCATTGGGCTTTTCCTTCGATTGGTCTAGAGAAGTCAATACCACTGACCCAGAATATTATAAATGGACACAATGGATTTTTATTCAATTGTACAAACATGGTTTGGCATATAAAGCTACTATGCCAATTAACTTTTGCACAGGCTGTAAGGTTGGTTTAGCCAACGAGGAAGTTGTCAATGGTGTTTGCGAAAGGTGCGGTAGCCCTGTTGTGCAAAAAGAAAAGAGTCAATGGATGCTTAAAATTACAGAATATGCGCAAAGATTAATTGACGATTTAGACGAGGTAAACTTTTTAGATAAAATTAAAACACAACAAATTAATTGGATTGGCAGAAGCGAAGGTGCAGAAGTAAAATTCAAATTAGCTAACCATGACAAAAATTTAGTTGTTTATACCACAAGACCTGACACTTTATTTGGTGCTACTTATATGGTAGTTTCCCCTGAACACCCTATCATCAAAGAATTAGAAAGTGAAATTACCAACCTTGAAGAAGTGAAAGAATATCAAAGGCAAGCTAGCTTAAAGTCTGATTTTGAGCGTTCTGAATTGAACAAGGAAAAAACTGGTGTGGAATTGAAAGGAATTAGAGCAGTCAATCCGCTTACCAAGAAAGAAATTCCAATTTGGGTTTCTGATTATGTATTAATTACGTATGGTACAGGTGCCATTATGGCCGTTCCTGCTCATGATACAAGAGACTGGGAATTTGCAAAAAAGTTTCATTTACCAATTATAGAAGTTGTTGGTGGTGGTGAAAATGTACAAGAAGCACCTTTTACCGATGTTTCTTCTGGGAAATTAATTAATTCTGAATTTTTAAATGGTTTAGAGGTAAAAGAAGCCATTAAGACAATTATTTCCTATTTAGAGGAAAATGGACTTGGAACAAAAAAGGTGAACTATAAATTACGTGATTGGGTATTTTCAAGACAACGTTATTGGGGTGAACCAATTCCAATGGTATATTGTGAAAAATGTGGATGGGTTCCACTTCCTGAGGAGGAACTACCTTTAACATTACCAGAAGTAGAAGATTATGAACCTAGTGAAAATGGAGAGTCTCCTTTGGCTAAACAAACAGAATGGATTCATACTACTTGCCCACATTGTCATGGTGAAGCAAGGCGTGAAACAGATACTATGCCTCAATGGGCTGGTTCTTCTTGGTACTATTTAAGATACATGGACCCTCATAACAACAAAGCTTTGGCTTCTAAAGAAGCTCTAGAATACTGGTCACCTGTTGATTGGTACAATGGTGGAATGGAACACACTACCCTTCACCTACTCTACTCCCGTTTTTGGCATAAGTTTTTGTATGATATTGGCGTAGTTCCAACAAAAGAGCCATATGCAAAACGTACCTCACATGGTATGATTTTAGGAGCCAACGGCGAAAAAATGTCAAAGTCCAAAGGAAATGTTATTAATCCTGATGATATTGTTGCAGAATTCGGTGCTGATACGTTCCGTGTTTATGAAATGTTTATGGGACCATTTGATCAAACAGCTCCATGGTCAATGGAAAGTATTCGTGGCTGTGGAAAATTCTTAGACAGAGTATGGAATTTACAAGACATGGTGGTAGAGGGAGATACCTATTCTCCTGAATTTGAAAAAATGATGCACAAAGCAATTAAAAAGGTTTCTTCTGATATCGAAGAAATGAAATTTAATACTGCGGTGGCTACTTTTATGACCATGGTGAATGAATTTTACAGAGTAAAGAAAATTAACAAAGCTGACTATTCTACTTTTTTGCAGTTGCTAAATCCTTTTGCTCCTCATATGACAGAAGAACTTTATCAAAAATTAGGAAATACTAAGACAATTGTTGAAACATCATGGCCAACTTTTGATGAAAGCAAGACCATTGATGACGAAATAGAAATTCCTGTTCAAATTAACGGCAAAGTAAAAGCTACTATCCATGTTGCATTAGATGCTGAGGAGGTAGTCGTAAAAGAATTAGCTCATGAGGCTGTGAAAGCTTATTTAGAAGGAAAAAATATTGTGAAAGAAATTTATGTAAAAAATAAGATTGATAATATTGTAGTAAAATAATTTTTTGCGAACCATTTAGAAACCCTTCGTCAAATTTTGACGAAGGGTTTTTGGAGGTACGACTTACCATTCCTCTCTATACCAATCAATTGGATTTTCTGCTTCACATAGCTCTATAATTTGATGGTATTTTGTTTGAGTTAGCCGTTCGAACAAGGAATTAACCTCTTCTCCCATTAATATTGTTGCAAAGGTATTTACCAAGCAGTCCTCATTGATTTTTCTTAACTTTATATTATCTCCATTACAAGAACTGCGAATTTGCTCAACCTTGCCAAGGAGATAAGAAGCTTCTTCTAGGGAAATATCTGCCATCGCCACAAGCTTTTTTACTGTTTCTACGGAAACACGATAGTCCCGCGGTTCCATTTCTTCTAGGTCATTGAAGATTACATGCCCTTTACCAATTGTAACAAGAGAATTAAAATCCTCATTCAAAAATTTCCGTGTCATAATAATCGATTCCTCCTTAATATAACAGTGATCAACACTAGAATAGTATTATTATACTCCATATATTAAATTATGTCAATTTTTTGTCATTATTTTGTAATATAACTGTAATCAAATTGTTATATTTTTTTGTCATCTTTTGTTGTATAATATATTTGATAATTTACTAAGGAGAAATATAATATTATGAGTATTGAGGCTGACTTAAAAAAAGATGGAATTGAAGTAATTTCAAGGTTAGATACTTTAAGTGTCAATTCTCTTGCCAAAAATGTTTCAGAAAAAATTTGTAAAGCTTTTCCCAGAGCACATTTTAGTTCTCATCATTTGTTTATTGAACTGTGCAGACTTCCTATGTATATTGCACATATACCAGAAGGATTTTCTGAGGCAAGTTATTTTTACAAAAACTCTTCTATTTACTTTAAACAAGGAGTGCCTCTAGAGGAACTTGAAAAATCTGCCACTCACGAGTTTATTCATTTTATTCAAGAAGTAAAAGACAGCAAGAATAATTTAATTCGATTAGGACTTTGTGAGTTTTCTGAATTTAAAACTTATGGAATGGCATTAAACGAAGGCGCTGTGCAATTAGCAGCTAGTAAAGTATTAGGACAAACTCAGGATATTGTAAAATACTATGATATTTCTCTTCCTACTAATAGTCCTACTTATTACCCTATGCTATGTAACTTGGTTGGACAGCTTGCTTATTTTACAGGTGAAGATTGCTTGTTTGATAGTACTCTTTTTAGTACTGATGATTTTAAAAAACAATCAATTGAGCTTTTTGGTAGAAAAAATTTCTTGAAAATTCAAGATAATTTAGATACTATTTTGAATACAGAGGAGAAAATTGTTTCCCTGAATCAAAAATTAGTAGATGATAATTGTGAAGGTATGAAAGCACAAAAAATTGCAAACAAAATAGCAAAATACAAATTAGCAATTAAAACTCTTTTTTTAGAAACGCAAAATTGTATTTTTACTTCTTATTTTGATAAAGAATATCATTCTTTGCTCACAACAGGTGCTATTGAAGTTTATCGAGCAAAACTATACAATTACAAAAACTACATCGGAATTGCAGAAGGTTATAGTGATTTCAATCAGTACTATATTGACAAAATGGCTAAATTGGAAGAACGCTATGAGGCAATTTTAAATAATACTGCTTTAGTAGTTGTGAAAGAATCAAAATTAGTACATTTCTTGAAAGCCTTCAGAAAACTATTTTATACAGAAAAAGAAGAAATTTGATAGAAAATGGAACGTTTTTCTTCTTCCTCTCTACCTCAAAAAAAGAAACCTTTTTAAGGTTTCTTTTTTAGTCTTTATTAATTTCTTTTAACAATTCTAATTGTGAAATGAGAAGTGATTCCATTTTAGCTTTGTAAACATCAAATTGTTTTTGAGTATCTTCTAATTCTTTATTTTTTAATGCAATTTGTTGTTCTAACTCGGCAGCCGCTTGTTTTGCATCATTTTGTGCCTCACTAATCATTTGATCTGCTTGTTTTTTAGCTAAGTCTCGTACCTCATCAGCTGCAGATTGTGCCATAAGTAATGTATTTTGCAAAGTTCCTTCGATATTTTTATATTTGGCAATTTCTTCTTGCATAGTTTCTAACTTGTTTTTACTTTCTGCCACTTCACGATACATTTTTTCATAGTCAGCTGTCATTTCATCTAAAAATTCGTCTACCTCTTCTACATTATATCCATTCATGATTTGTTTTGAAAATTTTTTATTTTCAATATCCAAAGGTGTTAGCATGGTTATTTCCTCCTACCTCTTTCTGTTTACACTCTCATCATCATTCTGAATCATAAATTTCTAATTGTTTCTTAACCAAGAAACAGATAATTTATTTTTAATTTCGTCTCTTGCCATTTCATTTTCAATATCATAATTAAATGGTGCAATTAGTACAATTGAATTAGAAATCTTTTGCATATGACCATCTAATGCATGAACAGCACCAGAAACAACGTCAATAATTCTTCTAGCAACGTCTTTATTGACATACTCTAGATTGACAATGACTGATTTTTTTTGTTTTAATAAATCACAAAATGTAGCAGCTTGTTCAAAATTTGTTGGTTGTGAAATTACCATTTTTACTTGCTGTACTTGTGGCATAGGTACCACTCTACTATTTCTTCTTCCAAATAGTTTTCTTTCTTCTGTTTCCTCTTCATTTTCTTCTTCTACATCGTATTCTTCAACTTCTTCTTCCTCTTTATCTTCTGCTGGGTCAATTCCAAATAATCCCCATACTTTTTCCATAATAGCTCCTGCCATCTTTTAACCTCCTACTTTTCTCGTCATTCGTTTTCTTAAGTTCTAGGAAAGTGCATTTATGCGCTTTTTAGAATTTTTAAGTCGTTTTTCATTTCTGCTATTAGTATCTAACTTTTTTTTCTTCTTGTCAATAGTTTTTTTGCTTGTCATCAAAAAGTAATATTATTGTAACATAATTGTAATATTAGTGTGTCGGTTTTTCGAGAATTTCATCATATAATGTCAGAGATTTGCTTTGCTTAATTTCTTCCTCTGAACAACCTAGTTCTCTTAACTCTGTATTAGAATAATTGTCTACAATTGCATATTTTTCATTTTGTCGTAATATTTTAATCCAAATTTTGTCCTCATACCCCAGTCGCATTCTTACCACATAGGCTAGCTGATTTTCTCCTTTTTGTTCATACCCAATGGCTTCATTTGGTATTTTCTTTCCGTGGTCACTCCACCAAACAATATCAAAAGAGATTTTACGATAACTCATTAATTCTTGTACAGATTTTTCTATTTTAAAAATGAGAATTACTGTATTATTCTCTATGGAAATATATTCAATACTGCTGGCAATTTCATTGCCATTGGTCATTCTTAAAGTAACAGTGTCTCCAACCTTTGCTTGCTTGGCCTGACTAGACTTAGAATCACAGACAATATAGCATTTAAAATTGTCAATAATTTTTCCGCTTTCTTTGCTATCAACAACTACTTGTCCTGTTTTTAGATTTAAATTTTCTAAAAATTCTTGGGTCATAGTACTAAAATCTTTGGTCGTTAAAATATCTTCATAACCATCTACTTTATATGATACAACCCCGCTAACAGGTGCTGTCACATATTCTGCCCCTTCATTTAGTTGATTTTCATATTTACTTCTTTCGTCAATTAATTTTTTTAAATAGGAACCTGCTGGACTATATTCCCCTGCAATCTTTGCTTTTTTTGTAATGCTAGTGAGAATTGTTTTTTTTGCTTCGTTAATATTTTGTAAATTATTTAAGGTATATAAAGAGTCTATTTTGTCATCAATTTGTTTATCTAAAGCCCTCATATCACCAGTCAGTATTCCTTTTTCTTTTGCCATTACTTCATCAATTTTTGCATCCAAATCTGCAATTTTTTTTACTAAACCTTCCTCGCCATTGGTGTAATAGCGAAAAATTGCTTCGTCCTTTGCCACCCTCTCCCCTTCAGTTTTAATTTGTTCCATTCCATTTTTGTAATTGGATCCTTTTACCACGGTTTCATCTCTAATAATATATCCGGTTGCTTGTTCTTCTTGATAGATTTTTCCTTGTTCTACAGTAAAAGTATCTGTTGGGTTTTTAATCAGCTTGATGACTGAGGAAAGTGCATAAATAGCAATGCATAAAATAGCTACACTCACTAGTATTATTTTGGGATTGCTGTTCAACTTTATTTTCTTTTTTTTTCTATTTTGTTGTTTCATCGGAGTTTTTGTTTGCCCCTTCTCCACTTTTTCCATATTCCTCCATAATAAGGTTAATATTTTTTTCTTTTGGCTCTAGGCCATCTAACCAAGTAATTGCTTGGTTTTTGCGAAAACAAGTAAGTTGTCTTTTTGCATATCTTCTGGTTTCTCTCTTAATTTTTTCTATCATTTCTTCCTTGGTTACTGTTCCACTAAAATATTCTACCACTTCTTTATACCCCAGTCCTTGTAAGGCTGTAGGAAATTCTTGATATTTTTGTAAAAGTGTTTTCACCTCTTCAATTAACCCTTGCTCTAGCATTAAGTCCACCCTTTGATTAATTCTTTCATAAAGAATTGGTCGTTCTATCTGAATGCCAAACAAAAGATATTGATATGGTACTTCATTTTTTCGTGATTCTATTTCTTGCTCTGTTTTTGTTCTCCCAGTTTGATGATAAATTTCTAAAATTCTTAAAATTCTTTTTTGATCATTACTGCTAATTTTCTTTGCTGCTTCAGGGTCAATTTTCATTGCTTGCTGATAAAGTGTTGCTAGTCCTTCTTTTTTCGCAATCATTTCTAACTTCTGGCGGTATTGTAAATCCACTTCAAATTCTTGATAAACAATATTATCCACTAAAGAGCTGAAATATAATCCTGTTCCTCCTACCACAATTGGCACCTTACCACGTGATAATACGGTTTGAATTGCTTTCATTGCATCTTTTTGAAAGTCTGCCACACTATATCGTTTGTTAGGAGGCACAAAATCAATCAGATAATGTTGAATTCCCTGCATTTCATCTGGAGTTGGTTTTGCAGTTCCTATGGTCATGTTTTGATAAATTTGCATCGAATCGCAAGAGATAATCTCTCCCCCTATTTTCTTAGCCAATTCAATGGATAATCCCGTTTTCCCGGAGGCGGTTGGTCCACATATAGCAATTACTTTTTCTTTCACTTTGCTGTTTCCTCCTACTATTGTTTTTTAGCATTTAGCATATTGACAATTCCGGTCTGAATATCTTTAAAATAAAATATTTCAATAATAAATAAAATGATAAAAATGACCGCTAATAAAATGATACGATTTCTGAACTTGTCTGGTTTGAGAACACCTGCTTTCCAATGACGATATGAATTTGCCAAAAATGGTAAAATAACAATGCTATTCACTGGTACAAATGTAAAAATAATTAAATTTTTTCCTAAGTCATTATTAGAATCTATTGCAATATTTTTGGTACCAATCCAGTAAGCAAAGGTAACAGCCATATACATCACAGCAACACCTATAATAATGAAAATAGCTTTTTCTTTTTGATCTATTCCTGTTCCTAAAGAATGATATGTGAGTAAAATTGCTACTACATTTAATACTAAAATACAAATATAAATAAATGCAACCATATTTTATTCTATTCCTTTCTCAATGCTCAAATTTATCTTCGAGAAAATTTCTTTTCAATATCTGTTTTAGTCATTTTAATGGCTGTTGGCCTTCCATGTGGGCAAGTAAAAGGATTTGGCAATACTAATAACTGTTTCATAAGATTATCTACCTCTTCTCTTGTTAATGCCATATTAGCCTTTACCGCTGCCTTGCATGCTACTGTTGCAATAAACTTTTCTTCCTTTTCTTGTTTAGCTGTTCTTGCCACAGTATTAATTTCATCCAATGTCTCTAAAAATAGTTCCTTGGTATCTAAGTCAATACAAATATTAGGTACTCCACTTAATTTGATTGTGTTTTCTCCAAATTCTTCCAACGTAAATCCCGCTTTACGGAACATGTCCATATTTTCTCTAGCAATGTCCATCTCTTTGTGTGATAATTCAATCATGTCTGGTAATAACATTATTTGGGAATCCTTTTCTTCTTGACTGTAGTAGTTTTTCTTTACCTTTTCATACATAATTCTTTCATGTGCAGCATGTTGATCCAAAATGTATAATTCTTTATCAAGTTCCAAAATAATATAGGTAGAAAAGGCAATGCCAATAAATTTATAATTTGGAATGGCTTGTTTTGGTTGATCTTGAAAAATAGAAAGATTTTCAGCCGCTGACATATCTTCCGGTTTGATGTTATATTGCTGTTGTTCCTCTTCTAATTCTTCTGCTGCTTTACGCACTTCTGATGGTGCTGTTCCAAAAGTACGTACATACATTTCATTAAAATCTTCCGCCTTTGGCTCTATTTTTAAATTGTCAAGCTTTTCAATATTTTCCATGAACTTTTGATTTGCTTCTTTTGTGCTAATTACTTTTGTTTCATCAGTTGTAAAAGATTTTGGTTCATCTTCTTGTGAAGTTTCCTTTAATTTATTATTGGCAATATTGGTATTTTCTGGTAAATTTAATTCATTTTGCTTTTCAAATCTATTGGAATAAATTTGAGCAATAAAATTATTTTGGTAGTCCTTATCCTTAAGAACTTCTTTTTGTTCTTTACTAAAGTAACGAAACAGACCGCCTCCTACTTCCTTTTTTGCTGTTTCGGAAGCATCGTTAAACCTTTCTACTCTTTTTGTATTATCTATTTCGTGCGTTTCCATAGAAACTGGTTTTGTTTTTTCCCCCATGCTTTCGGTGTCAGCTACTAAATCACTTTTGAGAAGTGTATCTCGAATGGCGTGATAAATAGCCTTGAATACTTTGTTTTCTTCTTCGAAGCGAACCTCTAGTTTTGCCGGGTGAACATTAACATCCACTTTTTGTGGGCTCATACTTAAGTTTAATACTAAAAATCCATATTTCCCAATAGTAACGAATCCTTTGTAACCTTGCTCAGCTGCTCCTGTTAAGGTTTTATCTTTAATATACCTTTGATTGACAAAGAATAATTGATTGGAGCGGTTTGACCTTGCAATAACCGGCTTGCCAATTACACCTGTTACAGCAATGTCTTCATATTGATATGATACTTCTAAAATATTTTCAGCAATATCTTTGCCATAAATACTATAAATTACCGCTTTTCTATCATTATTTCCCGGAGTTTGAATAACGGTTTTTCCGCTATTTACCAATCTAATTGCAATTTCCGGATGAATTAAAGCAAGACGTGTTACATTATCCTCAATATATCCCGCTTCTGTAAAATCCTTTTTTAAAAATTTGTAACGAACTGGCGTATTAAAAAACAAATCCGTAATGGTAATGGTGGTTCCTTTTGCACATCCTGCTTCCTCCTTGCCCATTACTTTTCCGCCTTCTACTTGTATACAATATCCAATTTCATTTTCCTGTGTCTTCGAAACCATTTCAACCTTGCTAATGGCTGCAATGCTTGCTAAAGCTTCTCCTCTAAACCCCATAGAAGTGACAGCTTCTAGGTCTTCTGCCTTCCTAATTTTACTTGTTGCATGTCTTTCAAATGCAATTTCCATATCATCCGGTGCAATTCCCTTTCCATTATCTGTAATGCGAATATATGAAATTCCACCATTTCTAATTTCTACATTGATGGACGTTGCCCCTGCATCTATGGCATTTTCCATGAGTTCTTTTACGACAGATGCCGGCCTTTCTATTACTTCACCCGCCGCAATTTTATTAATTGTGTTGTCATCTAATAATACAATGTTTCCCATGCTTTTTCCTCCATTTTTTCTTACGTCTCTTTCCTTGCAAATTATATCATTAAACTTTCTTTTTGGCTATATTATTTTTAAAAAATGAAATAAATAATTGATACTTTTAGTCACTTGTAACACTTTTTAAACTCAAAGAATACTATATACCATACGAAAGAACAGAAAATATTAGTTCATAGGGAGGTATTTCAAATGGGATGTTGTTGTAATAATAGTGAACTTTTATGGTTTATCATCCTATTCTTGTTACTTTTCTGCTGTGGCTGTGGAAATAACAGCTGTGGATGTAACAACAATGGATGTAACAATTACTAACAGAGGTTGAGTTTGATTTGGAAGGGGGGAAATAGAATGCCAGAAAATAGAGGATGTGGATGCGGTTTCTGTGATGATAACTGTATTTGGATTATTATTATCTTCATTTTAATCTTCTGCTGCTGCGGTGGAAGAGGTAACGGCTGTTGCTAATTACCATATGAGATAAAATAAAAACGCTCACTAAGTATTTCTTAGTGAGCGTTTTTGTTTGTTTTCCTGATTACACTTTTTCTATTGTTCAAGTGTTTTTTTGAAAATTGATTTTGCGATATTGCTAACAACTGGAATTTCTGGATCAGATTCTTGACATACTTTGACAATTCCAAAAATCATAATTAATAAATATAGCACTGATAAGGCTGTTCCAATAAAAGGAATTGGTAATTGTCTTGCAATAACATCTAAAATAATATATCCAACTGATGCTACAATTGCTTGTGCTGCATGAAGTTTTACCGTTTGATTGCTATCTTTTTGTAGAATAAAAATTAGTCCTCCTAGCCATCCAAATACATAACATAGTACTCCTTTTGCTTTGTCTGACATTTCATATTCCTCCTTTTTATTTTAATAATTCCATTATCCACTCTTTACTATTTTTTGTCAAGACTTCTAACTAGAAATTTCACTAATGTGAAATAAAAAGTTAAATGCAATTATTTTTAAAATTAGTTGCATTTAGTCTGAAATTAAGGTGTTAGTGAAAGATTTAATGCATATCCTTATATTTCCTGTTATAATTATTATGTAAATGTTATTGGATGTTGAAGT
>JAFVBS010000023.1 GCA_017479865.1 Clostridia bacterium
AAATATGAAAACAGAACCAAGAACATTAGCAGGTTTTATGGAATTATTGCCAGAAGAACAAATTTTGTTTGATCAAATGAAACAAACAATTGAAAGTACTTATCAAAAATTTGGATTTTTGCCAATTGATACTCCAATCATTGAATTGTCAGAAGTATTGCTTGCAAAAGCAGGAGGAGAAACGGAAAAGCAAATTTATCGTTTTCAAAAAGGGGACACCGACTTATCACTACGCTTTGATTTAACAGTACCTCTAGCAAAATATGTTGCCCAAAATTATGGAAAGTTAAGTTTTCCATTTAGAAGATATCAAATTGGAAAAGTATATCGTGGAGAAAAAGCACAAAAGGGAAGGTTTCGCGAATTTTATCAATGCGATATTGATGTAATTGGTGATGAAACCTTAGATATTATTAATGATGCAGAAATGCCAAGTGTTATTTATACTATTTTTAAAGAATTAGGCTTTGATTTTACCATTTGTATTAACAACAGAAAAATTTTAAACGGACTATTTGAAAGCTTAGGACAAAAAGAGTTTGCAACAGATATTTTAAGAATCATTGATAAAATTGAAAAAATTGGAAAAGAAAATGTGATAGCAACATTAAAAGAGATGGGAGTTTCAAAAGAGGCAGTTGATACTATTATCAATTTTATTACCATTCAGGGAACAACAGATGAAAAATTGACACAACTAGAAAACTTGCAAATAGAAAATGAAACTTTTCGAACAGGGTTTCAAGAATTAAAAGATGTGGTTAAATATATGAGAATGTTTGGCATTCCTGACCAAAATTTTCAAGTAGATTTAACAATTGCAAGAGGGCTTGATTACTACACAGGAACAGTTTATGAAACATTTTTAAATGAATATCGAGAATTAGGAAGTGTATGCTCTGGCGGTCGATATGAAAACTTAGCAGAATATTATACAGATAAAAAAATGCCGGGAGTAGGTATTTCCATAGGTTTAACTCGTTTATTCTACAAACTAAACGAATTAAATGCCATTCAAACTAACAAAAAATCAATAGCAGATATTCTTGTTATTTCGATGTTAGAGGATATGAGTGAGCCAGTTGCATTGGCTTCAAGCTTAAGAAAATTAGGCGTTAAAACGGAAATTTATTTAAATAACAAAAAGCTAAAGGCAAAAATGAAATATGCTGATAAATTGCAAATTCCTTATGTCATTGTCATTGGAGAAGACGAACTTGCAAGCAAAAAGGTAAAAATAAAAAACATGGCAACTGGGGAAGAACAAGAAGTTGAATTAGATGCTGAAAAAATAAAAGCAATCATTAATTAAACTAATATTTTACTTAACTTAACGTAAGAAATAAGCATCTTGCTGTTGAAAGGTATATTACCATTTTCTCAAGCATATAATAAATAACAGCATTGGACAAAGGAGAAAAGATATGGTAAATATGGCTGTGATTAGCTTAAAAGACATGATCAAATATCTAGTAAAAATTACAATTGTCATTAGCATTGTAATTGGAATTACTAGATATTTTTCAGTAGCAAAAGATGAAATTCAAAAACAGGCAGAACACATACAAAGTAGTACATTGTTATCATGCTTAGATACAGCAATTCCAACGATTTCTGCCATTAATCGCGAGCAAAAGGAAGAACAAACGCATAATCCAGTATTATTGGCACTTGACACACAGCTTGGCATGATAGCTAGTTTGCAAACAGAGGATAATACAATTCACTTAGCAAGTCAAGAAGAAATAATTGGTCAGGCAATAACAGAAAAAACTCAAAAAGAGGATCAACAAAATGCAGAGAATGTGACACAGGCTACTACTGGATTAAAAACAGAGGTACAAAAAACGAATGTACCAGAAAGATATTCTTCACAATATCATGGGGTCAAAATTCGAAATGAAACACAATACAAATTGACGCAAGAAATTTTAACTCCTGATATCAAAGTCAATAAAAACAATATTTTAATTTTTCATACACATACATGTGAGAGCTATACGGCTAGTGGTGGCTATGAATATAAACAAACAGGAAACTTTCGAACAACCGATAAAAACTATTCTGTCGTAAGGGTAGGAAGAGAACTTGATAAACAATTAACAAGCTATGGATATCATGTGATTCATAATGAAACTTACCATGACTATCCCTCGTATACAGGGTCCTATAGCAATTCTTTAAAAACAGTCACCAAATTGCTAGCGGAAAATAAAAATACCGACATTGTTATTGATTTACATAGAGATGCTATTGGTGATACTACTTATGCTCCAACGGTTAAAATAGGAGATGAATATGCAGCGCAATTAATGTTTGTAATAGGAGGGAATGGAAGTACCATTAAGCATGAAACATGGGCGCAGAACTTGAAATTTGCAGTGAAAATTCAAGAAAAAGCAAATGAATTGTATCCAGGGCTTTTTAAACCAATTATATTACGCTATTCTGGCTATAACCAACATGTTTCAAAAGCGGCTACCATTATTGAAGTAGGCTCAACAGGAAATACATTAGACCAGTGCTTGAACAGCATGAAATACTTAGCAAAAGTCATGGATGAAGCATTAAAATAAAAAACATATTGGAAATGAATGGAATTTAAAAAAATTGCCCAATTCCTCTTTGCAAATAGAAAAAGAAATGCTATAATAAAAATGTGAGAAAATAAAAAAGAAGAGGAAGACCATTCATGAATCAGATATTAGTCACAGAAAAACTATATATCACCCCGGAAATGAAGAGAAAAAAGTTCATTTATAAAATTGAATTCTTTTTATCTGTTTTTTTGGTATGCCTTTTATTTTCTTATTACATTTATGCAGCATATGATAGAAACAAAACAGAAGAAGTATCACAGCAAATTTTAGCAGAACTAAAGAGTCAAACAGATACTACAGTCAAAAAAGCAGATGATAATGTGATTGTGGTTTTCTTAAATAGCGAAGAAGAAAAACAACATGAACAAGAAGAAATACCAGCAATTGACAATACTACTGCAAATGATGCTGCAAATAGTACTACTCATCATGATAGCAATGCTAAAGTCTATCGAGCAAATGATGGAACAGAATATATTAGAGAAGCAATTTTAAAAATACCAGCTATTAATATAGAATATGCAGTATTGTCCCGAACCTCAACAGAATTGTTATTTGTTTCTTTGAATAAATTTTGGGGTCCAAAGCCAAATGAAATTGGAAACTATTGTATAGTGGGCCATTACTACGAAAGTGGAAAAATGTTTGGAAAATTACATAAATTAAAAAATGGTGATACGGCAGAACTAACAGACTTATCAGGAAGAACCATTACTTATCAAGTGTATAATAAATATATTGTAGAACCAACTGATACTAGTTGCACCAGTCAATTAGCTGCAAAAAACAATAGAACAAGAGAATTAACACTCATTACTTGTACCAACCATGGAAAGCAAAGGTTAGTAGTAAAATTAAGAGAAGTGTAGTTTTTGGGGACACCTTCCAAAAGAAGGTTACCTTTAGTTTTTGGGGACACCTTCCAAAAGAAGGTTACCTTTGAAAAAAATTGGAAAACTTACATCGAAAATGCTGAAAAATTTGATTTTTTCAGCATTTTATGGTATAATAGTATTGTGGTGGGTAAAAATACCTAAATTCAATTTGGGAGGTTCAAACCATGTTTGATGAAAAAGAATTTCAATTGAATATAGAAAATATTAAAAATGATTTAGCCATTGAAGGAATGAATATTACAGAACATGATATTAATCAGTTAAGAATGTTTGCCAATCAAGAAATGGCAATGCCAGAAATGATTCAAATGATGAAACAAGGAAAATAATTTATGGAAGAATTTAATCAATCAAAATACTGTTATGAGGGTACCAATACCCTCATAAATCAATTAAATATCAAAAATACAAAAGAACTTTTACAATATGAGGCCAAAATTACGGCACTAAAGTCATTAAGTTTAAGGCAACAAGGAGTTACAGGAAATTTTGATAAGCAACATTATCTTTCCATTCATCGCTATTTATTTGAGGATATTTACCCATTTGCAGGTGAGCTTAGAAAAGAAAATATTGCGAAGGGGGCATTTCGATTTGCAGAATGGGAATACATTGAGCAAGAATTAGAAAAACTACTAGAAAAGTTAAAGAAGGAAAACTTTTTGCAGGGACTAGTTAAAAATGACTTAGCAATCAAACTTGCGTATTACTTGTCAGAGCTCAATGTGTTACATCCTTTTCGCGAAGGAAATGGTAGAACAAATCGCGAATTTATTAGGCAGTTAGCACTCAAAAATGGCTATCAATTAAACCTAAAAAAAATAGCACCAGCAAAAATTTTAGAAGCAAGCATCAAATCTATTGTGGATACAACAGATTTAGAAAACATTTTGACGGAATGCTTAGAAAATTGAAAGTGAACCTGGCTACAAAGTATTGTTTCATCAAAGAAACTGTAGTATGATAAAGAAAAAGAAGGGAGCACACAAAAGTGAAAATATTAGCAATAGGTGATATCGTAGGGGAGAATGGTTTAGAAAAGTTAGAACAGGAATTACCAAAACTCAAAGAAGAGCAAAAAATCGATTTTGTGATTGTCAATAGCGAAAATGTTGCTGGAGGAATGGGAATTACTTTTAAAACATTTAATAAATTGTTAAAGTTAGATATTGATGTCATGACCATGGGAAATCATACCTGGGCCAAAAAAGATATTTTTACTTTTATTAACCATCCAAAATTATTAAGACCAGCCAATTATTCCAAAGGAGTAGTGGGAAAAGGATATAGCATTTATTCTTGCAAAAGCAAAAAAATAGCGGTTATTGACTTGATAGGAAGAACCGACATGAATGTTTTATCTGAAAATCCTTTTACGGTAGCAAAAGAGTTAGTCGAAAAATTACAAAAACAAGCTGATATTATCGTGATTGATTTTCATGCAGAAGCAACAGCAGAAAAAATAGCTATGAAATATTTTTTAGATGGAAAAGTCAATGTGTTGTTTGGAACACATACTCATGTACAAACTGCTGATGAAGAAGTTACACAAAATGGACTTGGCTATATTACAGATTTAGGAATGACAGGTCCTAAACAATCGGTTATTGGTATGGAAATAGCAGCCTCGATTAAGAGGTTTGAAACCTCCTTACCAGAAAGGTATCAATTAGCACAGGGAGATTGCATTCTAAATGGTTGCATTTTTGAAATCAATGACGAAAATTGTCGAACGGAAAAAGTAAATAGAATATCTTTGTGACAAATGACGAAAAAACAGAAAAAACGCGATGAAATTTTCCACTTTTTACCAAAAACTACTAGACAAAAATGAATAAATATATTATAAATATAACTGTTCACGAAACAAAAAAATAAAATTATAGGAGGCAAAAAATGGAAATTTTAAAAATCTCATCAAAATCAAATCCAAATTCAGTAGCAGGAGCAATTGCTGGTTTGGTAAAAGAATCGAGTAAAGCAGAAATGCAGGCAATAGGGGCAGGAGCGTTAAATCAAGCGGTGAAGGCAATTGCCATTGCAAGAGGATTTGTAGCACCTGCAGGAGTGGATTTAGTTTGTATTCCTGCATTTGCAGAAGTAGAAGTGGAAGGCGAAGACAGAACAGGAATTAAATTGATTGTAGAATCTAGAAAGTAATTGTTTCGAGAGATACACAAATAAAAAATGAATAGGGGCACAGAAATATAGAAGGTTATATTTTTGTGCTTTTTTGTTTTAAAAGTGCTTGTTTCAGGGAAAAAGGCATATAGTGGCGATTGTTGGTCGCCTGCACTTTGAAGTGTTAGTACTATTTTCAAATTAGTCTTGAAAAAAGTAGCAAGATATTATATGATATTACAGTACAAGGAGAAAACAATGAAAAGAAAATTCAAAACCATTGCAATATTATTATGCATACTCCTCATTGTAGGAGGAATTGTGTACCTCATCGTACAAAAGAAAAAACAGAAACAACCAGAAAATACAGAAATTAATTACCAAAAAGTAACTATGATTACAAACCTAAGATTAGGTATTTCACAATTTGATAATATTCATCCTTTTTTAACACAAAATAGAGATGTTATTCAAATTGACAAATTGATATTTGAACCATTACTTACCATTTCAGAGGACTATCGAATTGCTCCTTGTCTTGCGAAAGAATGGTCAAAAGTAGGAGAAAAAAATTATGTTTTTAAATTAAATGAAACAGCAAAATGGCATGATGGAACTCCTTTAACTGCAGAAGATGTAAAATTTACGATTGAAACTCTTCAAAAAAGTAACTCTATTTATGTTGAAAATATAAAAGAAATTAGCACAGTAGAAGTGGTGGATAGTCATACAGTAAAAATGACACTTACCAACGAAATTCCATTTTTTGAATACTATCTTATTTTTCCAATCATCTCAAAAGCACAGTATGAAAATATAACGCTAGAGGATGACAAGCAAATTCCGTTGGGAACAGGGCAATACAAAATTAGCAAGCTTGAAGAAGACAAAATAGAATTGACCAAAAACGAAAATTGGCGAAATATGAATACTCAAAATGCCAATATTAAGACTATTTCCATTACAAAATATGAAAATATGGGAGAGATATATAACGCTTTTAAAATTGGTAATGTAGATTTTTTTCAAACAAGCAATCAAAAATTAGAGGACTATATTGGTAGTATGGGATATCAAAAAAAGGAATATCGAGGACGAGAATATGATTACCTAGCATTAAATTGTCAGAATAAAACATTACAATACCAAGAAGTAAGACAGGCCTTATCGTATGCAATAAATCAAGAAGAAATCATTTCTACTGTATTTCAAAATAGTGCCTATGCAGCTTATTTTCCACTAGACTATAGTAGTTATGTGATTGATACGAAACAATTGCAAAAGGGTAATGATACAAAAATAGCAGAAAAAATTTTAAAGGATGCTGAATGGAGTTATGAACACGGTATATGGCAAAAACGAATTAATGGGACCAATCATCAATTAAAATTCACATTGGCAGTGAAGAGTAGCGATGAAATAAGAGTGAAGGTGGCAGAAGAAATCAAAAAACAATTAGAAAAAATAGGAATTCAAATTACCATTCAAAAAGTAAGTGAAAATACGTATCAAGCATATTTAAAAAATCACCAGTATGAATTACTACTGACGGGAATTTATAATTCTTATAGTCCGGATTTGACTACTTTTTTTGGGGAACGCAATTTAGCAAATTTTGAAAATGAAGAAATTAGCTTATTACTTCATGAGGTGCAAAACATTACAGAGGAATCATTATTAAAAGAAAAATATCAAAAAATTCTAGATATCTACCAAAACGAGATACCATACATCGGGCTATATCGTAATAAAAATACAGTGATTTATAATTATAGCTTGATGGGAGATGTGAAGCCGAATAATTATAGTTTGTTTTATCAGTTTTCGGGCTGGTATAGGCAATGAGAATAGTATTCATGAATATTATTGACTTAGAGATAAACAATAAAAAATTTCAAAAAGCACTTGACAAAAAAATAAAATAAGATATAATAAACACAAACATACGTTTAGCAAATAGGAGGAAAAATTATGAATAATGAAAATCCAGAAAAGAAAAAAGCATTAGAAGCAGCACTTGGTCAAATTGAAAAACAATTTGGAAAAGGTTCTGTTATGAAATTAGGAGATTTTACAGCCATGAATGTAGAGGCTATTCCAACAGGGGCTTTAAGCTTAGATATTGCTTTGGGCATTGGAGGAATTCCTAGAGGAAGAATTATAGAAGTATTTGGACCAGAATCTTCTGGTAAAACAACTATCGCATTACATATGATAGCAGAAGCACAAAACATGGGGGGAGAGGCAGCATTTATCGATGCAGAGCATGCCTTAGATCCTGTGTATGCAAAACATTTAGGAGTAGATATTGATAATTTAATTGTTTCTCAACCAGATACAGGTGAGCAAGCATTAGAAATTGCAGAAGCATTAGTAAGAAGTGGAGCATTAGATATTATTGTAGTGGACTCTGTAGCAGCACTCGTACCAAAAGCAGAAATTGATGGTGATATGGGAGATGCCCATGTTGGTCTACAAGCAAGGTTAATGTCTCAAGCATTAAGAAAACTAGCAGGTGTCATTAACAAATCAAAGTGTGTCATTGTATTCATTAACCAATTAAGAGAAAAAGTAGGAATTATGTTTGGAAACCCAGAAACAACACCAGGGGGTAGGGCATTGAAATTCTATGCATCTGTTCGTCTAGATATTCGAAGAATTGAAAGCCTAAAGCAAGATGGAGAAGTAATTGGTAACCGTACTAGAGTGAAAATTGTAAAAAATAAAGTGGCTCCTCCTTTTAGAGAAGCAGAATTTGATATTATCTATGGAAAGGGCGTCTCAAAAGAAGGAAATATTCTAGATATTGCAGTTAATTTAGATATTATTGAAAAAAGTGGTTCTTGGTTTAGCTATAATGGGGATAGAATTGGTCAAGGTAGAGAAAATGCTAAAAAATATCTACTAGATAATCCTGAAATTGCACAAGAAATAGAAACCAAAATTAGGGAAAACTACCAAGCAGCTTTTGAAAAAAGTCTTGGGGACGAAGAATTAGACGAAAAAGAAGCAAAGGAACAAGAAACTGAACCTGATGAAGAATAAGATAATTGTTGCTTAGTAGAGCTAAGAGCTAGAGCAACAAAATAAGGATAAAGGAAACAACTCATGAAACAAGTAGATGAAGAATTTTTCAAAAAATATCGCATGGAAAGTCTTGAGGAAGAAACAGAAGGGCGTAGCAGGCTAGAAAAATTTGACAAAGTAAAAACGAAACTATTAAAATATATTTTATATAAGAAGAGAACAGAAGCAGAAGTAAGACAGAAGTTCTCTTCTTCTGTTGAAGAAAATCTGTTAGAAGATGTCATCGAAAATTTAAAAGAAAATGGATATATCAATGATGAAAATTATATCAAAAGGGCAGTTGACGAATTTTTAGCCATTAATACACTTTCTAGAAAAGAAATGCGTAATAAACTCTATGCAAAAGGAATCAAAAGTGATATGATTGATACATACTTTTCTAATCATCAGGAAGAACTAGAAGAGTATGAGCTACATTGTGCTAAAAAAATTATTTTAAAAAAGCAATCACAAATGGAACAAGAACAGATTGAAATATATTTATATAAAAAAGGCTATCAGTCTGATATTATTAAGCAGGCTTTTCAAGAAAATAAAATTTTATAAGTTTTTTTAAGCAGATAATAACATGAAAACAATATATCATCTGCCAGAAAAAAGGTACTGAAAGGATGAAATAGAACCATGCCGGGCATACTAACTTTAGAAACAAATCAATATCAAATCAAAACCCAAAATTTTGAAGGACCATTAGATTTACTATGCCATTTAATTGACAAAAATAAAATGGATATTTGTGATGTCAAAATTAGTGAAGTTACGGATCAATATATTGAGTATTTAAAACAAATGGAAGAGCTCAACTTAGAAATTGCAAGTGAGTTTTTGGTCATGGCCTCTGCACTGATTTATTTAAAATCCAAACACCTTTTACCACAAGAGGTAGAAGACGAGAAGGAACTAACTGAGGAAGAACTATTAAGAAGAATTATTGAATACAAAAAATATAAAGAGATTACAACAAAACTAAAAGAAGCCTATGAAGAAAACAACAAACGATTTTTTAAGCAGCCAGAAGTTGTAGAACTACCAAAACAAAAATTAGAAGTGAGCTATACCAAGGAAATCATTCCAGAAGTTTATCAGGCAGTGGTAGAAAAAAATGCACAAAAGCTCAATCAAAATGCACAAAACATTCAAAAAATAGCTATTACAGATACCTACACTGTAGAAAGCAAAGTAAAAGAAATGTTTAAAGAACTTATTCGCAAACGAAAATTTGTATTTAATAAATTATTCGCTTTAAACAAATGCAACAGACAAGAGGTAGTTACAGCGTTTACAGGATTACTAGAAATGTCTAGAAGAAGTAAAGTGATCACCAAACAGGAAGAAACTTTTGGGGATATTACTGTAGAAAAAGCAAACAGGAATGCCTAAGAATTTGATAATAGGGGAAGGATTTCTGTAGCGATATGAAATAAACATATTTTAAACAATAAAAATTGTTTAAATTTCATAAGAATGGAAAAACTAATACCAAATGACTTCAAAAAAGGAGGTTATCATGGTATTAGTTTTTATTTTGTTAGGAATCGTCATTTTACTTACGTTGTTAACTATTTTGCTCATCAGCTCTACTATCAATATAAAAGTTAAAAACATGGCAAGTTCTAATATTAAGAGAATAGACAATCAAAGTATGAAAATTATCATTTCATTAAAGGCTTTTGACAAAATTACATGGTTTTTTATTAGCTTTAATCAAGAAAAGCTTAGCAAAATGCAACAAAAAATGAAAGGCCGAAAAATTGATATAAACAAGCTACAAGAGAAGTTCCATTGGAGTGACTTAAAAGAACTCAAAAAATTGCAAGTCAAAATTGCAAAATTAAATTTGTTACTAAAGTTAGGAACAGAAAATGCTGTGATAACAGCATATGTGATTGGTACCTTAGCATCAATCATTTCAATATTGCTACCCCATATGTCAGTTTCAAGAAAACAAAAAGATTATTACTACCAATTGATACCTCTTTACGAGAATCAGAATGTTTATGAAATTCAATTTGATTGTATAATTCAGGTAAAAATGGTACATATTATCAATACAATATATTCTTTCGTAAAGAAAAAGAAAAGGAGAAGTGATTTGAATGAACGAACATCCAATAGAGGGGCTTATGACTACAGCCATGGATAGCATTAAAGATATGGTAGATGTCAATACTATTGTGGGAGAACCAATTGAAACCAGTAACAACATCATTATTATTCCTATTTCAAAAGTGGGATTTGGTTTTGCCTCAGGTGGCAGTGAATTTAAAGGAGAGACCATTGATGAGTATAGTAAAAAGGAAAAAGAAGAGGCAATTCAATATCGCCTACCATTTGGAGGAGGAAGCGGCGCAGGAGTTTCTATTTCACCAGTTGCATTTTTAGTAGTACAATCCAATACGGTAAAATTATTGCCAGTAGAACATAATTCTTGCTTTGACAAGTTACTAGATTATGTACCAGACTTGATGGAAAAGGTAAATAGCTACTTAAATAAAAACATGCAAAATAAAAAAGAAGAAAAGAAAGAGGAAGACCGTAGAAAGGAAAGACAACAAAAAGAATTAAAACAAACAATGGAAGAATTAAACACTAATACTGCCCAAAATGTAGTGAATAAAACAAAACCAAGAAGAAACAGAATACCAAAAGAACCAATCACTTATGAGTACGAATATGATGAAACAGAACCAGAAGATATGGAAGAGCAATAGGTTTTTGGGGAGGTGGTTTTTGGGGACACCTTCCAAAAGCAGGTTATTTGATTCAATAATTATCTGCTTTAGAGATTGAAAAAAATTGAATATCGTGTTATGATAGTAAGCGAAAAAAGAGAAATGAGGAAATTTCAATGCAAAAAAAATCGCTTACTATTTTTTTAGCTATTTTGGTATCATTAGCAATTATTATGGGAATTGTGATGGCAAACAAAAATAAGCCGGAAAGAGAACAGCACCAGAATTTTAAAATTGTGACATCATTCTACCCAATTTATGTGATGACTGCTAGCATTACGGAAGGGGCACACAATATTGAATTGGTAAACATGACAGAAACCAACGTGGGCTGCTTACATGATTATACATTAACCACTAATGATATGAAAAAAATTGAGAAAGCAAATGTAATTGTTGAAAATGGTCTAAAGTTAGAAAGCTTTAATGATAAAATCATTAGCGCATATCCAAAATTAACAGTGATTGACAGTAGCATTGGTGTACAAAATACCATCAATGAAGATGATGAGGTAAATCCTCACATCTGGACAAGCCTTGACAATTATATGAGCCAAGTCAAAGTAATTACAGAAAAATTAAGCCTGGCAAATGAGGAAAATGCAGAACTTTATCAACAAAATAGCAAAGAGTATTTGAAGAGATTAAAAGAATTAAAAACGCAATATGAAGCAAATTTGCAAAATGTGAAGGGGAAAAAAGCTATTTGTTTAAATGAAGCTTTGGCATATTTAGCAGATGAGGTAGGACTAAATGCAATCGTGATAGAAACGGATCATGAGGAGAGCACCTTATCAGCGGAGACATTAAAAAATTTAATTCAAATGATGAAACAAGAAGATATGCAAATGATTTTAGTTGATAAAGAAGATAGTTTGAAAAATGCACAAACATTAGCAAATGAAACAGGTGCTAAAATTGTTGCGTTGGATTCGGGACTCACAGGAAATTTCACCAAAGATGCATATTTAAATGCGATGAAAGAAAACTTAAACATACTACAACAACTATAAAATAGAGTGGAAATGATATAAAAATGAAGTCCATCCATTATTAATGTTTTATAGCGTTTCTACTGAAAATAAGGAGGAAACTCAATGGAACAAGAAAATACTGCATGCGGATTACATTGTACGAAAATTAATAATATTAGTGTCAAATTCGGAAAAGAAGTAGTACTTAAAAACATCAATATTCATATCCATTGTGGACAACTCACTGTTATCATTGGAAGAAATGGCGCAGGAAAGTCTACTTTATTAAAAGCAATTTTAGGAGAGGTAGAGCATACAGGAAATATTACTTTTACAGACATGAAAGAGCATGTCGCTAAAAAAATAAAAATAGGGTATGTACCGCAACATTTAAATATTGAAAAACATATGCCAACCACTGTGTATGACATGTTTGCTTCTTGTATTTCGTATGTGCCGGTTTATTGGAAAAAGGACCCTAAGGCATATCAAGAAATCAAGGAGCATTTAAAACTATTTGGAGCAGAGAAATTAATTGATAAGAGCATTGGTGACCTATCAGGAGGAGAATTGCAGAGAGTTCTTTTGAGCATTGCGACAAAGCCTACACCAAATTTACTAATTTTGGATGAACCTGTATCTGGGATTGATAAAAATGGAACAAGGGATTTTTATGAATTAGTAAATGAGTTAAAAAACAAATATGATATGTCTATCTTACTTGTGTCACATGATTTAGATTTGGTAAAACAATATGCCGATAAAATTATTTTATTGGATAAAGAAGTCATCAAAGAAGGAACACCGGATGAGGTATTTCACAGTTTAGAGTTTCAAAGATATTTTGGGGAGATTTAGCAAAAAGGAGGGAGAAAAATGGAAGCAATTTATAGTGTATTAGAAACAATATTACCCTTTGAATTTATCAACTATGCATTTATGAAAAATGCATTAATTGCCATCGTTCTTGTATCGCCAATTTTTGCAATTTTGGGAACGATGATTGTAAACAACAAAATGGCTTTCTTTTCTGACGCATTAGGTCATTCTGCCTTGACAGGAATTGCAATTGGTATGCTACTACGGAATTTCTAATATGAACCTCTCCATGATTTTCTTTGCAATGGCTTTTGCCTTGTTATTAAATTATGTGAAAAATAAAACAAGCTATGGGGCAGATACCATTATTAGTGTATTTTCTTCCATTGCTATTGCTTTAGGATTAGCAATTTTAGCACAGAGCGGAAATTTTAATAAATATTCTAGCTATTTAGTGGGAGACCTTCTAAGCATTACACCAACAGAAATTGGGTATTTATTGCTTTGCTTAATTGCTGTTTTGGTATTTTGGCATTTTTCATTTAATCAATTACATATTACAAGTATCAATCCTACTTTAGCAAAAAGTAGAGGAATTAATACCAAGCTTATGGATAACATCTTCGTTGTTCTCATTGCCATTATTGTCATGATTTCCATTCGTTGGATTGGTATATTACTGATTAACTCACTACTTATTTTGCCAGCGGCCTCTAGTCGAAATATTGCTAAAAGTATGAGAAGTTATCATTTATTTTCTATTATCTTTTCATTATTTTCAGGAATTACAGGACTCATTTGTTCTTACTACTGGAATATTCCAACAGGTCCAATGATTGTGCTTATTTCGGGAGTAATCTATTTCATTACATTTGGATTAAAGAGTAAGATAAAAGAATAAAAGGGGAAGATTTCAACAGATAAAAAGCCTTTTAGCTAATTGCTAAAAGGCTTTCTATTTGTTAAATTTTTAAAATTTCTTTTGCTCTTTTCACATCTTCTGCAGTTGCCGTATGAACGCCATCTAGGGGATATTCAAGCCCTAATTCTTCCCACTTAAATCTACCCGCATCATGGTAAGGCAAAATTTCTACTTTTTCTACAGTTTTTAATGTTGATAAAAATTCTTTTAATTGCAATAAATCCTGTTCTTGATCAGTAATGCCAGGAACTAGCACTTGCCTAATCCACATAGGCTTACCAATATCACTTAGGTACTTTGCAAAGGCAAGTTCATTTTTGTTCGAAACGCCAGTCAAATCTTTGCAGATTTCATCATTAATACATTTAATATCTAATAAAAATAAATCCACCATATCAATTAATTGTTTCATAGCATCATTTAGGGAAAAATTGCCAGAAGTATCAATGGCTACATGAATGCCATGTTGCTTTAACTCTGCTACTAAAATCAGCAAAAAAGGAAGCTGAAGAAGAGGTTCACCGCCACTAATGGTAACCCCTCCACCAGAAGGCATAAAGTAATTTTTATATTTTTCAACATGTTTTGTTACAATTTCATCAGCTGTATATAAAGTTCCGGCACATGTACTCCAAGTGTCTCTGTTATGGCAATATTTGCACTTTAAATGACAGCCTTGCATAAACACAACGAACCTGATACCAGGTCCGTCAACTGTTCCAAAAGATTCAAATGAATGAACTCGTCCTTTTATTTCTTCCATAGCTTACTCCTATATTAATATAAGAACAAAAAATGTTACAAGAAAGCATAATTGTAAAACCAACGATTGTAACATTCTTTAAATCTTAGATTTTCTCATGAATGGTTCTATTAATAACATCTAATTGTTGTTCTCTTGTTAATTTAGTAAAGTTAACAGCATAGCCAGATACACGAATGGTTAATTGTGGATATTTTTCTGGATGATCCATAGCGTCCATTAATAAGCTACGATCAAATACGTTTACATTAATGTGATGACCTGTTTGAATAAAGAAACCATCAAGCATACTTACTAAGTTATTAACTTTTGTTTCATCATCTTTTCCAAGCGTACCAGGAGTAATTGAGAAGGTATATGAAATACCATCTTCTGAGTACTCATATGGAAGTTTTGCAATGGTATTCATAACGGCTAAAGCACCATTGACATCTCTTCCGTGAAGAGGATTAGCACCAGGACCAAAAGGTTCGCCATCTTTTCTACCATCTGGGGTGCTACCAGTATTTTTACCATATACAACATTAGAAGTAATGGTTAAAATAGATAATGTTGCTCTTGAATTCTTGTAAGTATGATGTTTTTCTAGCTTTTTCATAAAGGTTTTAACGATATTAACAGCAATATCATCAACTCTTTCATCGTCATTTCCGTATTTAGGAAAATCTCCTTCTACTTGGTAGTCAACAGCTAATCCAGTTTCATCACGAATAACTTTGACTTTGGCATATTTAATAGCAGATAGAGAATCAGCTACCACTGACAAGCCTGCAATACCACAAGCCATAGTTCTTAGAATATTTCTTTCTTTATCATGAAGTGCCATTTCTAATGCTTCATAAGAATATTTATCATGCATATAATGAATCATGTTTAGAGCTTTAATATATGTTTTGGCTACATATTCCATCATGGTATCAAATTTTTCCATTACTTCATCGTAGTCTAAATATTCAGAAGTAATCGGCGCAAATTTTGGAGTAATTTGTTTTCCGCTCTTTTCATCTCTACCACCATTAATAGCATATAACAATGTCTTTGCTAAGTTTGCTCTTGCACCAAAGAACTGCATTTGTTTACCAATTTTCATAGCAGATACACAGCAAGCAATTCCATAATCATCGCCAAGAGTTACTCTCATTAAATCATCATTTTCATATTGAATTGAAGATGTTTTAATAGAAATATCGGCACAGAATTTTTTAAATCCCTCTGGCAAATTTTTTGACCATAATACCGTTAAGTTTGGCTCTGGAGCAGGACCTAAGTTAACTAAAGTGTGTAGTACTCTAAAGCTATTTTTGGTTACCAAAGTTCTACCATCAATTCCCATACCACCAATGCTTTCTGTTACCCAAACTGGGTCACCACTAAATAGGCTATTATATTCAGGGGCTCTTAAGAAGCGAACCATTCTTAATTTCATGACAAAATGATCCATTAATTCTTGTGCTTGTTCTTCAGTTAAAATACCATTTTTAATATCTCTTTCAATATAAATATCTAAGAAGGTAGAAGTTCTACCTAAACTCATAGCAGCACCATTTTGATCTTTAATTGCTGCTAAATAGCCAAAATACAACCATTGGAAGGCCTCTTTTGCTGTCTCAGCAGGTTTTGATATATCAAATCCATAACTTTGAGCCATTTCTTTTAATTGATTTAAAGCATCGATTTGGTCATGAATTTCTTCTCTTTGACGAATCATGGTTTCAGTCATTTCGTCAGAATCAACAATAGATAGTTCCTCTTGTTTTTCAGCAATTAAAGCATCTACACCATAAAGTGCAACTCTTCTATAATCACCAATAATTCTTCCACGACCATAGCCATCAGGAAGTCCTGTAATTAAATGAGAGCTTCTAGCAGCCCTAATGTCTGGAGTATATACAGCAAATACACCATCATTGTGAGTTCTTCTAAGGTCATGATAAATGTGAGCAATTTCTTCGTCTACTTTGTAGCCATAACTTTCACAAGATTTTTCAACAATACGAATACCACCATTTGGCATAATTGCTCTTTTTAAAGGCCCATCGGTTTGAAGACCTACAATTTCTTCTAAGTTTTGATCAATATATCCTGGAGCATAACGGTTAATTCCAGATGGAGTTTTTGTGTCAACATCTAATACATCGCCATTCTCTCTTTCTTTTTTGTAAAGTTCTAATACTTCATTCCATAATTTTTTTGTTTTTTCAGTGGCTGGACTTAAAAAACTGCTATCCCCTTCATATGGAGTGTAGTTTGCCTGAATAAAGCCTCTTACATCAATTTCTTTTGTCCATTCTCCTTGAGGATTAAATCCTTCCCATTGTTTAAAATTCATTAGTTTGCCTCCTTATTAAAATAGTTTTTTATTCCGTATTTACTAAAAATACGCATATTTATAATTATACCATCTTGTATCATATTTCACAAGATTCTTGGAGAAAATATTGAAAAAATAAAAAAAGGGACAATCTCTTTCTCCACATTATCTTGCGTAAAAGAAAACTATCCCTTTTTCCTGTTCAAGTCTATTCTTCTTCACTAATTACCTTGGCAATTTTGTAAATCAATTTCTGCTTTTCAGGGGAAACTGCATTTAAAATGTCGTTAAATTCAGAAGCCAAATAGTTGCTAGAACTACTAGAAACACCATTCAGAATGTAACCTTCTGATACACCTAAAATTTCGCAAATTTGACTTAATCTTTTTAAATTAACATGTGAATTTCCTCTTTCAATTCTACTTAAGAATGCAATGGAAACATCTAACTTCTCTGCTAACTTTTCTTGTGTCATTTTCTTGTCTGTTCTCGCCTTTTTTAATCTTTCACCAATAATTGTATAATCTAGTGCCATAGTATTTTCCCTCCATTACTTGTTATTTATAAAGTATATATAGCATTGATTGCTTAAATTTCACAGACACCATCAAGTTAATATTAATATATTAATATTAACTTGATTTCTATATTTATTATGCGAAAAAGCATAGAAAATATACAAAATGTTAGCAAAAGCCAAATATTGTTAAAATTTGAAAAATTCCATTGAGGAAAAAGAAAATTTGTGGTATAAATATTAGCAAATGGAGGAATAAGGAAATGGAAAGAAAGTCTGCGTTATTAGTAATAGATTTACAAAATGCTTATTTGCCGGGAAATGAGTGGGCATGTCGTGAAATTTTTAATGCTATATGTAATATTGAAAAGAGAATAAAAGAGTTTCCGTCTGATCAAATATTTTTTACACAGTTTATTGCTTCTAGTAATCCTAAGGGAGTTTGGAAAGATTATAATGAAAAATATGCTACAATCAATTCGAATGAATATTTAAATGACTATGTAAAAGAAATAAAAAAATATATCACAGAGGATAATTCGTTTGCAAAATCAGAATATTCAAGCTTAAGTAATCTCAGTTTATTAGATAAATTGCGTAATTTTGATGTGATATATGTTACAGGTGTGGTTGCCGAGTGCTGTGTGCTATCAACTGTATTAGATTTAGTTGATATGGGTAAAAAAGTGGTTTATTGCAAAGACGCAATTGCAGGGCAAAATGAGGAAAAGGAAAAGGCTGTCATTACAGCTCTAAAAGGGTTATCACCATTACATATCATTTTTGAGTAAATTTATTGGCCTACTGTTCTAATACAAACCCACCTTGAATACAATGTACAAAACAGCGTATTTAAGGGGGTTTTTCATTTGGAGAGAAGCGTTTCAATAGAAGAACGTGCTGTCAGCCTAGCACATTATATTATAGATAGCAAAGATACCGTAAGAGGAACTGCCAAGAAATTTGGAATTAGCAAGAGCACAGTACACAAAGACGTAAGTGAAAGACTACTAAAGATTAACCCTGGATTAGCACATGAGGTAAGAACAATTTTAGATGAAAATAAAGCGGAGAGACATATTCGAGGAGGAATGGCAACAAAATTAAAATATAGCCATCAAAATAAGGACGATAGAAAAATTGGTTAAACATGAGTAACACTATTGATAACTTAAATTTTAAAGACATAGAAAAATAGTGAAAAACAGAAAAATGTAAAAGTAAGATTTTGGATTGCAATCAAAATTGCTAAGAAATCTTACTTTTTTCCAATAAAAAGAGGGGATAACCCCTCCATACTCAACTAATTATTATAGTTGTTATTTCTTCTTTGTTCTTTTCTTGCTTTTCTGCAAGCAGGACATCTTTGTGGTTCATTTGTGAACCCTTTTTCAGCATAAAATTGTTGTTCACCCTCTGTAAAAACAAATTCAGCACCGCAATCTTTGCAGGTTAAAGTTTTGTCTGCCATTGAAAATTACCTCCTTTTTAATTTTGACATTTAATATCTTTTGACACATTGACTTTTTATCAAAATAAAAAAGGAAATAGTCTACTAAATAATTAAATTCATTTAAGCTTTTCTTAAAGCCATTGCCATTATATCATGATGAAAAAAATAACACAAGGGGTAAAAATAAAAAATGGTAAAAATTTCTATTACCATTTTTATTACATTAATCAATGCTATGTTTTTTAACTCACTGTACGCGAAAAAATATATTCTAATCCACCTTTGGCACCTGCGGTAAGTGCAAGTACAATAATTCCGGCAGTTAAAACGCCAAGCACAATTGGAGGAATTGCTTTTTTCGGTGGCAAGTTTAAAAAGTTAGCAATCAAAGAGCCAACCCATGCACCTGTTCCAGGAATGGGAATGGCAACAAACAGCCATAAGGCAAATGCGGTATACGTTTGCAATCTAGGAGTTTCTTCAATTTTTTTTGTGGCACGATCGGTAGCAAAATCAATAATTTTTTTAAAAGGTTTCCATCTGCCGAAAAAATCAAATAAAGGTCCAGCAAATTTTACAATAAAATAAATTGGCACAATGTTTCCTAAAAAGCTACAAATAAAGGCTTCAAAATAGGAGAGCCCTAACCCTACACCGATCGGAATTGCTCCCCTTAGTTCAATCACAGGAACCATTCCAACCAAAAAAGTAATTAAATATTTTACCAATAAAGACATTGCATTAAATCCTTCCATAGTTTATTATCGTTGCTATTTTACTATAATATGCTAGCAATTGTCTAGTAGAATTTCAAAATTAAGAAAAATTTCCCAAAACAATTGACAGGTAGTCCATAAAAATGCTATACTATTAAAAGTATGTTAAATGTGAAATTTTGTACCATTTTGTAAATAAACAAAAGAAAACTAGTTGGTAAAAATGCAAAAAAAAATTACCAGCTGGTTTCCTGTTGTCTTTAAAATTTGATTATGTTAATTTAAAATAAAGAGGAATTGCGTCAAAAAGCATTACGAAAGAAAGCATTTTTAGAAGCAGGAAATGTCTATTTTGTAAATAACTTTTTGATGACAAGAAGGACTTTATTTTAAACTCAATATATAATATTTTTTTCTGCTTAATATTTTTTAGGGGTGATTTTTTTGGTAAAAGATATTAAACACGAGAAATGTACTCGTAAAACTTTTGCAAAAATCGGCGATTCAATCGAAATGCCAAACTTAATTAAGGTTCAAAAAGATTCCTATGACTGGTTTATCGAAGAAGGTCTTGGTGAAGTATTAAGAGATGTTTCACCAATCATTGACTATTCTGGAAACCTAGTACTTGAATTCTTAGATTATTACATGGAGGAAAAAACAAAATACACATTAGAAGAAGCCAAAGAACGTGATGCAACATATTCCACTAGATTGCACGTGAAAGTAAGACTCATCAATCGTGAAACAGGTGAAATTAAAGAACAAGAAATTTATCTTGGCGATTTTCCATTAATGACAGAAAGTGGTACTTTTATTATTAATGGTGCAGAAAGAGTTGTTGTTAGCCAGTTAGTACGTTCACCAGGGGCGTATTATGCTACGGAGTTTGATACCAAAACAGGAAGAAAAATTTATACTTCTACTGTTATGCCTCTTCGTGGCGCTTGGATTGAATACGAAACAGATGGAAATGATGTATTCTATGCTAGAGTGGATAGAACAAGAAAAATTCCAGTAACTTCATTATTAAGAGCCATTGGTATTCAAACTGATGAACAAATGATGGAACTATTTGGAGACGAACCAAAATTACAATCAACGATCCAAAAAGACCCAATTAAAACTCAAGATGAAGCATTGATTGAAATTTACAAAAAATTAAGGCCAGGAGAGCTCCCTACTGTAGATGCTGCTAGAAATTTATTCAATAGTTTATTTTTTGATAGCAGACGATATGACTTAGCAAAAGTAGGAAGATACAAATTTAATAAAAAATTAGGATTAGCATCTCGTATTCAAGGTCAAGTAGCATTTGAAACAATTGCCAACCCAGAAACAGGCGAAGTATTAGTAGAAAAGGACAGCGTTATTTCAGAAGAAGTAGCAGAAGCTATCCAAAATAGCGGAATTAATATTGTTGATGTCAAAGTGAATGATCAAAAAGTAAGAGTCATTGGAAATGGAACAGTCAATATTCATGAGTTTTTACCAAATGTAGATGTTAGTGACTTACATATTAAAGAAAATGTCAACTATATTACTTTAAAATCAATCATGGATGTAACGGACGAAAAGGAATTACATGATGCCATTAAAGAAAGATTAGATGAGTTGATTCCAAAGCACATTACGAACGAAGATATTATTGCTTCTATTAATTACTTATTAAATTTAGATCATGAAATAGGAAAAATAGATGATATCGACCACTTAGGAAATAGACGTATTCGTTGTGTAGGAGAATTATTACAAAATCAATTTAGAATTGGTTTAACAAGACTAGAAAGAGTTGTTCGTGAAAGGATGACCATTCAAGACTTAGACGTAATTACCCCACAAACATTGATTAACACAAAGCCAATTACTTCATCCATTCGTGAATTCTTTGGAAGTTCACAACTTTCCCAATTCATGGATCAAACAAATCCACTTTCAGAATTAACACATAAAAGAAGAATTTCAGCATTAGGACCTGGTGGACTTTCTCGTGAAAGAGCAGGATTTGAGGTTCGTGATATTCACTATACTCACTATGGAAGATTGTGCCCTATTGAGTCACCAGAAGGACCAAACGTAGGATTAATTTCAGCACTTTCATCATTTGCAATTATTAATGAATACGGATTCATCGAAACACCATATAGAAAAGTAGACCACGAAACAGGAAAAGTAACAGATGAAGTAGTTTACATGCCGGCAGATGAGGAAGACAAATATATTATTGCACAAGCTTCTGAACCAGTTGATGAAGAAGGCAAGTTCGTTAATGATAGAATTCGTGTACGTCACAGAGAAGAAATTACCTTGGTAGATAAAAATCAAGTTGATTTCGTAGATGTATCACCAAAGCAATTAGTATCTGTTGCTGCTGCTATGATTCCATTCTTAGAGCATGATGATGCAAAGCGTTCTTTAATGGGTGCTAACATGCAACGTCAAGCTGTGCCATTATTAGTGCCTGAGGCACCAATTGTAGGAACAGGTATTGAATACAGAGCTGCTAAAGATTCTGGAATTACTGTCATGGCAACCAATGATGGTGTTGTAGAAAAAGTAACAGGTGAAGAAATTCAAATTCGTAACAAAAAAGACGGATTGGATATTTATCACTTAAGAAAATTCAAACGTACCAATGGTGGAACATGTATTAACCAAAGACCAGTAGTGGCAGTAGGAGAAAAAGTAAAAGCAGGAGAATTAATTGCCGATGGACCTTCTACCAAAAATGGCGAAATGGCTTTAGGAAGAAACGTATTAATTGCTTTTACTACTTGGGAAGGTTACAACTACGAGGATGCTGTATTAATTAGTGAAAGATTAGTCAAAGAAGATGTTTATACTTCTATTCATATTGAAGAATATGATTGCGAATGCCGTGATACTAAATTAGGTCCAGAAGAAATCACAAGAGATATTCCAAACGTAGGTGATGACAGCTTAAAAGACCTAGATGAAAACGGAATTATTCGCATTGGTGCAGAGGTAAGGCCAGGAGATATTTTAGTTGGTAAAGTAACTCCAAAAGGATAAACAGAACTAACTGCAGAAGAAAGATTACTTCGTGCTATCTTTGGAGAAAAGGCAAGAGAAGTAAGAGATACTTCACTACGTGTTCCTCATGGAGAGGCTGGAACAATTGTTGATGTTAAAATCTTTACAAGAGATAACTCTGATGAATTAGCTCCAGGAGTAAATCAAGTCATTCGTTGCTATATTGCAACCAAGAGAAAAATCTCTGTTGGAGATAAAATGTCTGGACGTCATGGTAACAAGGGTGTTATTTCTCGTATTCTACCAGAAGAAGACATGCCATTCTTACCAGATGGAACACCTGTTGATATTGTATTAAACCCATTGGGCGTACCTTCACGTATGAACTTGGGTCAAGTATTAGAGGTTCACTTAGGTATGGCAGCAAGAGCACTTGGATGGAAAGTTGCTACCCCAGTATTTGATGGCGCAACTGATAGTGAAATTCAAGAGCTATTAAAGAAAGCTGGACTTCGCGAAGATGGAAAAACAGTAGTCTATGATGGAAGAACAGGTGAAGCCTTTGACCACCCAATTACTGTGGGCGTTATGTACATGTTAAAATTACACCATTTAGTAGATGACAAAATCCATGCTCGTTCAACGGGACCATACTCACTAGTTACACAACAACCTTTAGGTGGTAAAGCACAATTTGGTGGACAGCGTTTTGGAGAGATGGAGGTTTGGGCATTAGAGGCTTATGGCGCAGCTTACACATTACAAGAAATGTTGACTGTTAAATCTGATGATGTTGTAGGACGTGTAAAAACATATGAAGCGATTGTCAAAGGTGAAAATGTACCAGAACCAGGAGTACCAGAAGGATTTAAAGTATTAATCAAAGAACTTCAATCTTTAGGTCTAGATGTCAGACTTCTTTCTGAAGACGACCAAGAGTTAGAACTCAAGGAGAACATTGAAGATGGTATTGATTTCAATAGCATTGAAGATAGCAAAAAATTTGAGGCAGAGGAAGAGGAAAATGTCATCAATCCTGATGAATTAGAAGATGGCTATTCAGAAGATGGAATTGACCTACTAGATGAAGAAGACGAAAGTTTAGACGATGATGAAGCGTTATTAGATGAATTTGATGATGAAGAAGCTATACTTAATGACACGGACTTGGGAGAAGATAATCTTCTAAACGACCAAGACCTTCTTGATGAATAGTTGGAACGAATGAAAAGACAAGAACTCTCTTTAAAATAATGATACAACCGTTAGTTTTAAAACCACAAGTACACATGATTTATTGCATTCCTCGGCTCATGAAACGCTCATTGGTATTCTATGCTAAAACTTGCATGAGCCTCTCCAAGAAACTTGCACCCTCATGCTGCGTTTTAGCTAAGAATACCAATTCACCCTTGTTTCAATCGCATTCGTCATTTCATAAATCATGTGTACTTGTGACATTAACTATTGTTTTTTTTGTAAGATTATTTTAAAAAATTAATTAAATAGCCTTCATGATACTAAGGCAAATAATGACAAAAGAAATTGTGCAGCGGTGGAAATTAGGTGCTTCGAGTATAATGAAAAATCCGAAGGATGAGAAAAGGGTAAGCTCATCAAAAAATGAAAAAAGTAGGGGGCTAAAAAGTGGACGAATTAGAAGTTTTTAACAAATTAAAAATCGGTTTAGCATCTGATGAAAAAGTTAGAGAATGGTCAAAAGGGGAAGTAAAAAAACCAGAAACCATTAACTATAGGACGTTAAAACCAGAAAAAGATGGTCTATTTTGTGAAAGAATTTTCGGACCAACCAAAGACTGGGAATGCCATTGTGGAAAATATAAAAGGGTAAGATATAAAGGAATTGTCTGCGATAGATGTGGTGTAGAAGTTACCAAATCTAAAGTAAGACGTGAAAGAATGGGGCACATTGAGCTAGCAGCTCCAGTAGCACATATTTGGTATTTCAAAGGAATTCCAAGTAGAATTGCTTTAATGCTTGATGTATCTCCAAGAAACCTAGAAAAAGTTATTTATTTTGCATCATACATTGTTACTGACAAAGGAACTAGCGGATTAGAAAAATGCCAAGTATTAACTGAAAAAGAATACCACGATAGCGAAGAAAAATATGGTAGAGGATCTTTTAGAGCCAAAATGGGGGCTGAAGCAATTTATGAATTGTTGGCTGAAATTGATGTAGAAAAATTAGCAGAAAAGCTCAAAAAAGAATTGGAAAAAGCAAGTGAACAAAAAAAGGCAAAAATCATAAAACGTTTAGATACCGTAGAATCTTTCAGATTATCGGGTAATCGTCCTGAGTGGATGGTGATGAATGTTGTTCCAGTTATTCCACCAGATTTAAGACCAATGGTACAATTAGATGGTGGTAGATTTGCAACATCAGACCTAAATGATTTATACAGGAGAGTCATTAACAGAAATAATCGTTTAAAAAGATTATTAGAGTTAGGCGCTCCAGAAATTATTGTCCGTAACGAAAAAAGAATTTTACAAGAGGCGGTTGATGCTTTAATTGATAATGGAAGACGCGGAAGGCCAGTTACTGGCGCCGGAAATAGGCCTTTAAAATCATTATCAGATTTATTAAAAGGAAAACAAGGTAGATTCCGTCAAAACTTACTTGGAAAACGTGTTGACTACTCAGGACGTTCTGTTATCGTTGTAGGACCAGAACTTAAACTATATCAATGCGGTGTGCCAAAAGAAATGGCAGTTGAATTATTTAAGCCTTTTGTTATGAAGGAATTAGTAGGAAGGGGACTAGCACATAATATTAAAAATGCAAAAAGAATGGTGGAAAGATTAAGACCGGAAGTATGGGACATCCTTGAAGAAGTTATCAAAGACCATCCTGTATTGTTAAACCGTGCTCCAACACTTCACAGACTTGGTATTCAGGCGTTTGAACCAGTGTTAGTAGAAGGTAGGGCCATCAAATTACATCCATTAGTATGTACCGCATTTAATGCTGACTTCGACGGTGACCAAATGGCTATTCACTTACCACTATCACCAGAAGCACAAGCAGAGGCAAGATATTTAATGCTTTCAGTAAATAACTTGCTAAAACCACAAGATGGTAAACCAGTAACAGTACCAACACAAGATATGATTTTAGGTAGCTATTACTTAACTATGGAAGTGGCAGGAGAACAAGGAGAAGGAAACTATTTTTCTTCACCAGAGGAGGCAGTAATTGCCTATGTCAACCATGATTTAGGACTACATGCTAAAATTTTTGTAAGAATTCAAAAAGAAATTGATGGAAAGTACGAGACACGTAAGGTAGAAACAACAGTAGGACGATTGATTTATAACGAAGGAATTCCACAAAATTTAGGATTTGTTGATAGAAGTAACCCGGACAATCTTTTTGAACCAGAAATTAACTTTGCTGTTTCTAAGAAAAACTTAGGAAAAATTATTGCAAAATCAATTAATAGCAATGGTTTAAGTGCAACAGCAGAATTATTAGACTATATCAAATCAATGGGATTCAAGCATTCTACAACAGCAGGTATTACCGTATCTGTTGAAGATGTTAAAGTGCCAGAAGCAAAAAAACAAATTCTAGCAGATGCTAATGAAGAGGTAAACAACGTATTAAAACAATATAAACGTGGTTTAATTACCAACGATGAACGTTATAATTCGGTTATTAGAATTTGGGAAAAAGCAACAGATGACGTAACAGAAGCAATGAAAAACAATTTTGAAGATTTAAACCCAGTTTATATGATGAGTCAATCTGGAGCCAGAGGTAACGTCAACCAATTAAGACAAATTGCAGGTATGCGTGGATTAATGGCAAGTACAACAGGTAAAACAGTTGAAATTCCTATTACTTCATCATTTAGAGAGGGACTTGATGCTCTAGAATACTTTATTTCTGCCCATGGTGCTAGAAAGGGCTTAGCAGATACTGCTTTAAGAACAGCAGACTCTGGTTACTTAACAAGAAGACTTGTAGATGTTTCTCAAGATATTATTGTAAGAGAGCATGATTGTGGAACAGATGAAGGCATTATAGTTACCGATATTAAAGATGGTAACCAAATCATCGAAAAATTATCAGAAAGATTAGTAGGACGCTATCCATTAGAAGACATTATTGATCCAACTACCAAGGAAGTAATTATTGATACCGATACCATGATTACGGAAGCAATTGCTGATAAAATTGTAGCAGCTGGCATAGAAAGTGTCAAAGTACGTTCTGTATTGGGCTGCAAAACAAAGCATGGCGTATGTTGCAAGTGCTATGGCATGGGATTAGCAACGCGTGATGAAGTAAATATTGGCGAATCAGTTGGTATTATTGCCGCACAATCTATTGGTGAGCCTGGTACACAGCTTACCATGAGAACTATTCACTCTGGTGGTGTCGCTGGTGTTGCCGATATTACACAAGGTCTTCCTAGAGTTGAGGAGCTATTTGAAGCTCGTAAACCAAAGGGATTAGCAATTATTACTGAAATTGATGGTAAGGTTAAAATCTCTGACGATAAAAAGAAAAAGGAAATTATCGTTACTTCTGATGATAATTCAAAAACATATACTATTCCATTTGGTTCAAAGCTACGTGTCAAAGATGGGGACTTCGTCAAAGCAGGAGATGCTTTAATTGAAGGTTCTATCAATCCAAGTGAAATTTTAGCAATTAAAGGACCTGAGGGAGTATATGAATACTTAGTACAAGAGGTTCAAAAAGTATACCGTAACCAAGGTGTTGATATCAATGATAAACACATTGAGGTAATTGGTAGACAAATGCTTAAGAGGGTAAGAATTGAGGACAATGGCGATACCGATATGTTTGCAGGTTCATTGGTAGATATTCATGAATTTGAAGAAAAGAATGAACAAATGCTAGCAGAAGGAAAACGTCCTGCAACAGCAAAACGTGTCTTACTAGGTATTACTAAAGCGTCACTCGCAACAGAAAGCTTTTTATCAGCTGCATCTTTCCAAGAAACAACAAGAGTATTAACAGAAGCCGCTGTCAAAGGTAAGGTAGATGAATTAATTGGCCTAAAAGAAAATGTTATTATTGGTAAATTAATTCCAGCAGGAACTGGACTTCCAGCATACAAAAACACTCACATTAATACGGAAGAGAACGAAGAAGCTGTTAGCGAATAAGAATAACTAACTCAAAAGGTGGTTTCAAAAGGAAGCCACCTTTTAACCTGCTTTTGGAAGGTGTCCCTAAAAGAAGGTTGGCTTTTAAAAATGTTTTTGTCAAAATTGACAAGTGGCAAAAAAAAGAGTAAAATAGTAGTATCGATGATAAAAGGAGGCTTTCATGCCAAATAATAAGAATAAAAAAATATTCGAAAGACTTATTTCAAAAACAAAATTTTATCTTGTCATCATTGCAATCTTATTACTCATTATTTGTATTTATGACACAAGGTATCGTATTCCTGCTATTCTAGTTTACGTTGCTATTTTACTATATGCTTATTGGAGCAATAACAAAAGAAAAACAGAACTCTCACAGCATATTCAGGAACTTACTTTTAGCATGGACAAGGCTGCCAAAAACACTTTAATTAATTCACCTTTTCCGCTTGTCATAGCAGAAACCAATGGAAATATTATTTGGAAAAGTAATGTGTTTGAAAAAGAATTTGCAAATGTGGATATTGGAAATACCTTAAATGACTTATTAAAGCAAATCAAATTAGAAATTGAAAACAACGAAGAGGACGAAAATAAAGAGGTAGATAAAAAATTAGAAATTGGCAATCAAGTTTATAGCATTTTAGGGAAATACACTAAATCAAAAGAAGAATATATGGTAACTCTCTATTTTCTAAATGAAACAGAGAGAGTGGCATTAGAAGAAAAATATGCTGGTTCACAAATTTGCGTTAGCATTATTATGATTGACAATTACGAAGAGATTATTCAAAGAATAGAAGATGACAAAAAGCCACAACTCATTGCGACAATTGAGAAAAGCATTTATGACTGGGCGACTACTTTTGAAGGATTGGTAGTAAAAACAGAAAGGGATACCTTTGTGTGCGTTTTTGAACAACGACATTTAGAAGAGATAGAAAATACAAAATTTAATATATTAGATACCATTAAGGAATTAGAATTATCTAACAAGGTGCAAATTACATTAAGTATTTCCTCTTCCAATGAAGGATCATCTAATTACCAAAAATATAAATCTGCACAAGCAGGATTAGAAATTGTACTAGGCAGAGGGGGAGACCAAGCTGTTGTCCGAGAAAATGGCAAATACAATTTCTTTGGTGGCAGAACACAAGAACTAGAAAAGAGAACCAAAGTGAAAGCGAGAATCGTGTCACATGCTTTAGAGGAACTAATTTTAGAAGCTAAAAATGTGATGATTATGGGGCATATCAACGGAGATATTGATTCCATGGGAGCAAGCATGGGAATTTATCGCTTTGCTAAAAATTTAGGAGTGGAGACCTATATTGTAAACAATTCTATAGGAATTAGTTTAGAAAACTTTGTAGAAACAGCAAAGCAGGAAAAAGAATATGAAGAGGCAATCATTAATAAAGCAGAGGCAATATCTAAAATAACGCCTGAAACACTGCTTGTGGTTGTGGACACCCATAAAAAAACTTATGTAGAAGTACCAGAATTATTAGAGAAAACTAATAAAATTGTCATTATTGACCACCATCGAAAAAGTCCTGATTGTATTGAAGAACCAATTCTTACCTTCCATGAAGTATATGCTTCCTCAGCATGTGAACTAGTGACAGAAATTTTAGAATATGCAAAGAATGACATAGAACTGACAGAGCTAGAAGCAGAAGCTTTGTATGGAGGCATTATGATGGACACCAAAAACTTTACCTTTAAAACAGGGGTAAGAACCTTTGAAGCTGCAGCTTACTTAAGAAGATGTGGTGTCGATATTATTAAAGTAAAAAAATGGTTTCAAAGTGATTTAAAAACTTATAACAAAATTTCTAAAATTGTTGAAGGAGCAGAAATGCTCAATGATACCATTGCAATTTCTCTTTATGAAGAAACGGATAAAGATGCTAATATTGTCTGTGCAAAAGCGGCAGATGAATTATTGACGATTAGTGATATTACAGCTTCATTTGTGATTGGAAAACTAGGAGAAAAAATATGCATTAGTGGTAGATCCCTTGGTGATATTAATGTACAAGTTATTTTAGAAAAGCTACGGAGGTGGGGGACATATTACCTTGGCGGGAGCACAAGTAGAGGGAATGACTATTGAGGAGGTAAAACAAGAACTAATCAACCGCATTTATGAATACTTTAGTGAAATTTCTCGTCAATTAACAAAGTAAATGCAATTATGTAAAAGTAAATACAAGTTTACGATTAAATGCAATTTCTAGGGTAAAAATCAATGCCAAAAACTTGATTTTATCAAGTTTTTGGTGTAAAATTTAGGTATATTCCAAGAAAA
>JAFVBS010000024.1 GCA_017479865.1 Clostridia bacterium
ATTAAAAATAACTAGTAAAGCAATGATAATGCTGTAGATCATATAGTGCCAATGACTCGCAGCTACAATAAAATGTTGATTCATAAAAGCAACAAGTACTGGAAATAAGATTGCTGCTGCAATAGAGCCTACAGAAACCATTTGTGTAAGTACCATTAATAGTAAAGCAAACACCAAGCAAATTAATCCAATTTGCCAGTTTGTCATCAAAAGTACTCCTAAAGAAGTTGCTACACCCTTTCCACCTTTAAAACCGAAGAAAACTGGAAAAGTGTGACCTACAATAACAAAAATTCCTGCTAACTGTACTAACAAGCTGTTATCTAATCCTTTTACAATGTTACCTACTAATAAAGCAATTAAAATAGAAACAACACCTTTTAAAATATCACATACTAAAGTGAGAGCTGCAGCACCCTTTCCCACTGCTCTTAAAACATTAGTGCTTCCTGCATTTCCGCTTCCCTTTTCTCTAATATCAAAGCCAGCCTTTTTCTTGCTGATAATAATTGAAAAATTAATACTACCAATTAAATAGGCAATTACTGCAACAGTGATGTATGCTGCCATTTAAAATCACTCTCCTTTTTTATACATTTTTTTCATTTCTTTCGCGCACAATCATTCTCACAGGGGTTCCTGTTAGTCCAAATTCTTTTCGAATTTGGTTAATGAGATATCTTTCATACGAAAAATGAAATAATTCCTTGTCATTGACAAAAACAACAAATGTTGGTGGTTTTGTTGTTGCCTGTGTCATATAGAAAATTTTTAAGCGTTTTCCTTTATCAGTTGGTGGCTGCGTAATTGCAATGGCTTCATTTAATACTTCATTTAGTACAGAAGTATTCACTCTTAATGCATTTTGACTGGCCACCATGTTAATCATTTCATAGAGCTTGTTCACCCTTTGTCCTGTTTTGGCAGAGATGAACAAAATAGGAGCATAAGACAAATAGGATAGTTTGTTGTACACATCCTTTTTATAACTTTCCATCGTATGGTCGTCTTTTTCAATTTCATCCCATTTGTTGACAACAATGATAACGCCTTTTCCTGCCTCATGTGCTTCTCCTGCAATTTTCGCATCTTGTGCTGTCACACCTTCTTTGGCATCTAACATTAAAAGACATACATCCGCTCTTTCAACTGCCAATAAACTTCTCATCACGCTAAACTTTTCTAATCTGTCTTCTACCTTACTTTTACGTCTAATTCCTGCCGTATCAATAAACACATATTTACCATGTTCATTTTCAAATTCAGAATCAATGGCATCACGAGTCGTTCCTGCAATATTGCTCACAATCACCCTATTTTCTCCTAAAATTTGGTTGACTAAAGAGGACTTGCCTACGTTTGGTTTTCCAATAATGGCAACCTTAATTACATCTTCTTCATCCTCTTCTTCTGTTTTTGGAGGAAGTTTTTCATAAATGGCATCTAACACGTCTCCAATTCCTTTGGCATTGACGCTAGAAGCTTCATGAGGATCTCCTAACCCTAAGTTATAGAATTCATAAAGTTCTTCTGGAACTTTGCCAAAATTATCAGATTTATTACAAACCACAATCACAGGTTTTTTAGCTTTTTTTAACATTAATGCTATATCCTGGTCTGCTGCTGTCACGCCCTGTTTAATGTCTGTTAAAAATACAATCACATCTGCAATTTGAATGGCAATATCCGCTTGGTCTCTCATTTGTGAAAGAATCACATCATCAGACTCTGGTTCAATTCCTCCTGTATCAATTAAAGTAAAGTTTCTACCCCTCCAATTAGTTTCGCTATATACTCTATCTCTGGTTACTCCTGGAGTATCTTCTACAATGGAAATTCGCTTTCCTACAATATAATTAAAAAATGTGGATTTTCCTACATTTGGTCTACCCACAATCGCTACTGTTGGTTTTGCCATACTTTTCACCTCTTTTACTCATTTATTTTACTATAACTGCAAAAAAATAGCAAGAAAAATCTTGCTATTTCACTTTTTTATGGTTACAATTTAAAGACCTTAGAAATTCTTCAAAATAATGTTACAAGAAAGCGTAGCCCGCGTAGGTGTAGCGAAGCGAAACAACTGGAGCATTCCCTTCTCTAACGAGACAAAACGGACTAACAAATTCTACAAGCGTAGCTTGAGAATTTGTAACGTTCGCATAACTTATCCGTAATTCACTTCGTTCATACGGCTAAGAAAAATCCGCCGTAGGCGTTTTGATATTCGAGGGAATGTGACAACAAGGGCTAGCGGTTGTAACATTATTTTGAAAAAGACATTAAATGATAACTTTTAATATGTTATTTTTCCTTGTAGTAAATCATCATTCTCAATCCAATCTTTCACATTCACTACCATGTATTCTTCATCCGTTTTTCCTCTTACAACTACTTTCTCAATTCCAGCATTAATAATTAGTTTTCTACACATTTGGCATGAATTAGCCCCTGTATCATATTCTCCTGTTTCTGGTCTGTATAATACCAAATATAAGGTAGCTCCCATCATATCCTTTCTGCTGCTACTGATAATGGCATTTTGTTCTGCATGAACACTTCTACACGCATCATATCCACCATGCCTTACTTCAGGAAACAATTTCTTTTTCGTACAATATCCTAAATCAATGCAATTTATTCTTCCTCTTGGTGCTCCACTATATCCTGTTGATACAATTTCATCATGATTGACAATCACGCAACCCGCTTTTTTTCTTAAGCAGGTGCTTCTTTCTGCTACTGCTTTTGCAATATTTAAATAATAATTGGTTTTATCAATTCGATTTTCCATTTGTTTCTCCCTATAGAAAAAATAGCATAGTGATAAAACCATGCTACCTAAATTTCATTATTCTGCATCTTGAGCTACTACTTCTTTTCCATCATAGTATCCACAATTTGGGCATACTCTGTGTTGTAATACTTTTTCATGGCAATGTGGACAATCAACTAAATTTTGATTTTCTAATTTCCATGTTGATCTTTTCAAATGTGTTCTTGCTTTTGAAAATCTTCTTTTTGGTTGTGCCATTTTTCATTCCCTCCCTTGACTGTCAATTTTTCTGTAATCTATATAATTCATATTATCTAAAATTGATACTCTAAAATTATACTAGTTTTTAAATTGTTTGTCAACACTTTTGACGTATTTTTCTATTCTACATTATGTAAAATTGTAGAATCATAAATAAAGACTGTTCTATAATTGAACAGTCTCTTAATTTCTATTTCTTATCTAGGATTTTTAATTGCTGCTTGTGCTGCTGCGAGTCTAGCAATTGGAACTCTGTATGGTGAGCAAGATACATAGGTTAATCCTACATTATGGCAGAATTCAACTGTAGGTGGGTTTCCACCATGCTCTCCACAAATTCCTAAGTGAATATCAGGTCTTGTTGCCTTACCCATTTCAACAGCCATTTTTACTAATTTTCCTACACCAACTTGGTCTAGTTTAGCAAATGGATCTGATTCATAGATTTTCTTATCATAGTAAGAACCTAAGAATTTACCTGCATCATCACGGCTAAATCCAAATGTCATTTGTGTTAAGTCGTTTGTTCCGAATGAGAAGAATTCAGCTTCTTTTGCAATTTCATCAGCTGTTAATGCAGCTCTAGGAATTTCAATCATTGTTCCTACTTCATATTTCATTGTAACTCCTGCTTTTGCAATTTCTTCATCAGCAGTTTTTACAATAATATCTTTCACATATTTAAATTCTTTTACTTCTCCTACTAATGGAACCATAATTTCAGGAACAACATTCATTCCTTCTTTGTTGACATTAATAGCAGCTTGGATGATTGCTCTTGTTTGCATTGCAGCGATTTCTGGGTAAGTAACATCTAGACGGCATCCTCTATGTCCCATCATTGGGTTGAATTCGTGTAAGCTAACAACCACATTTTTTAACTCTTCAAAAGTCATTCCCATTTCTTTTGCTAAGTCTGCAATTTCTTCGTCTGTATGAGGTAAGAATTCATGAAGTGGTGGGTCCAATAAACGAATGGTTACTGGATATCCTTTCATTGCTCTATAAATTCCTTCAAAGTCTCCTCTTTGCATTGGAAGAATTTTAGCTAATGCTTTTTCTCTTTGTTCTACTGTTTTAGAAACAATCATTTCACGAATAGCAGCAATTCTTTCTGGAGCAAAGAACATATGCTCTGTACGGCATAATCCAATACCTTGTGCGCCAAAATTGTAAGCAACTTCTGCATCTTTTGGAGTATCAGCATTTGTTCTAACTTTCATTTGACGATATTGGTCAGCCCATCCCATTAATCTAGCAAAATCTCCTGATACTGTTGCATCAACAGTGTCAATTCTTTCGCCATATACATTACCTGTAGAGCCATCTAATGAGATGTAATCTCCTTCATGGTAAGTATTTCCTTGTGGATCTGTAAATTTCTTTCCTTCTTCATCGATCACTAATTCTCCACATCCTGCTACACAGCATGTACCCATACCACGCGCAACAACTGCTGCGTGAGATGTCATACCACCTCTTACAGTTAAAATACCATGGCATACATTCATACCATCAATATCTTCTGGAGATGTTTCTAATCTTACTAAGATTAAATCCTTTTCTCCTGCTTCATGTAATTCTACTGCTCTGTCAGCTGTAAATACAACTTTACCTGTTGCAGCTCCTGGAGAAGCAGCTAGTCCTTTCGCTACTGGTTTAGCAGCTTTTAATTTTGCTTGGTCAAAGTTTGGATGCAATAATTGGTCTAATTGATTTGGTTCAACTCTTAAAACAGCTTCCTTTTCTGTAATCATTCCTTCATTTACTAAGTCTACTGCAATCTTTAAAGCAGCATTTGCTGTTCTTTTTCCATTTCTTGTTTGTAAGAAGAATAATTTTCCTCTTTCAATGGTGAATTCCATATCTTGCATATCTCTGTAATGTTTTTCTAGTTTATTAGCATACATTACAAAATCTTCATATGCTTGTTTGTTTGTTTGCTCTAATGTAGCAATTGGTTGTGGTGTTCTAATTCCTGCAACAACGTCTTCCCCTTGTGCATTCATTAAGTATTCACCAAATAATTTATTTTCACCTGTAGCTGGGTTACGAGTAAATGCAACACCTGTACCACAGTCATCTCCCATGTTTCCGAAAACCATTTCTTGTACGTTAACGGCGGTTCCCCAACTTCCTGGGATATCATTTAATCTTCTATAAGTAATAGCTCTTGGGTTATTCCATGAACGGAATACGGCCTTAATAGCTTCTTTTAATTGTTCTACTGGATTTGCTGGGAACTCACTTCCATGCTCTCTTAAATAGATTGCTTTGAAAGTACCAACAAGTTCTTTTAAATCTGCTGCAGTTAGTTCTGTGTCTTGTTTTACCCCTCTTTTTTCTTTCATTTCATCAATTGCTTTTTCAAATAATGGTTTTGGTATTTCCATTACAACATCACTAAACATTTGAATAAATCTTCTGTAGCTATCATAAGCAAATCTTTCATTTTTTGCAGCAATTGTTTTAACTACTTCATCATTAATACCTAAGTTTAAAATGGTGTCCATCATACCTGGCATAGAAGCTCTTGCTCCTGAACGTACAGATACTAATAATGGATTTTCTACACTACCAAATTTCTTACCAGAAATTTCTTCTAGTTTTGCTAATGCTTCAAAAATTTGGTCTTCAATTTCTTTTGAAATTGTTTCTCCATCTTCATAATATTGTGTACATGCCTCAGTTGATACAGTAAAGCCTTGTGGAATTGGTAGCCCTAAGTTTGTCATTTCAGCTAAGTTTGCACCTTTTCCTCCTAACAATTCTCTCATGTTAGCGTTTCCTTCTTTAAATAAGTAAACATACTTATGACTCATAAAAGAACCTCCTTTAAATTTTTATCTTACTTTAAAAAAGTATGTAGAAATTTTACAAAATTTCTAACGCACCTATTATATCTATAAACAGCAAAAAAGTAAAGAGATTTTAAAAAGATTTTTATTGTGAAAGTGAATGTTCAATGCATTATAGTCAGTGACATAGCGGTATTAAATTTCCTCTTTATATATATGCAATTTGACTAATAGTGCATATATTTTACTTCCAAAAGGTATCATCATGATGTCTTCTTTTTTTAAAACTCTTAGGAATAATATTGCTAGTAAGTAAATCATTGCTCCGCAAAGAATGGCAATGACTGTGCTAATTCTTGGACGGATAACATTACTTAGCCAGGCATTAATGAAATAGACTGCCCCTCCCATGATAATTCCAGAAACAATAGGTGCAAGAAGCATTCTACCCCATTCAATTTTTAACCTAATATTTCTATTTAATGTGGTAAAGCAAATACTAAATGCAATGATTTGACAAATAATTGAGCTAATTCCTGCACCATAAATTCCAATGTTTGGATTGCTAATTAATACAAGATTGAGTATAAATTTAACTGCTGCTCCTACTGCCAATGCAATAGCAGGCACATATGTTTTTCCAAGTCCATAAAGTCCACCATTAATAGTTTGACTTAGTGCAATAAATATCATAGAAACAGAACATAGCATTAGCACCCCTGCTCCTGCTGTTGCAGAAGGATAGATCAAATTTAATATTGGCTGTGCAAGTGCAATAAATCCACAAGCACAAGGAATTACAATGACTAATGATGCAAACAAAGAAAATGACATCCTTTTGGAAGCGGAATCATAATCTTTTTTTGCTAATGATGCAGATATGGCAGGAGTTAGAGCTGTTGAAAAAGCCACATTAATTGCAATAGGTAACCCTACAATAGTATCTACTTTTGATAAAATCCCTGTCATACTCATAGCAAATGCTTCTAGTTCTTCTTTGATAGGATATATACTAGCAAATGCTGCTTGAATGCATCTGCTAACCGTTGCTGTATCAATGAGTGGATTGACAACTGAAATAATTGAGCTAATGGTAACAGGAACAGAGATTGTCAAAATTACTTTTAATAATTGCCCTGCCGTTTTATTTTTTTCGGGTGATACTTGATTCTTATCTACTTTAATTTTCTTTTTCTTGTAATAAGCGATTAAATAAACAAAAGTTAGCACAATTGCAAGAGTAGTCGAAAGATTTCCTCCTGCTGCCATAATATATGGTTCTTTTCCAATTAAGGCGTAAACAAAAGTAATCGATAACACACAATTGAAAAATTGCTCTATAATTTGGGAATAGCTAGTAGGCTTCATGTCATTCTGTCCTGCAAAGTATCCTCTTAATACTGCAGAAGCAGCAACAAAGCTAATGGCAGGTGCTAATACGCGCATAACATATTTGGTGTCTGGTACATTGAATACAGCTGTTGCAATAAATTCTGCTCCAAAAAATAGTCCTATGGAAAGAATTACCCCTAGTCCTGTAAAGAAAGTCATACATAATTTAAAAATTCTTTGTGCCCCTTTGTTATCTCCGATTGCTAATCTCTCCGAAACTAATTTTGACACAACACTTGGAATACCAATAGAAGATAATGCTAATAACAGGGCATAGATTTGATAGCCTGCTGAATAATACCCTAGTCCAGTATCTCCAAATCCATCAAAATTGGTAATCACAAATTTATAAATCAGTCCTAACACCTTTACCATAATTTGTGCAAACATCAAAATAAGGACATTCTTCATAAAGGAAGGCGACTTTTTATTTGTTTTTTCTTTCGAATTGATTTCCTCTTCCAATTTTCTTTCTCCTTTTAAATTTTTAATTCTATTATTTGGGCTGAGTAAGATATTGTTTTTCAAAGCGACTTAAGGTTTTAATGGTTGTGTTATGGCGAAGCCATTACAAACCATTGTATGCGTTAGTTGGGGGGAGCTGGAAAAACAATATCTTAGCAGCTAGATTTACTGGTTTGAAAAATCAAACTTAGGCATCATTCCAATTTTATCAGGCGTATGCACTGGCAACTGATAAATATCATGACCTGGGAATTCATTTGCTTCCACAAATAAAGGACCTTCTGGTGTAAAAGCAACATCCCATCCTACATATCCCATTTCTGGAATCTTTTTTGATGCCTCTTTGCAAAGATTAATTGCCTCTTTCCAATAAGGAAATTGAAAACCTACAATCCTTTCTCCTGTTTGTGGATGTTTTTCATAAACGTTTTTTTGTTTATCTATCGCAACCTTTTCTACTATTCCCGTATTTACATCAACAGGTGCTGCCATTCCTCCACTATTGAAATTATCAACAAACCTTTTTCCATTTCCTATTCTAAAAAATGCTGCAATAATATGTGTTTGCAATTCAACATTTTTTCTTTCTTCCTTTGGTAGCATTAAAACTGATTTTCCATCTTTTGTTGTAATAATAGTAACTACACGCACTGTGTTAATAGCATCTGGATAAATTCTGCTAACCTCTGGATGTTGTTGGATTACTTCTTCTAGCTCAAAATTATTTTCTTCTTTATTTAGGTATTTATACGCCTCCTCTAGAGAAGCATAATCATTGGTATTAATTTTTTCAATTCCTTTTCCACAACCTCCATCAATTGGCTTGGCCATAAACGTAGAATGCTTTTTCATAAAGTTAATGATTTTTTCTTTATCAGTGCCCTTTACTTTAATCCAGTCTCTCTTTAAGTAGTCTTGAAAAATAGTATTAAATTCGTCTTTATTCTGAAAATAATGAAGATAATCAAGGTCACAGTACTTTGTCACTAAGCTATTGTTTCTTCCCCTTGTCAAATAAGTATCTCTTTGTTCGTCTGTTAAATTGTACATTTCAAACAAATCGTAATCCATATATCCTGCACCATAACGTCTTGCACATTTTTGCATATCCATAAAAATAGCAAACTTGGACATATTTGTTTTCTGATGGATGGAATTAATTTTTTCCATCATCGCTTTTTTATCCATGCTTTTTAGTCGTTTCAATATATAGGTAATATTACTCATAAAATTTCTCCTTTTGTCCCATTGGGGACGTTTGTTATTGGGGCAAAAGTCCCATTGGTACCTGTCCCTATAGGGACATCTTTTGAAATTATACACTAATTACTAATGAAAATGCAATCCCTTTATACAAATTCTTCCCAAACTAAGTTAGCTAAATCAATCCCCTTATTGGTTAATCGTATATTATCTCCATCAATTTCGATTAGTTGCTCCTCTACCAGTTTTTCCAATTCTTTGCGGTAAAGATAAATAGGATTTTGAGCATATTTTTGCTTAAATTCTTGAATGCTCACACCCTTGATTTTTCTTAATCCAAGTAACATATACTCTCTGGCTGCGCTTTGTGTCGTTTGCTTTTCATGGAAAATAAAGTTATTTTCTGGTTTGTCCATTTGATAATTTTGAATATATTCCTCAATTGTTTCAACATTAGAATAACGCACACCATTAGTATAGGAATGAGCAGCTGTGCCAAGACCAATGTATTCTTTTTGGTTCCAACAGTCTAAATTATGTCTTGACTCATAACCGTGAAATTGCGAAGTTTGAAATTTCATAATGTATATAACCTGCTTTTTCTAATAACTCTTTCACTTTCCAATACATAGCTCGTTCTATTTCTTCTAACGGTAAAGTTAGTTCTCCTCTGTCAATTTTCTGTTGTAAGACTGTTCCTTCTTCGACAATTAGCGAATAGACTGAAATATGAGTTGGCTTTAGCTCTATTACTTGCTGAATTGCATTTTCAATGTCTTGGAGGGTTTGATTTGGCAGTCCAATCATCAAATCCACATTTTTATTTTCAAATCCTACTTTTTCTACCAATTCATAGGTTTTCAAAAATTGTTCAAAGGTATGAATCCTTCCTATTTGTTGTAATAAATCATTGTTTGTTGATTGTAAGCCAATGCTAATGCGATTCACTCCAGCCACTTGATAGTCTTGTAATTTTTGCTCTGTCACGGTTCCGTGGATTGACTTCGATAGTAATTTCCACATTTTTGTCTATGGTATAATTATCGTAAATGGTTTGCAAAATTTCTTTGATGTATTTACTATCAACAAATGAAGGTGTTCCTCCTCCAATATAAATTGTTTTTACTAGAAAAAGTTTATCTAGATGATTTTGATAATCTAATTGATTTCCTTCTCCTACTTCTTTGATTTCCTGTTTCAAATATTTGAAATATTCTTCAATTTGTTCTTCCTTTCCTGCATAAGAACAAAAATCACAATAAAAGCATTTTTGCTTGCAAAAAGGAATATGTATGTAAATTCCGATTTCTTTGTTCATTTTTTTGCATTCCTTCCACAAAGTATTTATTCTTTATGTTTTTCTTCTGCTAATTTTTCAATTGCTTTTAATCGGTGATTAACTCCAGACTTTCCAATTGGTTTGCTTAGCATTGCTCCTAGCTCTGCTAAGGAAGCGTCTGGATTTTCTATACGAAGAGTAGCAATTTCTTGTAACGATGGAGATAAATCTTTCAATCGATTTTCTTTCTGCAAAATTTTAATTGCTTCAATTTGTTTGACCGCTGCATCAATTGTTTTATTTAAATTAGCTGTTTCACAATTCACTTTACGATTGACATGATTGCGCATATCTCGGTAGACACGAATTTCTTCAAAAGCCAGTACGGAATGATTTGCCCCAGCCAATGCCAAAAATTTAGAAATTTCTTCACCCTCTTTGGTGTATATGGCATAATTTTTCTTTTTAGTTAATAGTTTGAAAGAAATGCCATATTGTTCTAATATATCTAAAGCAAATATTGCGTTTTCTCCACAAGAAAATGCTAATTCCAAATGATAAGTGTTTTTAGGATTATTCATCGAACCACTTCCTAAAAAGCAACCTCTCATAAATGCTTTTTGTATATTTTCTTGCTTTAATATTACTTGTTTTGCTAAATTACTAAGTAAAATATCACTTTCAGCATAAAAAAATTGTTCTTCCAATATCGGTTCAAAAGTAATCACAAAGTTTTTTCCCCTCATATCAATTTGATAATTCATGCAGCCTAAGTTACTTAATAGCTTTCCAAAACGATTAATGTTGTATTCATTTTCTGTTGAGTACTTAACATGTTTATTTTGATAAGAAGCATTACTTGTTGTAAGATAGCCCGTTAATTCTGCTTTGACTAATTCTTTGTTTGCTAGGTTACTTAATTTACTTAATTCTTCCTTTATTTCACTTGAAAAAGACATATTTTCACCTTCTTTTTGTTATCAGACAACCGATAGTCATCCCTACATTTGTTTAGTAAGTCGTTTTTGGACGGGTCTTCGGCACACCGACCCCTGCTCATTTTAGCACCTCTTTACTAGCATACGGACAACCAATGGTCGCCCCTACAATCATCTATCAATCATTGTATCATCTTGTAAAATAATAACTCTGTCATTGCCGTTCAAATCTTGAAGCACTTGATTACTTTCTACTTTCCAGTTGTTCTGATTTGCTAACTCTAACAATGCTTTTCCCTGGTTATATCCTATTTCTAATAATAGGTAACCATTTTCTTTTAAATATTTTGAAGCATTTTGTAAGATGGAACGATAAAAGTCAAGTCCATCCTCTCCTCCATCTAAAGCAAGAAGCGGCTCACTTTGTACCTCTTTGCTTAATGTAGAAATGACATTTGTTTCAATATATGGAGGATTAGAAACAATAATATCAAATTGTTCTTCTTTTAATTCTTGAAATAGGTCGGATTGAATAAACTGAATATTAACTTGGTGTTCTTTAGCATTTTTTTGTGCTACTTTCAAAGCTTCTTCGCTAATATCAGTTGCCATTACCTGTACATTATTTAATTGTTTTGTCAATGAAATGGCAATAGCTCCACTTCCTGTTCCAATGTCTAAAATACTAATTTTATCATTGTAATTACTTTTGTGTTGCATATTTTTGACTACTTCAATCGTTTTCTCTACTAAAATTTCTGTATCTGGTTGAGGAATTAATACATTTTCATTCACATAAAAGCAAAGTCCCATAAAATATTGCTCGTAGGTAATATATTGAATTGGTGTTCCTTGAATAAGTTCTTCAATGCCTTTTCGATAAGCTTCTTCTTTCTCTTTCCCTACTTTCTGTAATTCATTGATGAGATACTCACTTCTTGTTTGTTTTAATATATATTCTGCCAGTAATCGTGCTTTTAGAAAGCTATCTTCTATGTTACTTTCTTGTAATTTCTGCACTCCCCATTGTAATAGTTCTTTTTTGTTCATTGCTTCTCCTAAATCTTGTAAACGTTTGTTTTTAAAATATTGACATATGTTAAAAATAATTATATAATACTGAAAGAAGATAAGGAAAAGCAGAGTGTGGTATCATCTCTATTCTTAAAAAGAAGGTGAGGTGATACATATGTTAGAAGAGGCATTATTACAATTATTGATTTTATCATTAATTACGAATATAGCTTTTGCTTTCATCTCTTTATTTTTAGTTATGGTTATAGCTATAATTACATATAAAGAGAATCACATTTCTGCTAGCCGTTAGAAATGTGATTCTTTAATTGCAAATTTAATGGTACCACACTTTGTGGCTCCTTATTTTCTATATTTATTATAGTATATATTTTTTTATCTGTCAATATTTTTTATGCTGTTCCTGTTTTCTTTTTGGTCGTTGTTGTCCTTTTTGTTTTTGCGGGCTTTGGCACTTCTTTATTATTATTGATAATAATTTTAGGTGGCTCTCCATCAGCAACTGTTGCTTTTGTGATAATGCACTTTTCTATTTTTGGGTTAGAAGGAATTTCAAACATAATGTCCCTCATAATTTCTTCAATAATTGAGCGTAAGCCTCTTGCTCCTGTTTTTCTTTCAATTGCCTTATCCACAATGACTTCTAATGCTTCTCTTTCGAATTCAAGCTGTACATTATCTAGTTTCACTAATTTCTGATATTGTTTTACTAGTGCATTTTTTGGCTTGGTAACAATATCAATTAAAGCATCTCTGTCTAATTCTTTTAGTGTTGCTACAATTGGAAGTCTTCCGACAAACTCAGGAATTAAACCAAATTTTAGTAAATCCTGTGGCAATAGCTGTTCAAATACTTGGTATTTGTTCATATCTTTGCTGCTTTCGATTTCAGCACCAAATCCAATTGATTTCTTTCCCACTCTATCTTTGATGATTTTTTCTAATCCTTCAAACGCCCCGCCACAAATGAATAAGATGTTTTCAGTGTTAATTTGAATAAATTCTTGATGAGGATGCTTTCTTCCTCCTTGTGGTGGTACAGAAGCAACCGTTCCTTCCACAATTTTCAATAAAGCTTGTTGTACACCTTCTCCGCTAACATCTCTTGTGATAGAAGGATTTTCAGATTTTCTAGAAATTTTATCAATTTCGTCAATATATATAATTCCTTGTTCTGCTTTTTCTACATCATAATCAGCGGCTTGAATTAATTTTAGTAGGATGTTTTCAACATCTTCTCCTACATATCCTGCTTCGGTAAGAGTGGTGGCATCTGCAATGGCAAATGGCACCTCTAAAATTCTTGCTAAGGTTTGTGCTAGCAATGTTTTTCCACAACCGGTTGGTCCTAATAATAACACATTACTTTTTTGAATTTCAACACCATCATCATCTTGCTGGCTGTTAATTCTTTTATAATGGTTATATACTGCAACTGATAACGTCTTTTTTGCTTCTTCCTGCCCTATAACATAAGCATCTAAAACCTCTTTAATTTCAGCAGGAGTAGGCAATTTTTTTTCACCATTAGTTGTGTAAGTAATTTCTGTGTCTTTATAAATATCATCATCTAGAATATTGTTGCAAACCTTAATACATTCGTCACGAATATAAACACCAGGCCCTGCAATGATACGATTTACACTTTCTTGTGATTTTCCACAAAAGGAGCATCTTACTCCTTTATCTTTATTATTTGCCATAAATTATATAACTCCTTGTTATTTAGAATTTGTTAGGCTCTTTTCTCCATAATGCCATCAATTAAGCCATATTTTAGTGCTTCTTCTGCAGTCATATAATTGTCTCTTTCTGTATCATGATTAATTACTTCTAATGGTTGCCCTGTTCTATCACTTAAGAATTTGTTTAATTTTTCTCTTGTTCTTACCATATGATCTGCATGGATTTTGATTTCTGTTGTTTGTCCAGATAATCCTCCACCTGCAATTAAAGGTTGGTGAATTAAAATTTCTGCATTTGGTGTTGCAAAACGTTTTCCCTTTTCACCAGCTGCTAATAATACAGCTCCCATACTCGCAGCCATTCCAATACAAATGGTAGAAACTTGGCACTTGATATAGTTCATGGTGTCTACAATTCCCATTCCATCTGTAATAGAGCCACCAGGGCTATTAATGTATAAGTGAATTTCTTTATCAGGGTCTTCTGACTCTAGGAAAAGTAATTGTGCAATGACTAAGCTTGCGGAAGTTTGATTAACGTCTTCTCCTAAAAAGATAATTCTATCTTTCAAAAGTCTTGAGAAAATATCATATGATCTTTCTCCTTTTGCAGTTTGTTCAATAACATATGGTACTAAACTATTTTGTTCTTTCATCATTTTTTCACGTTCCTTTCTTGAGGTAAAATATTTTAGTTTTGAAAAGAATTGTCTTTCTATTCTTTTCAAGTTCTACCTCCAAACCTTACTAACATATTTTATTAGTAAGCTCTTATCTTGTGATTGTCTTAATGTTGATAATGGTTTCAAAAAGCTTTTTATTTGATTTTTGCATTTTCAACAATAAAGTTGATTGCTTTTTCTGTTTTCATGCTATTAGAAATATAATCTTTTAAGTAATCATTCTTTAAAACTTCTTCTTCAGGTCTGTTATAATTTTTAGCCATTTCTTTTAATTTTTCTTCTACTTCTTTTTCATCTGGTTCAATCTTTTCAGCTTCAATAACGGCCTCTAATACCAATCTCGATTTTACAGAAATTTCAGCTTGTTCTTTCATTTCATCTCTCATTTGAGTTGCTGTTTTCCCAGATAAGGTATAGTATTGGTCAAGTGTTAAGCCTTGGTATTGTAGTCTTTGCTCTACATCTTTTACCATGTTATCAATTTCTGTTTCAATCATAGCAGATGGAATTTCTAATTCAACATTTTCGCAAACAGCTTTGATAGCTGCGTCTTCTGTTTCATATTTTGCTTTGTCATCATTTTGTTTTTGCATTTTTTCTTTGATGCTATTTTTTAAATCTGCTAAGGTATCGAATTCACTAACATCTTTGGCAAATTCGTCATCGATGGTAGGCAATTCTTTTTTCTTAATTTCGTGTACTTTTACTTTAAATTGGGCTGGTTTTCCAGCTAAGTCTTTTGAGAAGTAGTCTGCTGGGAAGGTTACATTGATGTTTTTCTCTTCGTCAACTTTCATTCCAATGACTTGATCTTCAAATCCAGGAATAAAGGTATTGCTTCCAATTTCTAGCTCGTGTTTTTCTGCTTTTCCACCTTCAAATGGAACACCATCTAAAAATCCTTCAAAATCGATAACCGCAATGTCGCCTTTTTCTACTGGTCTATCTTCGATAGTAACCAATCTTGCATTGTGCTCAGCCATATGTCCTAGTTCGTGTTCAATTTCTTCGTCAGATACAGTATAGTCGATTTTCTTTAATTCTATACCTTTATATTTTCCTAATTTTACTTCTGGTTTTACTTGCACAACAGCTGTGAAGATTAAATTTTTTCCTTTTCCGATTTGTGTAATGTCAATATCTGGTCTGCTTACAGCTTGGATATTGTTTTCTTTGATAGCAGCATCATAAATGTCTGGAACTAATTCATTGAAAGTATCATCATTAAAGATATCACTTCCGTAACGTTGTTCTACCATATTCATTGGTGCTTTTCCTTTTCTAAAGCCTGGAATCGTAAAGTATTTCGCTGTTTTGGCATATACTTTCTTCATTGCTTCATCAAATTTTTCAGCTTCTACTTCAAAGCTTAATTTTACTTCGTTTTTGTTTTCTGTCTTTTCTACTTTTACACTCATGTTTTTCAAATCCTTTCAATATTTTTATCATTGCTAACATATTATACCACATTTTTCCAAGATTGCAAGTCCTAGTTTTTAATAAATATGTTTTAGAATAATATCACATTTATTTGTGTATACTAATATAATAGTATTGACAATGCAATATCATTGTGTTACAATATTAGATATATAATAAATGGAGGTGTTCATGATGGCTAAAACCGATACTTTAAATATTAGAATTGAGCCAGAGTTAAAAAAGCAAGTCGAGTCAACTTTAAATGATTTAGGCATGAATATTGCTGAAGCTGTAACTATATTTTTTAAGCAAGTAGTTATGACAGACAGTATTCCTTTTGTCATTAAAAAACATAAATACAGTGATGAATTGATAGCAGCAATTAAAGAGGCCGATGAAATGCTTAAAAATCCTGATAAATATCAATCTTTTAATAATGTAGATGAGTTAATGGAGGATTTAAATAATGACAACTAAATATCAAATTAAAATAACCACTAGATTTAAAAAATCATATAAAAAGATAATTCAACAACCAGGATATCATCAAAATGATTTTCAGAAGGTGATTGAAATGTTGGCAAACGATATTGTTTTGCCAGAACAATATCGTAACCACTTATTAGAGCCTAAAAGTAATCGGTCTATGGGAATGTCATATCAAACCTGACTGGTTACTTACATATAAGAAAAACAAACAATTACTTATTTTAGTTCTCGTTGAAACTGGCAGTCATTCAGCTTTATTCAGAAAATAATTTTATTTAATTTCTATCAAGTCAAAATTCAAATAATCCGCACTAATCAATTTAAAATTAATTCCTTCCATTTCTCCCTCAATGGCATCTTTGTGAGATGGACCATGAAGATGTCCGTAATAGCATCGTTTAATTCCATATTCTTTCATAATTTTCACAAATATAGAAGGTCTTTGATATGTTAAATTTACTTGTGTAATTGGAGGATAATGCATAAGGCAAATCATTTCTTTGTCCGTTCCATAGTTTTGGATTCCATATTCAATTGAAAGTTTCAGGCGAATTGCTTCACGATTCAGCATTTTTTCGCTTTCTTCTTCTGTAAAACTCCACCCTCTTGTTCCTACTATAATTTTATTTTCCACACAATAGCTATTATTGTATAAAAAGTCAATGGTATTAAATTGTTTTTCTCTCAAATATTTTTTCATATTGGTAACCGTTGTCCACCAATAGTCATGATTGCCCTTTAATAGAATTTTTTTACCAGGAAGCTCATTTAAAAAAGCAAAATCCTCATCTGCGTTGCTTAAATAAGTAGCCCACGAAAAATCGCCAGGAAGAATGACTGTATCTTCTGGCTTTACTTTGTTGATCCAATTATTTTTTATCTTTTCACTATGTCCTTCCCAATTGTCTCCAAAGATGCTCATTGGTTTATCTACGCCAAAGGAAAGGTGCAAGTCAGCAATTGCATAAATTGGCATTTTGTCTTCCTCCTATTTTTGGGCTGAAAAAGATATTGTTTTTTAGCTTTTCAAAACTTGACTCACTACGAAAACAATCTCTTGCTTAGCTTATTGCTTGGATTGGCAGATTTGGTATTGCATTTAGGTTTAGATCAGCAATTTGTCCATTTAAATAGTTATAATATCCCGCTGAAGCTATCATTCCTGCATTATCGGTACACAATACTGGTTCTGGATAATAAATTTGATATCCTTGTTTTTCCAGTTTTAAAAACTCGTTACGTATATATGAATTTGCCGATACTCCACCGGCTAAAGCAATGGTTTTAATATTTAACCCCTTTGCTGCTGTCAATGCGTGTTCTACTAAAATGTCTGTCACAGTTTTTTCAAAACTGGCACATAAATCAGCTTTGTTTACATCTGGATTTTTGTGGTGCAAATTAATTACCGCTGTTTTGATGCCACTAAAGCTAAAATCTAAATTATCAAAATGTGTTTTAGGTAGTTCAATATTTGGTTGTCCTTCTCTTGCTAGTTTGTCTACCTTTGGTCCTCCTGGATAGCCTAATCCAATGACTCTAGCCACTTTATCAAAGGCCTCTCCAATGGCATCATCTCTCGTCTTTCCTAATATTTCAAATTCTGTATAATCCTTAATATGTACTAAATGAGTATGTCCCCCAGAAATGACTAAGCAAAGAAATGGCGGTTTTAAGTCTGGGTGTGAAATATAGTTTGCCGCAATGTGTCCATGAATATGGTTTGTTCCAATGAGCGGTTTATGTAATGAATAGCTAAGAGCCTTTGCATAAGAAACTCCCACTAAAAGAGCCCCTACTAGTCCTGGTCCATAGGTACATGCAACGGCATCAATATCTTGAAATCCAATTTTGGCATCTTCTAATGCCTTTTCGACTACTTTTGAAATATTTTGAATATGGTTACGAGAAGCAATTTCAGGCACTACTCCTCCAAATTGCTCGTGAATTGCAATTTGAGAATTAATGACATTAGAAAGAACTTCTCTTCCATTTTTGACAATGGAGCACGATGTTTCATCGCAACTTGATTCAATTCCTAATATGTAAACATCTTTCATTTTTATAATTGATCCCTTCTTGTAATTCAAACTAGTTTGAAAAAGAATTGACCTTTTGACTAGGCAAACGAATGAGAAAACCGGAGGCGTACTTAAGGTACGTTGAGGATTTTCGAAATGAAGTTTAACGACGTCAAAAGTCAATTGTTTTTCAAATAAATAAACTAAAAATTCCTGCTGCCATGTAATCAAGTCCCTTTGCTATTGCATCAATGGCTGGTGAAATAATCATACTGGAAATTGGAGTAATCCAAATAATTAAAAAGATAATATAAAATAGCTGTTCATGTTCCTCTACCCATCTTTGTGCATTATATGGTAAAAATGCTACTAAAATTTTAGATCCATCTAGTGGTGGTAGCGGAATTAAGTTAAATACACCAAGTCCAATATTTACGATAACTATATATTGTATCATTGTTAATACAATGAGTCCAGTCTCCGTAGTGCAAAAGCTTGCAGCAAATACTTGAACAGCATAAAACACTAGTGAAAAAACAATTGCTAAGATAAAGTTCATGAGTGGTCCTGCCAAGGAAACAATTGCCTCTCCCGTCTTCATTGAAACTTTTCTTGTGAAGTTTCTTGGATTAATTTGTACAGGTTTGCCCCAACCAATGTGGGCAAAAATGAGCATCACAAGTCCAAAAGGGTCTAAGTGGTCAAAAGGATTTAGACTGAGTCTCCCTTGATTTCTTGGAGTATCGTCCCCCAATTTATCTGCTGCAAAAGCATGAGCGAATTCGTGAAAAGTAATGGCAATTAATACGCCTGGCAACGTAAGCAATAGGCTTAGTAAATCAAATCCACCGCTTACAATGCTACTAATGGCTAAAATTGCTAAAACAATATATAAATATCTTGTATCAAAATACATATCAATACTTGCCTTTCTTTGATTTTGAATATGATTTTCTATCTTTCATTTTTTAAAGTATCATAGAAGTCCCTTTTATATTCTTCTATTTTTTCATTATCCACTTTACCAATTTTAAATAATATTTGTTCATTTAATATTTTATATATTACATCTGTTTTTACTATGCTATCTTTGTGTAAATTATTTATTTTATCTTTTTCTAATAATTTATTCGTATGAAACTTTAACTTGGCTAAATTAGAAGATATGAGCATTCCAAGATTTTCAATAGGAATAGCAGTGTTATCTTGATCTATGATTACGAAAAAATGATTATTTCCAATTCTACCATCAGAATATGTATATTCTCTAACAAATACAATATCTCCAATATCATAATTAGTGATGTAAGCTTCTTCATCTTCATTTAAAACATTTTCTAGCTTTCCTTTATGCCATTCTTCTTCAACAGGATATTCTTCAAATGCCTCTTTTAAATCTCTAACTCTATTATATTTGTAAGCAGTCTTCAAAAAATCACTTAATTCTTCTTTCATAACAACACTTCCTTCCTTCTGGTTTTGCTCTTTATTTTCATTTTCCTATTATCGAAACTAATTATTTGGTTTCATGGTTGGGAATAACAATACATCTCTAATAGAAGCAGAGTCTGTTAAAAGCATTACTAATCTGTCAATTCCAATACCTTCTCCACCTGTTGGGGGCATACCGTATTCCATTGCTGTAACAAAGTCTTCATCCATATCGTTTGCTTCTTCGTCTCCGGCTTCCTTTTGGGCAACTTGTGCTTTAAATCTTTCATATTGATCAATTGGATCATTTAATTCTGAATAAGCATTGGCATATTCTCTTGCACCAATAAAGAGCTCAAATCTTTCAACAAGTCGAGGGTCTTCTGGTTTTCTCTTTGTTAATGGAGATACTTCTACAGGATAATCATAAATAAAGGTTGGTTGAATTAATGTTTCTTCTACCCTTGCTTCAAATATTTGGTTAATGATTTCTCCTCTGGTTAGTTTTAATTCATCTAATTCAACATTTAGGTCTTTTGCTACCTTTAGAGCCTGCTCATCTGTTTCAATTTCATTAAAGTCAACGCCTGTTACTTCTTTAATACTGTCAATCATAGAAATTCGTTTCCAAGATGGTGTTAAGTCAATTTCTGTTCCTTGATAAGTAATTTTAGTAGTTCCTTGTACTTTTTGTGCAGCCCTTGAAATAATTTCTTCTGAAATATCCATCATGTCATGATAGTCTTGGTATGCTGCATAAAATTCCACATTGGTAAATTCCGGATTATGTTTGATATCCATTCCTTCATTTCGAAACATTCTTCCCATTTCATATACTTTATCAAATCCACCAATAATTAATCGTTTTAAGTACAATTCATTGGCAATTCTTAAGTACATATCAATATCTAATGTGTTATGATGCGTAATAAATGGTCTTGCTGAAGCACCTCCTGCTATGGTATTAAGGATTGGTGTTTCAACTTCTATATAACCTTTTTCTTCCAATACATTTTTTACTTCTTTTAAAATTGTGATTCTTTTTTGGAAGGTATCTTTTACTTCTGGATTGACAATTAAGTCCATATATCTTTGGCGATAGCGAAGGTCGGTATCTTTTAAGCCATGGAATTTTTCAGGAAGTGGTCTTAATGATTTTGAAAGTAATGTCACTTCTTTGGCGTGAATTGAAATTTCTCCTGTTTTCGTTTTGAAAACAAAACCAGTAATTCCGATAATATCTCCAATATCATCTTCTTTAAAATGTTTGTAGCTTTCTTCACCTAAGTCATTAATGCTGACATAGCTTTGAATTTGTCCTTGCATATCTTGAATATGGCAAAAAGATGCCTTTCCCATAATTCTTTTAGACATAATTCTTCCTGCAACGGTCACATCTTTTCCTTCTAATTCTTCAAAATTGTCTTTTACGTCTTGGCTTGTATGTGTTCTATTGAATTTTCTAATTTGAAATGGGTCTTTGCCCTCTTCTTGTAATTTTGCTAATTTTTCCCTTCTAATTTTCATTAATTGATTTAAATCTAATTCTTGTTCTTGCATATTATTTTGATTTTCTTCCATATTGTAACTCTCTCCTATTCTTAAATTCATTTTTAGATATCATTATTATATCTCATAAGTTAAAATATGTAAACAAATTTTGGAAAAATAATCTTGGCAAATCCTAATACCATACTATTATATAATGATAGAGCTATGTTACCATAGCTCTATTACTTAATCGGTTATTTGGTAGTACTTTCTCTAATTTGGTTAACTTGCTTTTCGTAGTTCTTTGGCATGAGCTTTTGCAATATCTGTAATATCTCCCGAGGAGATTCTCGCAATTTCTTCAATGATTTCTTCTTCTGACAACTGTTTTACCACAGTATGAGTTTGATTTTCATTTACCTGTTTGCTAATATAATAATTGTAATCTCCTTTTGCCGCAATAGATGCTTGATGAGTAATGCAAAGTACTTGGTGGGTTTTGGCAATTAATTTTAATTTTTCTCCTACTGCTTTCGAAGCTTTTCCACTAATTCCTGTATCAATTTCATCAAAAATTAGTGTAGAAATTTCGTCAACATTCGTTAATACCGTTTTAATTGCAAGCATAATTCTAGACATTTCTCCGCCAGAAGCGATTTTGTGGAGCGGTTTGCTTTCATCTCCAATGTTAGTGCAAATCATGAACTCTACTTCATCCTTTCCATTTTCATTAAATTGCTCCGTTTGCTCTATGTTGACTTCAAATTTTGCATTTGGCATTTCAAGTTCCTTAAGTTCTTTATTAATTTGTTGCGTTAATTGTTGAGAAGCCTCTTTTCGCAATTCATTCATTGCAGTTGAAAGTTGTTTCATTTTTTCTTCTACTGCTTGGAGATTTTGTTTTAATTCTTCACGATATTCGTCTAAATTTTCTATTTTTTCAATTTCTTCTTGCACTTTATTGCGATAAGATAAAATTTCAGAAATATTATTACCATATTTACGTTTTAAGGAGAAAATGGTATCTAATCTTTCTTCTATTTGTTCTTGTTCACCTTCATCAAAGTAAATATCCTCTTTCATGCTACTAAAATCACGCGCTAATTCTTGAATATCATAATAAATACTTTTTAAACTTGATAATTTTTCTTGATAAATAGTTCCGCAGTCCTCTATTTTTTCTAAATTTCGAATAGAACTGCTGATGGCAGTAATAGCATTGTCATTTAAGTTGCTGTCAATTTCATTTAAAGCTTGCGCTAGTTTTTCACTATTTTGAATTTGCTTTCTTTTTACTTCCAATTCCGTCTCTTCAGATTCTTTTAAATGTGCATTATCAATTTCATTCAACTGATAATGTAACAAATCAAGTCGCCTTTCTTTTTCTTGCTCTTCCCCATAATTTTCTTTAAGTTCTTTTTGAATATGTCGGTATTGTTGTAATAACACATGATACTCTTGTTTTTGCTGTATCATAGTATTGCCAATAAATCTATCTAAATACTGAATGTGAGTTGCAGGATTTAGTAATAACTGATTATCATGTTGTCCATGAATATCGATAATTTGACTCATAAATTCTTTTAATTCTGATACCGTGACAAGTCTGCCATTAATTTTGCAAGAGTTTCTTCCATTTTCATGAATTTCTCTAGAAACAATCACATTTCCATCAACTGCTAATTGATTTTGAGGTACATAAAAGCAGGCCTCTATAAAAGAGAATGCTTCGCCTTTTCGAATTATTTCTTTTGAAAACCTTCCCCCCGCTAAAATAGCTAAAGAACCAATTAGTAATGTCTTACCTGCGCCTGTTTCACCGGTTAATATATTAAATCCTTCATTAAATTCAATTGACAAATCATTGATAATTCCTACATTTTGAATATGTAATGTTGTTAGCATATCCTGCACACTCCTTTTTATTGTTTTTCATATGTATGCCGCAAAATCTTGTTCGTATATTAGTATTATATACCAAATTTTTGTTTTGTCAATATATAATTGATTATTTTTATGTGTTTTTTTCTTCACATATTACGCAAAGTCGTTGATGATATTTTCCTTTGATACAAGTAATAAGGGTTAGCTTTGTAGAATTAGAGGAAGCTAAAATGGTTAAGTCTGTTTCCTCTATGATTTTGATTTCATTGACACAAAATTCTTTTGATAAATTAGAATAGGTATAAATTACTTCATCACCTTTTTCTAATTGATTAAGCTTGTCGAAATAAAAATTACCTGAAGAATAATTAGCAGTATTGGTATGCGCTGCCAAACAAATATTAGAGTTATTTACTCCTGTTCCTTTAATATGTCCCACATAATTTTTGAGGACTGCTAAAGTAGATCCTTCTGAAACTTCTGCTAGCACATCAATTCTTGGAATTCTAATACTCCATTGTTGACTAGGTTCTATTCCTTTTTCTGGCTCATTTGTAACTTTATCAATAGCTTTATCAAATACGAGTTCTGGTTCGTTTTGAAAATGTTTATTCATTTTGAGGCTACTAAAAAAAATAAAGGTATTGATGGCGAGAAAAAATATTAGTAAAATGATTGTTATTTTTTCTATGAATCGTTTGTACCCTCTCCTTTTTCTTTCATGTAACACCGCTTCCTAATATCTCCTTCCTTTTTTTATGATTATCATCAAAATTACCGCTTCTGCCATAGAAAAACAAATTAAGTTTCCTCTTAATAATTGGTCATTAACTATTCCTGTTCTAGGAAGCTTTGGAATAGGAGTGTTTTTAATTTCTAAGGTCTTCACAATCGTTTTTTGGTTGTTTGTTAGATACTCTGTAAAATCTAATGCTTGAGTTATCTCTTCCTCTTGATAATTAACATTATGCTTACTCTCTCTTATAATATATTTTTTTGTAACTCTTAGATTTTGCGAGGTTGCTCTTCCTTCCCTGTCCGTTGTAATCGTATCAATTAATTTATCCTTTTCTGTTATCACACCATTTTGGTCGATATCTTCATAAATTTCAAATTCTACGTCTGGTATTTTTATTTCCGAGTCTTTTTCATCTACTTTAATCACTTCTAATTGAATGGTCTTAGGAGTATTTTCAATCACAAGTGTCATTACCTTATTTTCTTCCAACGTCAGTTCTTTAACAGAGCTATCAAGCAAATAAGCCTCTGGTGTCTCAGTTTCCACATACAAGTACTTTTTATTAATTCTATATTCTCCGGAAGTTGCTACCCCATTTTCATTTGTGATGAATTCTTCTAGCAATTGGTCATCCACATCTATTATTCCATTTTCATTACAATCTTCATATAAACGAAATTTCACACCTGAAATTTTTTTGGATTTGTCATATGAATCTACTTTTACAATTTTTACTTTTCCTTTTTTAGGAGCATTTCCAAAAGTAACATTTACGACTGTGTTTTCAACTAATTCTACTGCAAAAGGTTCTTCATCTAGTAAATGATATTGGTCCGTTTTTACCTCTTTTAAATATAACTTTTCATAGTCTCTTATTCCATATTCCTTAGTTTGTGCAAATCCATTTTTGTCTGTTGTAATTGTTTCAAGGTATTCGTCTCTCTCTAGCTTGCCATTGTTATTTTTATCAGCATATACATCAAATTTTACTCCTTCTAACTTGATTTTTTGGTTTTCTGTATCTACTTTGATGATTTTAACAGAACCCTTTTTTTGTTTGTTTTTCACTGTTATTTTGTTCTCTTTGTTATATTGAATTGAAAAAGAAATATCCTTTGATGAATTGTACCATTGGTTTGTTTCTGACTCAATTAATGTATAGTAATCTCCTACTCTTAAGTGGTCAACCGTTACCGCTCCATTGGAATTGGTATAAAAAATAGTTGCGTCATTAATATTTGAAGTGTGGTCATAGCATTGTTTACTTTTATTCCAAATTAAATAGGTATCTTGAAAATGGCTTTCACTAGTCTTAATAACAAACCCAATATGTCCTAATTGATATTTTTCGTTATCACTATCAACTTTTAAAATAGAAAGCTTTCCTTCTTGATGCTTATTATAAAATTGCAGTGATATAGATTTTCCTTCATTTTGTGGTGAGAAGGTAACTTTTTGTACTTCTCTGTTGGAATGATAATTCGAAATCGTTGATTGTTCTTTGACAAGATATGTTTTATTGATGGGAAGCTCTTTTGAAGTTGCTTTGCCCTCAGCATTTGTTGTAATAATATCAACAACTTGATTTGTAGTAGCATCCATAATTTCAAACACTACTCCCTTTAATTTGATATGGTGATAGTCCATGTCTTTTTTGGTTACTTCGATAGATGCTGTTTTAATTTGATTTGCTATTGTCACAGTTGCTGTTTTGTTATATTCTACCACAACTGTTTTTTCGGTGTTATCTAAATAATACCATTGATTTGTAGCTACCTCCTTTACTTGATAAACTCCAATTCGTAAATTTTGAAATGTAACTGTGCCATTAGCATCCGTAGTACCTTCTGCCACCTTTGTATTTTGACTTTTGGCATATACTTCAAATTTAGCACCTTGAACGGGAGTAGTATTGTCCCTTGCATCTACTTTCACAACTTTGATGTTTCCTTTTTGGTACTCATTGGTAAGTGTAACACTGGTTGTTTCTCCATATTTCAGTTGCACCTCTTCCTCTTTGTTAGATAAAATATAACCATCACCTGTTTTGATTTCTTTTACCGTATATTTTCCGGGACGAATGTTTTTTAATTCTGCTATTCCTTTGCTGTTTGTTGTAATTGTTGCAACCGTTGTACCATCTTTTGCTATTTGAAAAGTAACATTATTAATGGTCTGCTTTGTTTCTTTATCTATTTTGGTAATTTGTAAGCCTGCTGTATTTGTATTAATATTCAGAGTTGCACTTGTGCTAACCATTTCACAGGCTTCTCCTGCAATGGCGTAATTTTGCCAGTCTTTGTTATAGCTTTTTGCTAAAAAGGCCGGACAACTTTTTACCTGTGCCTTATTTACATGAATAGTTCCAGTAATATTGTTAGTAATATTTGCTTTTGGAATTTTCACTTCAATGGTGGCATTATTTTTGGTGTAAGTAGTTCCTGTAGGAAAGTCACTAAGTGAAATATCATAGCTTTTAAGAGTTTTATTAGAGCTAAGAGTATATTTTTGTGTTAAATACCCCACATTATTTGTTACACCACCATTGGGAATTAAATTAACTGTTGGTGCTTCATAAGTTCCATTTTTATCATTAATAGAATAATGATACAGCTTTTCACATTCATTTAGAATTTTGGTACTCCTTCTAATTCCTTCTTCGAGTGTAATTCCATCACTTTTTGCTACATGGTCAACAACTTTGTAAACACTACTTGGTGGTGTATTATTGGCAAGGCAATGTACTGTTGCTTTTGTAACCATATACCAGTCATCATCATTTTCCACTGTGGTTTCCTGCCAATTCTTTCCTACATATCCAGCTGATAAAGCTCTCCAATATTTTGCCTCCAAATTTTCTGATATCAAGGCATCGTATCCGTTATAATCGGAGGCTCCAGTTCCTACACCATCTTTATCTGGCTCTACGCAAAAAGCCGGTAAGCGCTTATTGGTAGTTGGATCAAGATAATATACTTTCACAATTAATTTTAAGGCATTATTCTTTTTTAATTGGATGAGTCCTGCTAACTCCTTGTCTCCATATAAGTGGGTTTTCCCACCAATTGTAACAGTTGCTTTTACTGGTTGACATACGAACATCATCGTAACGAATAAAATTATAAATAATATTACTCCTGTAAATAATTTGTTTTTTTGATTTGTTTTCATGTTGATTTCCTTTCTATTTTTATTTTACCTCTTAAAAGCATAGCAATATTTTTTTATCATCTATTACTTGCTTTTATTTTTCGTCAGTTTTTCTGCTGTTATTATGTGTCTATATGGGTATCATCTCCTTTACTGTAAACAAATATATAATTGTGTAATTGGGTTTTCTTTTATCAGAATAAAAAAATTGAATTATGATAACAATTTTAAAATTGATATGATTTAATTGACTATAAAAATAACACAAATAAACAAAAAAAGCAAGAAAAATCGTTCGACAAAATTCTTGCTTTTTCGATTATGTGGTGACCCCTACGGCTAATCTACCCGCGTCGGGCTGACAGTCCACTGGACTGTCAGTTGTTCCTCCTTTTCGATTCCCTAGGGTTCATACAAAAATAAAGCCACTTTCGTGACTTTCATTTTTTTGGTGACCCCTACGGGAATCGAACCCATGATTCAGCCTTGAGAGGGCTGCGTCTTAACCGCTTGACCAAGGGGCCATTGAAAGCAAAATCAAAATAATATTTTGCTTATGTAATAAAACTACTTTGTTATAATACCATATTTTATGCTGTTTCGTCAATGGTTTTTTTTAAAATTTGTGAGAGTCTTTCTTCTTGATTGGTTAAATATAAATATCCAATCAATGCTTCAAACGCAGTGGCATACATATAATCTTGCATACTAGCATTTTTGGCAATATGGTGTGTTTGCGTATTTCGTCCTCTTCTGACAATTTCTTTTTCTTTTTCTGTTAAATCAGGTTCTAACCTTTCCAATAATTCTGCTTGTGACTTTGCTTTGACATAGCTAATCGAAGCCACATGTAGTTTATTTGGCTTTAAATGCGTAGTATTTATCAAATACGTACGAATATATAACTCAAATACTGCGTCGCCTATGTATGCCCATGTGAGTGGTGACATCTGTTCTACTTCTAATATTTCTCTATTACTTTTAAATAGTTCCAAATTGTTTTCTCCATTTCTTTTTAATTTCCGCATATGTCCCTATTATGACACATTATCCCAATGAGAACTTTTTCCAGTGGAACAAAATGTCCTAACAACAAACGTCCCTATTGGGACATTTCTAAAGTGATTTTGCCCAGTTTGCCAGTTCTAAAATCTTCTAGTAACATATTGGCAATTCTCTCTTGGTCAATCTCTCCTCCAGCAATCACACAACCACGTTTTCTTCCAATTTCATTCATCACTTCTAATGCTTTTTCATTAGGTTCTAAAACCCTATTTTGTAATATTGCTTCTATTACTTCTGCTGAAAGCTTATAGCGTTCTATTAGGTTCTTTAAATAATGTTCCATTAGCACTTTTAATAACGCAAACCCTACCTCAATTGTTGGTAAAATTTCATCTTTAATCGTTCCAGTATAAGCCAAATTCATGGCAGTGTTCTTTTCGTCTAGCTTTGGCCATAATACTCCTGGCGTATCTAACAACTCAATTTCATTCGATACCCTAATCCATTGCTTTTGTTTCGTCACTCCTGGTTTATTACCTACCTTTGTAGAAGCTTTATGTGCCATACGGTTAATAAAAGAAGATTTTCCTACATTTGGAATACCCATTACCATCAAGCGAATTGATTTTCCAACTCTTCCTTTTTGTTCGTAACGCCCAGCCTCATAAACATTTTTGATTACTTTATCTACTTCATTGAAACCTTTTCCAGAAGTAGAGTCAACTAAAACAGCTGGAATATTTTGTTTAGCAAAATATTCCACCCATTTTTGGTTTTGCTTTTCATCTGACAAGTCTGATTTATTCAAAATAATTACTTTCTTTTTTTGTTTAATTTGTTCTTGTATATCAGGGTTTTGACTTGATATTGGTATTCTCGCGTCTAATACTTCTATCACAATATCAATGAGTTTTAAATCCTCAATAATTTGTTTTTTCGTTTTTGCCATATGTCCCGGATACCAGTTAATATTCATATTTTCACTTCCCCACATTTGTTTATTAATTTCATCAACCTACAATGTTCTATAATTATTTTTATCTGCTCTGTCATCTAGTTTTCTATCAAAATCTTTATTTTTATAAAACCAATCTGTTTTTTGGTCAGTAGGGTGAGCTTTTCTATTTTTATCCAATAATACATCAAAAAGTGCTGCAATTGGAATAGCAATTCCTATTAAAGCAATAAATAGGTTCATATACATGTCTATATCCACTGTTCCGTTTATAACGCTCATAATATTTTGATATAAATAAATTCCATAATACATGCCATGTGCAATTAAGTAAATGAGCGCAGACAATAGGCTCCTTTTAACAATTAAACAAATACAAATAAATGTAATAAATAATAGAACAATTTCCATCGTCATATCCGTTGGTGGTGCAACAAATTCTGTTCCCAGCGTTGCCATAACAGTAGCTATAACTCGGAAAGCCCAAAACATAAAAGCAAATAGGGCAATTAGCCAACTAGATAAATTTTTCATTTGTCATCTCTCCTTTTTTATTTATAATTGGTTAGGCTTTATTTTAATAATAAAGCCCTAATTTAATTTTTACTCGTATACACCAATATATTGTTTCTTTTTACCTTTTCGAATGATAATGACCTTTCCGTCAATCGCGTCTTTTTTCCCAATTTCTTCATTTTCATCTGTATGTTTTACATTATTTAAACTAATCGCATTTGACTCTAGCATTTCTCTTGCTTCTCTTTTACTTTGGCAAATATTGTTATCTACTAGCAGGTCAATTAATTTCACTCCTTCTGTTAGCTTCACTGTTGGCACTTGTTTCATTCCCAGTAGAATGTCTTCCGCAGAAAGCCCTTCGATATCTCCGCCAAATAGGCACTCACTTATTTTCACAGCTTTGTTGTATTCTTCTTCTCCATGAAGTCCTACAATAATATCTTTTGCTAGTGCTTTATGAGCAATTCGTAAATGTGGTGCTTCATTATGCTGCTTTTCAATTTCCATAATTTCATCTGGTGTTAAGAATGTTAATTTTTTTAAGTAATCAATAATCATGGAATCCTCTAAATTAATTAAGTATTGGTACATTTCATAACTAGATGTTTTATTCTTATCTAGCCATAAAGCATTTCCTTCTGTTTTACCAAATTTTTTTCCTGTTGAATCAGTGACTAGTGGCATAACCATTCCATAAGCTTCTTTATCTATTTTTCTTCTAATCAGTTCAATTCCCGCTGTAATGTTGCCCCATTGGTCACTACCTGCTACTTGTAAGGTACAATTTCTGTTTTCATATAGCCATAAGAAATCTAGTGCTTGTAGAATCATATAACTAAATTCAGCATAAGTAATTCCAGATTCCATTCTTGATTTTACTTTGTCTTTCGCTAGCATATATCCTACATTAAAATATTTTCCATAGTCCCTTAAAAAATCAACCACATTAATATCTTTCGTCCAATCATTGTTATTAACTACTTCAAAGCCAAAAATGGTTTCTGCTTGTTTTTTTAGTCCCGCAATATTATGTTCTACCGCTTCCTTCGTAATCATTGGTCTTTCAGCATCTGGCTTTGGATCACCAATCATGCCAGTAGCTCCACCTATTAATAGTAGAGGATGATGTCCGTGCTGTGCTAACCTTTTGGAAATTAAAAAGGATGAATAATGCCCAATATGCATGGAATCTGCCGTTGGGTCTGTTCCAATATAGAATGTTAAGCCTCCTTTGTTTAGTTTTTCAATTAAATCAGGACTGCTAATATCTTGCACGAGTCCTCTCCATTTTAATTCTTCATAAAACGTCATTTCTTTACTCATTTTTTCACCCTTTCTAAAAACAAAAAAATCCATAATCTAAGGACTACATAAAAATAGCGGTACCACCTTAGTTTATGAATTTTATCATACGCTTTTTCTCTTAACGCGAGTAACGACCTAGCTCCAGAGTTGTAAGTTCCTTCTTCGCTAGCTATTTTTTATTATACCAAATTATTCCCATTTGTCAATAATATAAAATAAAATTTTAAAAATCTTCGCCAAAACTATGGACTTTTAGTAAAAGATTGTGTATGATATATTTTAAGTTAAGTAAAAATGGAGGTAGAAAAATGTTGAAAAAATTATTAAAAACAGTATTGATGTTAGCCATTATTTTATTGTTTGGTATTAGCTATGTTTTTGCCACTGATATTAATTTAAATCTTCCTAGTATTGATGCCAATGCAGAAACAAACCAAAATAGTGATACTACAAATACAG
>JAFVBS010000025.1 GCA_017479865.1 Clostridia bacterium
ACTTCAACATCCAATAACATTTACATAATAATTATAACAGGAAATATAAGGATATGCATTAAATCTTTCACTAACACCTTAATTTCAGACTAAATGCAACTAATTTTAAAAATAATTGCATTTAACTTTTTATTTCACATTCCCTACAAATTCTTACAAAAAACTTGTCAATTCCCCTATAAATATGATATAGTATAGTCGATACAATATAAAATAGACTAAAAATTAAACTCTATAAGGAGGAAAAACAATGGCAAGTCATGGAAAGAGATATAGCGGAAATAAAAAAGGACGAAAATTAAATCTCAAAAAGGTATTTGCTGTTTTAATTGCCTTCGCAGTCATTATAATGGCAATTATGGGAATTAGCAAATCACTTAAAAACCAAGGAAAACCAAAAGTAGATGAAAAAGCAGTTGCAACAAAATACTTTGCAGTATATACAGGAGGAAAATGGGGAGTCATTAACTCTAAAGGAGAAACAGTTATTGGGCCAACCTATGAGGAAACCATTATCATTCCAGATAATACAAAAGATGTGTTCCTATGTACTTATAATGTGAATTATACAAATAATACTTATCAAACTAAAGTGATTAATAGCAAAAACGAAGAAGTCATTACAGGATACGATACCATTCAAGCATTAGAAAACTACGATAAAAACAACAATATTTGGTATGAAAATGACGTACTACTAGTTTCAAAAGATGGAAAATATGGACTAGTAGATATGAAAGGAAAATCACTTTTACCATGTGAATATACTTCTATTGAAGCACTAAAAGGCGTAAAAAACAGTATTTTAGTTGCCAAAGAAAATCAATATGGTTTAGTAGACAATATTGGTGCAATATTAATTGAAGTGGCCTATAACAAAATTGAGCCAATTTCAGAAAAATATGAAAATGGCTACATTGTAACAGATATTGATGGAAATAAAGGTGTTATCAATCATGATAAAACTGTTAGTTTACAACCAAAATATCAAGATATTCTTCCTCTCTATGGCAATGGAAAATATGTTGCTAAAGAAGATGGAAAGTGGGAAATTGTTGACACACAAGGCAATGTATATTTAAAAGATAAATTTGGTAGCGTGCAATCGATTGATGGAGAAAATGTAATTGTTAAAATCAGCAACAAATATGGCATTATGACATTAGATGGTGAAACCAAAATTAAAACAGAGTATGATGATATTCGTTATGCATTCCAGGATAACTATATCATGAAGAAAAATGGAAAATATGGAGTAGTTAATTTAGCTGGAGAAACGGTACTAGACTTTAATTATGAAAGTTTACTATATCGACAAGATGTTGGATTTTTTGAAGGAACTAAAACAGGTAGTAGAGAAAACGATTTCATTGATACTGATATGCATGTAAAAGTTACTGGAATTCTTTCAGAAATTAATTCTAATTTAGGCTATATGAAAATTAGAGTTGGCAATGAGTATCAATATTACAACTTTAAATTTGAAACAAAAACCAATCAAGAAGTATTAAAAACAAATACCATTTTCTTATCAAAAAAAGATGGAAAATATGGCTACGTTAATAAGGAAGGCATTGTCGTTGTCGACTATATTTATGATGATGCAAGAGAACAAAATGAATTTGGCTATGCAAGTGTTAAGAAAAATGGATTATGGGGATGCTTAGACAGTAAAGGAAAAGAATACATTACTCCGGCTTATCAATTAGAAAATAATTTATTGATTGAATTTATTGGAAAATGGCATAGGGGAGAAGACTTGAACTTAAATTATTATACAGATTAGAGTTTGAAAATATGTGCATTATTTTTCAAGCTAATGCGGTTACTATTCATCCTTTTTAAATAGAACCTGCCTAAGCGGGTTTCATATACAAGTAAGTTGAATAGTAACCGAATTTGTATTGAAGGAAAGGAAGCAGAAGATGGAACAGAAGATAAAATACCAATATACATACTTTATCTATCCATATGTTATTGAAGAAAAAAATTATCAGGCTTATCTTTATAATTTGCTCAAAAAAGAAAATTGCAAATTAAAAATCTTCGAACCCAAAAAAGATATTGGTATTACCTCATACTTTTTACCTGAAGTCAAAGACAAAATGTTTTGGACGTTAGATTTAAAAAGAGAGGGTATTCGAGAGTATCACAAAATGGACAAAAAAGTAAAGGCAGCCGTTTTGAGCCAAAAACCATGTAATATTTTTGACTATGAATTAAAAAATGCCATTCAAGGAAAAATGGAAAATCAAGAGGGAATTTTCTTTTCTATTGAAAAAATACAAATGATTTGCTTTCAAACAGGAGTATGTTTTTTGGCATTAAAAACAACTATTAATTCATCTGATTGCTTTTCAGAACTACTCAATTTTAACTATAAATTTCGTGATATTTATTCTAAATTATCCCATACCAAAGAGTATGACAATATCAAAATACAAGCAGAGCAATTTAAAGATATGAAAGAAGTTTCAGACTTAATGAGAGAAATTGTAGGACCAAATACTTTGGCAAAGCAAATTAATTTAGACACTAACCGTTTTTTGACCTATAGCTACGTCTGCTTAGACCAAACTTACTGGAACGAAAATACTCCAAAGGAAGAAATTACAGGGCTCTTCCAAAAATATAAAATGGTGCAACCGGCAGAAGAACAGTCAAATGATGGTTTCAAAGAAAATAATCATGATTATGAAGAAAAATATATTAAATATGGATTTTCTTCTACTAGTACAGTGCTGTTAACCACGGATATGAATATTAAAAATTACACCACATTGCCATTTGATTATGAAAATAAATATTTTTATCATTATATTTTTAATGTGTACAAAAAAATTTACTTAAAGAAAATTAGCTATGAATTCAATCATAAAAGAAACTTTTATTTCGTAAAAGATAAATTTCTTGATTTTTCTAGAAAAGATTGGATTATTGAAGTAACCAATGATGATATTGGGAAAATTTTAGAGCAAAAATTTAGTGGGCAGCAAGAATTAGAAGAGACATTTTTTAAACTCAAAAATAAATATGATATTTTATACAAAGACTATGAAATTGAAAAACACGAAAAGCATAATGAGTGGATAGTATTAGTAGTATTATCATTGCTCATCATTTGCATCTTCGTTTTAGTGGGATTTTTTAGAGGCAATCCTTAACAATTTTTAGAAAGGGGCTCATCATGCAGTTACAAACTGGTGTTGATATTATTGAGGTAAATAGAATTAAGGAAGCTATTGAAGCACAGGGAGAAAAGTTTCTAAACCACATTTTCACTCCAAGAGAAATTGAATATTGTAGCAAAACCAACAAAATGCAATATCAACATTATGCAGCAAGATTTGCTGCCAAAGAGGCTATATTTAAAGCAATTTCTTCTAAAATTATGCCCTTACAAGAAGATGTTTGGAAAAAAATAGAAATTGTCAATGATGTAACTGGAAAACCCAGGGCTAACCTTTCAGCTTTTGGTTTTCAAGACATTGTTAGCATGGATTTAAGCATTTCACATTTAAAGGAGTACGCTATTGCTAGCTTTACAATTTTATTCAAATAAAGTTTACATAGGAATCATGTTACAATTGCTAGCCCTTGTAACATGATTTCTGTAAAAAAATATAAGAAAGGGATGCTAAAAGCCATGCAATTTTTTGACTCACACGCCCACTATAATGATGAACAATTTGATCAAGATCGAGAAGAAATCATTAAGGCAACTTTTGCAGCAGGGGTGACTAAAATGATTTGCGCCGGATATAGCCTAAAATCTTCAAAACAAGCCCTAGAAATTGCTAATCAATATGAAAATATTTATGCCATTGTAGGAATTTCACCCAATGACATTCCAGAAAAAGGAAAGCAATTCGAAATAGAATTAGACCAACAATTACTGCAAATAGAGCAATTAGCAAAAGACCCAAAAGTGAAGGCAATTGGAGAAATAGGGCTGGACTATCATTGGAATGAGGACAATAAGCCAGAACAAAAAATGGCTTTTACCAAACAAATTGAGCTTGCCAACAAATTAAAACTTCCAATTGTAATTCATACTCGTGAGGCGGTTTATGACACACTTGCTATTTTAAAAGGAGGCACACCAATCAAAAAGGGAATTTTTCATTGCTGCCCCTTAAATGTTGACTTAGTAAGAGAAGGATTAAAACTAGGTTTTACAATTTCTTTTGCAGGCCCAGTTACCTTTAAAAATTCCAAAAATGCAGAAACCATTATTCAAATGGTACCGCTTAATAAAATGACCATTGAAACAGATAGCCCTTATTTGGCTCCAGAACCAAAAAGAGGAACTAGAAATGATAGCAGAAACGTGAAATATATTGCCCAAAAAATTGCAACAGTAAAAGGAATTTCTGCGGAGGAAGTGGCAAAAGCCACTTATATGAATGCAACAAAAATTTTTGAAATATGAAATATTTTTGTTATATTCTGGTACAAGCCAGCATATAATAATATTGGAGATATTTACCAAAAAAAGGTATCAAAAGAAAAATCCTAAAACTAAAGCAACAGCAAGACTGATGGAAAATAGTACAAAATTTGACAATTTTTTTCAAATATGGTATAATATAATTGTTGCTTTTAAAGGAGGGAACAAATTCTATTATGAAAAATGATGATAAAGCATCAATATCGCTGAAAAAAATCTTAGTGATTAGTTTGTGTTTCATTTTCATTATGGCAGCCTGTGTTATTGCAGGAAATGTGAAATTAAACAATGTTAAAATTGTTTTAGCAAGTGGCTATGAAATGAATGTATTAACAAGTAAAACTAAAATTTCAGAGATACTTGATGAAAACCACATTATCTTATTAGAAGACCAAAAGGTAGTGCCAGAATTAGACCTAGAACTATCTGATAATCATACAATTAAAATTTTAAAAAAGACCGAAGAGGAAATTGAAGTTGCAGAGATTGCAGAAACATCAGAGAGTGTAACGGCGCAAACTATTTTAGAAAATTATGATACCATTGTTGAAAAAATTGTAACTGAAAAGGTAAAAATTCCATATGAGACAATTACAAAAAATGTGGCATCAGGAAGTGGCACAAAGCAAGATAAAATTGTACAATATGGGATTGATGGCTTAAAAGAAGTTACTTACAAAGTAAAATATCAAAATGAAAAAGAAATTGAAAAGAAAGAAATTTCTTCTAAAATTATTCGTGAACCAGTAGACAAAATTGTTGAAATTAGATCACAGCAAGTTGTTACTTCTAGAAGTGGAGGCACAAGAGTTACCTATGGTTCAGCAAAATGGAGCTATACTGAATCTGAACTTGACCTTTTATGTGCAATTACAGCACAAGAATGTAGCTCAAGTTACGAAGGAGCTTTAGCTGTTATTACAACTGCATGTAACAGAACACAAAGTAGTAGATGGAAAAGTAGAGGTTCAGACCCATTAACTCAGTATAAAGCAAAAGGACAATTCTGTTATTCAATTGATAATTACTGGAGAAGAAGATTAAATGGAAAATATCCTTCTTATGTAAAACAAGCCGTAATTGATGCCTTAAATGGTAAAAGAAACCACAATTACTTATCATTTAGATCAGCAGGTTATGCAAGTGGTGTCAAGATTGGTGGCAATGTATATTTTAACCCAATGTAATAAGATAATAAAAATGATTTAAACAAAAAGGGAAGTGAAAGAGCTTTCCTTTTTTAATTAACAAAAAATATGACACAATAGGCTGCTTAAAAAAGTGGTTTATGGACCGCTTATATATTGAAAAATACCTCAATATATGATAAAATCATGGCATTAGGTAAAGGAGAATGAAAATGAAACTTATTTCGTGGAATGTCAATGGACTAAGAGCAGCCATGACAAAAGGATTTCAGAATTTTTTTCAAGCGAGCAATGCTGATATTTTTTGCTTGCAAGAAACAAAAATGCAAGAGGACCAAATTGATACAGAAATTGCAGAATGTTTCAAAAACTATCATGCATATTGGAATAGCGCTGTGAAAAAAGGATACTCAGGAACAGCAGTATTTACCAAACAGCAACCAATTTCTGTATCTTATGGCATTGGCATTGAAGAACATGACAAAGAAGGAAGAGTTATTACACTAGAATTTGAAAAATACTATTTAGTGAATTGTTACACGCCAAATTCCAAAAGAGAGTTGGAAAGATTAGATTATCGCATGATTTGGGAAGATGAAATGCGAAAGTATTTATCAAAACTTGACAAGAAAAAGCCAGTAATTCTTTGTGGTGACCTCAATGTAGCTCATGAAGAAATTGATTTAAAAAATCCGAAATCAAACAGACATAATGCAGGGTTTACAGATGAAGAAAGAAACAAAATGACAGAACTCTTAAATGCTGGCTATACAGATAGTTTTCGCTATTTATATCCTACCAAAGAAGGCTGCTATTCATGGTGGTCCTATATGTTCCATGCCAGAGAAAAAAATGCAGGTTGGAGAATTGATTATTTCATTGTTTCCAAATCCATTGAAAAACAAATTCAAGAAAGTGCGATTTATTCAGAAGTGACAGGAAGCGACCACTGCCCTGTTGTATTAGAATTGAAAGATTCTTTTCAAAAATAAAAGAAGCACTTTGCATGTTTTTATGAACATTATAGGAACTGACGAAAAAGGCAAGGTGTTTTCGTAAATATTATAAAAAGAAAGGTAAAAAAACATGGAAGAGAAAAAAAGGGGAATTAGCAAATGGTTTTATTGGTTTCTCTTAGGAGTTGCCATTATTATTGTCTATAAATTGCTTGACAACTTTGGACAAATTGGAGAATGGTTTCGCAATTTATTTGATATTTTAATGCCTTTTATAGTGGGACTAATTATTGCATATTTATTTTATATACCTTGTAGAAAAATAGAATCATGGTATAAAAAAGCAAAAAAGAAGAGTTTGCTTCATAAAAGGGCAAGAGTATTTTCTATTTTAACCGTATATCTCATTGCATTCATTCTTATCGCTTTAGTACTTCGTTTTGTCATTCCAGCTATTAGCACTAGCATTATTGACTTTGTTAACAATTTCGGTAATTATTATAATGATACTATGAAGGTTATTGAAGAACTTCCAGAGGATTCTATTTTGAAAAATGAGTATGTATTGAATGCTGTCCAAAGTATTCAGCAAATTGATTTGCAGCAATTTATGAATTTGGAGAAAATAGGAGAGTATGCAAAAGGCGCTATTAATTTTGCAAGTGGCATCTTTGACATATTTGTTGCATTTATTGTATCATTCTATTTACTATTAGAAAGAAAACAAATTTTAAACTTTTTTAGAAAATTGGCAAAAGCACTCTTTAAAAGACAAACTTATGCAACTTTAGGAAATTATTTTAATCAGTCGAATGAAATTTTTTTCAGATTTGTTGCAAGTCAGGTATTAGATGGGATTGTTGTAGGAATTTTAACCTCAATTGCAATGTCTATTATTGGTGTCAAATACGCCGTATTACTAGGCTTTATGATAGGTTTATTCAACTTAATTCCATACTTTGGCGCGATTATTGCTATCGTGACGGCCATTGTTATTACACTATTTACAGGAGGATTTACACAAGCTCTCATCATGGCAATTGTGGTGATTATTTTACAACAAATTGACGCTAATATTATTAATCCAAGAATTGTAGGAAATTCTTTAGAAATTAGTCCTCTTTTGGTCATTTTTGCAGTGACTATTGGGGGTGCATATTTTGGAGTACTTGGTATGTTTTTAGCTGTACCAGTTGCCACAGTACTCAAAATGATGATTGAAAATTATATTGATTACAAAAACAATTTGACAAAAGTGAAATAAAAATATTTTGTTACGGTTCGAATAATTACTCTTGATAATAAAATAATCTATGCAATAATAAATATTTACAAAGAAGTTAAGAAAAAAGCACTTGAAAAAAACTTGATTTTAGAGTATGATAAATACAGCCAAAAATGAAGGAGGCTACCGAAATGAAAGTAATTTTATTAGAAAACATTAAAGGGGTAGGAAAGAAGGACGAAGTGATTAATGCCAGTGATGGTTATGCCAGAAATTACCTATTACCTAGAAAACTAGCAGCAGAAGCAAATAGCGAAAATATGAGTAAGCTAAAAGCAAAGCAGGACTCTAAAGCTTATCAAAAAGGTCAAGAAAAGCAGCAAGCAGAAAACCTAGCAGAAAAACTAAAAGGAATTCTATTAAAAATAGCTGTCAAATCAGGAGAAAACGGAAAAATTTTTGGTTCAATTACTGCCAAAGAAATTGCCGACCAATTAAAGGAACAATATCAAATAGAAGTCGATAAAAAGAAAATAGATTTAAAGGAGCCAATTAAAACATTAGGAAGCTTTTCAGTTTCAATTAAATTGTTTGAAGGAGTTATTGGAACACTCAAGGTACAAATGATTTCACAGTAGCTTGAAAAATAATGAAAGACCTTTTTTCAAACTAGTTTACCTTAAGAGAGGAATGATATTGAAAATGGAACTAGGAAAAATACCACCACACGATATTGAAGCAGAACAAGCAGTTATTGGAAGTATGCTAACAGATAAAGATGCCATTATGTCGGCAATAGAAGTATTAAAAGAAGATGATTTTTATCGTGAAGATAATAAAGTGATTTATTCTGCTATTTTAAATTTATATAATAAAGCACAGCCAGTGGATATTATTACACTCAAATCAGAACTACAAGCAATGAACCAATTAGAAGCGGTAGGTGGACTAGAATATATTGCAATTCTACCAGACAAAGTTCCTACCACCGCCAACGTAGAACAATATATCAAAATTGTAGAAGAAAAATCAGCCCTCAGAGCGCTTATTAAAACGGCCAATGAGTTAATTACACTTGGCTATGACCCAACACAAGAGGTAGAAGATATTTTAGATAGCGCAGAGAGAAAAATATTTGATGTGATACAAGGGCGAAATCAAAAAGGTTATACTTCTATCAAAGATATTTTAGTAGATTCTTTTACCGAGTTAGAACAGCTGTATAACCAAAAACAGCACATTACAGGGGTACCTACTGGATTTGCTGATTTGGACTATATGACAGCTGGACTTCATCCATCAGATTTAGTGATTGTTGCAGCAAGACCTGCCATGGGAAAATCTGCCTTTGCTTTAAATATTGCTACTCATGCAGCAGTAAGGGCTAATACTCCGGTTGTCATTTTTAGCTTGGAAATGTCAAAAGAGCAAATGACAAATCGTATTTTATGTAGCGAAGCAATGGTAGATAGCAATAAAGTCAGAACTGGAAAAATTGATGATGATGACTGGACAAAGCTAGCTGCTGCCTCAGGGCAATTATCAGAAGCCCCTATTTATATTGATGATACACCAGGCATTACAGTAATGGAAATGAGAGCAAAATGCAGAAAACTAAAATTAGAAAAAGGCATTGGATTAGTGGTAATTGACTATATTCAATTAGTACAAGGAAACAGTAGAAAAGGTGGAAGTCGTGAACAAGAAATCTCAGAAATTAGCCGTTCTTTGAAAATTTTAGCGAAGGAAATTGGTGCTCCTGTCATTGCATTGTCACAGTTATCAAGAGCAGTAGAGCAAAGGCCAGACCATCGACCAATGCTTTCCGACCTTCGTGAATCTGGTGCCATTGAACAAGACGCGGACATTGTTACATTTTTATATCGCGATGACTATTACAACCCAGATACCGAAAGAAAGAATATTGCAGAAGTCATTGTCGCAAAGCATAGAGCTGGTAACACAGGAACTGTGGAACTACTATGGCTTGGCAATTACACTAAATTTGCTAATTTGGAAAAGTATAGGGAGTAATTGACGAATTTATTCAAAAAAATAATGTTACAAGAAAGCGTGACCAATGAGCGTTTCATGAGCCGAGGAATGCAATAAATCATGAGTATTCTTAGTTGTTATAGCACGATTTTTTATTAAGTTGCTCGATAAGGAGAGAATATGTTAGAGGAAAAAGTCCTAGACACCATTCAAAAATACAAATTAATAGACCCGCAAGATACTATCGTAATTGGTGTATCTGGTGGGCCTGATTCTATGTGCCTTCTTGATATTCTAGTGCATTATCAGCAAGCATTAAACATCAAACTTATTGTTGCCCATGTCAATCATATGATTCGCAAAGAGGCAGATAGTGAAACAGAGTATGTGATGCAATATTGTGAGCAAAGCCATATTCCTTGCTATGTAAAAAGAATAGATGTCACAAAACTGGCAAAAGAGCAGAAGCTAGGAACAGAAGAAATGGGCAGAAAAATTCGTTACGATTTCTTTGAAGAAGTAGCACAAAAAGAGAAGGCCAATAAAATTGCCACGGCTCATAATGCCAATGACAATGCAGAAACTGTTTTGATGAATTTTTTAAGAGGAACTAGCACAGCAGGACTAAAAGGAATTGAAATCATTCGCGAGCAAAAATATATTAGACCACTACGTGAATGTGAAAGAAAAGAAATTGAAGAATATTGCAAAGAGCATAACCTAAAACCGAAAATTGATCAGTCTAATTTTGAGAATATTTATACGAGAAATAAAATTAGAAATGACTTGATTCCATACTTACAAAAGGAGTTTAATCCAAACATTCTCGCCACAATTAACCGTTTATCAGAATTGGCAGCAGAAGAAGATGATTATTTTTCCGAAATGGTTGCTAAGGAGTATGAAGTGTTAAAATTGGGCAATACTGATACAGAAATTATTTTAGAATTAAAACCATTTAATCAATTACCTAAAGTAATAAAATCACGACTAATTTTATATACTATTAATAAGCTTTTAGGATCGACTCAGGGAATTGAAAAGGTAAATATTGAAGATATTATTACTTTATGCGAAAGAAATATTGGTAACAAATATTTAATGCCCCATAAAAATATTAAAATTTTCATCAAAAAAGGAAAAATTTTTTATATAAGGCAAGGCAACCTTCCGTAAGAAAAACCTTGCTACCACTTGATTTCAAGGAAAAAACTTTCTGAAAAATACTTGAAATACCAATAGGAATGTGTTATATTTTAGCTTGTAGAATTACAAAAGATACCAAAGGAGGAAAAAATTTGAAAAACAGTATTAAAACATTAGCAATGTGGCTAATTATAGGAATTATTTTGATTGTGCTCATTAGTTCTATTATGGAAAATAGAGAAAACAAATTGGCATATTCAGAGTTAGTTTCGAAAATAGAAGCGGGCGAAGTAAAAGAAATAGAGTTAGCAGCTGACGGAGAAAAAGCAAAAGTAAAATTAAAGGATGAAAACTTTACCAAAGAAGTGAATATTCCAAGTGTTGACAATTTAATGGAAACATTAAATGAAAGTATGAGAGCAGGAACCATTAAAGTTACTGAAAAGTCACAATCTATCTGGATGGTTCTTTTAACACTGCTTACTCCATTTGGATTACTCATTATCTTCTTTATTTTCTGGTTCTTCTTAATGGGAGGCGTACAAGGCGGAGGAAATGCCGCAGGTGGAAAAGGTGGTATGTCTTTTGGAAAAAGTAGGGCAAGAATGATTAATCCAGCAGATAAGAATCGTGTTACCTTTGATGATGTTGCTGGAGTCGACGAGGAAAAGGAAGAATTAGAAGAAATTGTAGAATTTTTAAAAAATCCAAAAAAGTTTACCGATATGGGAGCTAGAATTCCAAAAGGTGTTTTATTGGTAGGACAGCCTGGAACTGGTAAAACATTACTTGCAAAGGCAGTAGCTGGAGAGGCCGGAGTACCTTTCTTCTTCATTAGTGGTTCTGACTTTGTAGAAATGTTTGTCGGCGTTGGTGCTTCCAGAGTAAGAGACTTATTTGAGGAAGCTAAGAAAAAGGCACCATGCATTATCTTTATAGACGAAATTGACGCCGTAGGACGTCAAAGAGGTGCTGGACTTGGTGGAGGACATGACGAAAGGGAACAAACCCTAAACCAATTATTGGTTGAAATGGACGGCTTTTCAGCAAATGAAGGTGTTATCGTATTAGCAGCAACCAACAGACCAGACGTATTAGATAAAGCGTTATTAAGACCAGGAAGATTTGATAGACAAATTGTGGTATCAAACCCAGATGTCAAAGCAAGAGAACAAATTTTAGAGGTTCATAGTAGAAGAAAGAAATTAGCAGATGATGTTGACTTAAAAACCATTGCAAAAAATACATCAGGATTTTCTGGAGCAGACCTTGAAAATGTACTGAATGAAGCAGCCCTATTAGCTGCAAGAAGAAACCTAAGCCAAATTAGAATGCAAGAAATTGAAGACGCTATGGTAAAGGTGACTATGGGACCAGAAAAGCGTACTAGAGTAAGAAGCGATAAAGAGCAAAAACTAGTTGCCTTCCACGAAGCGGGCCACGCTGTGGTTAGCAGATTTTTACCAACACAAGACCCTGTTCACCAAATTTCAATTGTACCAAGAGGTATGGCTGGAGGATATACCATGTATCGTCCAACAGAAGATAAATCTTTCATGTCAAGAACAGAAATGGTAGAAAATATTATTTCCCTTTTAGGCGGTAGAGTGGCTGAAAGCTTAGTCATAGGAGACATTTCTACTGGTGCAAGCAATGATATTGAAAGAGCAACTCAAATTGCAAGAAGCATGGTAACCAAATATGGTATGAGTGAAAAAGTAGGAACCATTACTTTAGGTTCTAGTCAAGAGGAAGTCTTTTTAGGAAGAGACTTCGCAACACAAAAAGAATACTCAGAAGAAACTGCTGCCATGGTCGATGAAGAAGTAAAAAGCATTGTTGACTTTGCTTACAAAAAAGCACAAGAAATTTTACAAGCCAATATGGATAAGCTAACAGCAGTAGCCACTGTATTACTGGAAAAAGAAAAAATTGACGGCGAAGAATTTGACGAAATTTTTAATAGTTAAAAATATACTATTTTAAAAAAGTAGAGCGAATATTAAACATTCGCTCTATATTTTTATAGAAAACTCAATTTCACCTGTTTACTTTCAAAAATGCTTATGATATAATTTATTTGAATTAAATTCTAGTTGATGAAAGGGTTGAAAAATTAGAATGAATCAAATTTTAACAACGGAAAAGAAAAAGAGAGAAAATAAAGAACCAATAGAGATAAAAAGTATTGTTAGATTTTTTGCGATTGCTATTATCATATTCGGAATTGCACTTGTGGGAGGAGGCATTTATGCATTTTATCAAAAAATGCAAGAACAAAATCCTAACAACGATCCTACTGTAACAATTACAAGAGAAAATGATAGGGCGGTTATTTCTGTTAGCAATAACATTGAAATTAATAAAATTATCTATTCATGGAATGAGGGAGAAACAACTGAACTTCCAGAAGGAAAAACATCTGCTACAGAAGAAATTGTATTACCAAATGAAAATAGTACATTGAATTTAGTGATAGAAGATGCTAAAGGAAGGCGCATTAATTATCAAAAAGAATTTATACTAGAAGGGGTCGACATTACCAAACCAACCATTGAAGTAGCAACTGAAAATGGTAGCAATAAAATGATGATTATAGCAAAAGATGAAACTGCAATTCAGTATGTTTCTTATCAATGGGAAGATGAAGAACAACCAACCATCATTGAGGCTACTCAAGAAGGACAAACGGAAATTAGCAAAGAAATTAGTTTAGCACCAGGAACGAAAACCATTAAAATTATTGCAGAAGATAAAAATGGAAATGTTGAAGAAATTGAAAAGGAAATTGTAGCTACTACTTCAAAGCCAAAAGTAATGCTAATGACAGATGGAGCAAATTTAATAGTAGAAATAGAAGACAAGGACGGCATTAAAGATGTTGAAATTAATATCAATGGAGCAGTAAAATCTGCAAAAGACATTAATCAGCTTCATATTAAAGTTGGTCCAGTAAAACTACAGGAAGGTAATAATACTATTAAAATTACTGTAACAAATATGAGTGGTTATACAGGAAGTATTACAAAGGAATTGCAATATACCCCATAATTTACTAAAGAAGGAGACAAAATATGGCACAAGAAATTTATTTAATTGATGATGGCAATGAACTAAAAAATAAGCTGGTTCAGTTATTTAAAGCGGAAAAGGATTATAAATTTAAAAAGGCCAAAACGACGCAGATTGAAAACGTTTTAAAAAATATTCCTGCCCTCATTATTATCAATGAAGACGGAATAGAAGACGACATTATTAAACTTTGTAATGAAATAAGAACCAATGAAGACAACAGTATTACACCAATTATTGTTATTTCTTCTAATAAAGAGAAACAACATAGAATTGAAATTTTACAAGCCTGTGTTGAGCATTATATTAAAGCACCAATTGATGAAGAATATTTATATTATACTGTCAAAAATGTCATTCGCCTGCTAGATACAAATCGTAGGGTAAGTCCACTTACGGGGCTTCCAGGCAATGTGCAAATTCAAGCAGAAATGAAGAAAAGGCTACTTAACAAGGAAGAATTTGCTATTTTGTATCTCGATTTGGACAATTTTAAAGCATATAATGATGTGTATGGATTCTTAAATGGTGATGAAATTATTAAATTTACAGCAAGATGTATTTTAAATCATATGCATGACGCAGAAGGGGAAGATAATTTTGTAGGACATATTGGTGGCGATGATTTTGTAGCCATTAGCCCCAATATTAATTGTGAAGAAATTTGTCAAAACATTATTTTAGAATTTGATAAAGGCGTAGTAAAATATTTTAATGAAGAAGATGTAGAAAAGGGCTATTTAGAAGTACCAAATAGAAAATGTGTGTTAGAACAATTTCCTTTAACCTCTATTTCTATTGGTGTAGTTATTGCCGACAAAGGTAGGTTTCACAACGTACTAGAAATTGGAGAGGTAGCAGCACAAGTAAAGCATATGGCAAAAATCACACCAGGAAGCAGTTACATTATTGACCGAAGAAAAATACATTCTGAGGAAGCATAGTCTATGTCAATGTTAATACGAAAGCAAATACTTGACAACATCAAAATAAAAGGGATTTAAAAGAATAAAATCAATACAAACTCATACAATACAGTATGAGTTTTTTTGTATGGAGAGGAGCAGTTTTATGATTATACTAAATCGAAAAAGATTAGTAGTGGCGATGTCGTTAATAATAATTTCTGTATTTGCTTTTACTTTTCAAATAGCAGACCACCAACAAACAGTACAAACAGTAACGCTTCCTGTTAGTAACAAAGTCATTGTGTTAGATGCAGGACATGGAAAACCAGATGAGCGGAGCACAATCTAGTAATGGAACAACAGAAGCAGAAACAAATTTAAAAATTGCCTTAAAAGTACAGAGTTTGTTAGAGCAATCGGGAGCAACTGTCATTTTAACGCGTAGTGATGAAAATGCCATTTATGACATAGACAAAAACACGTTAAGGGAAAAGAAAATTTCCGACATCCATAATCGTGTGAAAATAGGGAATGAATCAAGTGCCGACATTTTTGTATCAATTCATTTAAATAAAATTCCGCAGTCACAATATTATGGTTGGCAGTGTTTTTACAAAGAAAATGATGAAAATAGTACGAAGTTAGCTAAGAGTTTACAATCCAACTTAAATGAAGCCATTCAAAGAGAAAATAAAAGGGTAGCCATGAAATTAAATACAGTATACATTATGAAACATGTAGAAATTCCAATTTCTATTGTAGAATGTGGCTTTTTATCTAATCCGGAAGAAGAACAGCTATTATTAACAGATAGCTACCAAGACAAACTAGCTTGGGGTATTTATAATGGCATTATGGACTATTTTCAGTTCTAGAAACAAAAAGCAAACAAATAAAAAACACTTGACAATATACAATTCAATAGGTACAATATGAAATGAACAACCAAAGAAAAAGGGGGCATAATGTTACAAGAAAGCATATATTGCATAGGGCAGTGCGTTTGTAACAGTTTGTAACATTATTCTAAAAATAAAAAAATACAAAAAAATAGAAAAAATGGAGGAAAACAAATGTTAAATGAAAAATTAAAAAACAAAAACGGAATTACACTCATTGCACTAGTTGTTACCATTGTAGTATTGCTCATACTAGCAAGTGTTACTATTCAAATGGTATTTAGCGACAACGGCATTATTAAACGAGCACAAGGAGCAGCAGATGCACAAAAAGAGGCACAAGATAAAGATAGCTTAGC
>JAFVBS010000026.1 GCA_017479865.1 Clostridia bacterium
GAGTGTACTAAGATACACGAAACATTTCTGGTGATGATTACATGGAGGAAATACCTGTTCCCATACCGAACACAGAAGTCAAGCTCCAATGTGCCGACGATATTTGTGGGTTACCCTGCTGAGAAAATAGGTTGTCGCCAGATTTTTTTTTGTTTAAAACAATTCAATTTTTTAATATAAATTTTAAGATCATTTGATAAATTTATGAAAAGATGTTATACTAATAATAGCTTAAGTGAAAATATCCTGTCATTTGAGCAACACCAGATATGTGGTAGTGACACATATCTTTTTTTGTATCTAAAAACGGAGCAGGTAGTGACTGCTCTGAACTGAAAATCAGTTTTACTTGTGTTGTTTCTATTTGATTATTTTTGAATTTAATTAAAAATTTTTGAAATATATGATTTCCTTTTAAATAGAAATATATTATAATAGAAAAAACAAAAAATGAAATAGAAAAAACAAAAAATGAAAAGGAGATAAAAATTTGAGTAAAGTTATTTGGAAGCCAGGAACTTTTATTTATCCATTACCAGTAGTAATGGTCTCTTGTGGAGATATGGAAAAAAGTAATATTATTACAGTTGCTTGGACAGGTATTATTAATACAGACAAGCCAATGTGTTATATTTCTGTCCGCAAAGAAAGATATTCCCATGACATGATTGCCAACAGCAAAGAATTTGTTATTAACTTAACTAACGAAAAATTAGTATATGCAACCGACTGGTGTGGTGTCAAAACAGGAGCAAAAGTCGATAAATTTGGGGAAATGCATTTAACAAAAGAACCGGCTAAATTTGTGAAATGCCCATTAATTAAAGAAAGTCCTGTATCAATTGAATGTAAAGTAAAAGAAATTCGTTCACTAGGTAGTCACGACATGTTTATAGCAGAAATAGTTTCTATTGATGCGGATGAAAAATATATTGATGAAAAAGGTGCTTTTGATATTACAAGATGCAACTTAATTACTTATGCTAATGGAAAATATTTTACTCTTGGAAAACAAGTTGGCAAGTTCGGCTATTCTGTGCAAAAAAAGAAAAAACATAGATAGAGTAGGGAGCTTAATTTTCTATGATAATAAAATTTCAAAAGTGTAAAAGTATAGCTTTCAGTCTTTTTTATCAATGGAAGAGTTAAGTGTAATTTTGAACTTGCGATTTTTTGATATTTTTTAAACAACTTAGGCTAAAATGGTTGACATATCAGAAAAAAAGTGATATCATATTTAAGCGTATGTAAGAGACATACGCTTAAAAAAATGAAAACGCAAAAAGCTGGAGGTGTGTTAAATGGCTGCAAAAGGAGCAAGAGAACCAATCACATTAGAATGTACAGAATGTAAAAGAAGAAATTACATGACAGAAAAAAACAAGAAAAACGATACAGAAAGATTAGAGGTCGTAAAATATTGTAAATTCTGCAAAAAACGTACAACACATAAAGAAACAAAATAATAACCTTTTAAAGGGGGAACAAAAATGCCTAAAAAAGAACTAAGTAAAAGCGATAAAAAGGAAAATAAACATTTCTTCAAAGATTTTAAGGCAGAGTTAAAAAGAGTAATTTGGCCAACACCAAAGCAACTTGTCAATAATACTGTTGCGGTTATTACGATTGTATTAATTACGGCAATCATTGTATTTGTTTTAGATTTGGTTTTTAGGTCCGTTAATAAATACGGAATTAATCAATTAAAAAGCGTTGTAGGAACTTATCAAGAAGAACATCAAAACAAAGAAAACTCAAACAATGAAAGCAATGAAGAAGCAAACAACGAACAAACAAATAGTAATGTAACTGATACAAATACGACAGTTGATAACACAGAAAATCGATAGAAGGAGGTCTTACATCTATGTCTCAAGAAAATAGCGAATTAGAGCCAAAATGGTATGTAGTACATACTTATTCAGGGTATGAAAACAAGGTAAAAACAGACTTAGAAAAGACCATCAAAAATAGAGAACTTGAAGATTATTTCTTTGATATCATTGTGCCAATGGAAGAACAAATTGAAATTAAAGAAGGACAAAGAAAAACGAACCTTAAAAAAGTTTTTCCAGGCTATGTTTTAATTAAAATGATTGTTACAGAAAAAACATGGTATATTGTTAGAAACACAAGAGGTGTTACTGGATTTGTAGGCTCAGGAACGGATCCTATTCCGTTAAATGACGAAGAAATCCGCAAAATGGGATTTGAACCAATAGAAATTAATGTGGATTACGACGTGAATGATTCTGTTAAAGTGATAGAGGGTCCACTAACAGACTTTATCGGAACCGTAACAGAAATCAATAAAGAAAAACACAAAGTAAAAGTATTAGTTTCTATGTTCGGAAGAGAAACACCTGTAGAGTTGGAATTTTCTCAAGTCCAAAAAATCTAATTTTATATATTTCGTTTATAATCTATTTTTAGATTAGTATACATATTAAACAAAATGAAGGAGGTGCACTAACATGGCAGAAAAAGAAATTGGCAATGTAATTAAATTACAAATTCCAGCAGGAAAGGCAAGCCCAGCTCCACCAGTAGGACCAGCGTTAGGTGCTAGTGGCGTTAACATCATGGATTTCGTAAAACAATTCAATGATAGAACAGCTACAATGGGAAATACAATTATTCCTGTTGTCATCACTGTTTATAAAGACAAATCATTTGAATTTATTACAAAAGAACCACCTATGGCAGTATTAATAAAAAAAGCTGCAAAAATAGAAAAAGGTTCTGGAAAGCCTAACAGAGAAAAAGTTGCAAAACTAACGAAAGCACAGGTAGAAGAAATTGCAAAACAAAAAATGCCAGACTTAAATGCCGCATCATTAGAAGCAGCAATGAGCATGGTTGAGGGAACTGCAAGATCTATGGGTGTTACTGTTGAAAATTAAATTAAATCTAACTGCGTTAGTTGTTTAAAGAAAATCCTTTGGCGAACCTTAAGTACGCCTGCGGTTTTCTTCTCCAACTGCCTTGTTACATTTAATTTACTTTCCAACGGAAGTAAACAATTTAAATTTTGGGAGAGTTAAAAAACTCGCTTGAACCAAAGGAGGGTAAAATGAAAAGAGGAAAGAGATATCAAGAGGCTGAAAAGCTAATTGATAGAAAAAAATTATATAGTGCAAAAGAAGCACTAGAATTAGTAGAAAAAATGCCAAAAACAAAGTTTGACGAAACAGTTGAACTACATGTGAAATTAGGTGTTGATTCAAAACAAGCTGACCAACAAGTAAGAGGTACAACAGTACTTCCAAATGGTACAGGTAAAACACAAAGAGTATTAGTATTTGCCAAAGGACCAAAAGCAGACGAAGCACAAAAAGCGGGAGCTGACTTTGTTGGAGCAGAAGAATTAATTCCAAAAATTGAAAAAGAAAACTGGTTTGATTATGATGTTATCGTAGCAACCCCAGATATGATGGGCGTTGTAGGAAGATTAGGTAAAGTATTAGGTCCAAAAGGATTAATGCCAAACCCTAAATCAGGAACTGTTACAATGGATGTTACAAAAGCAATCAATGAAATTAAATCAGGTAAAGTAGAATACAGATTAGACAAAAACAACATTGTTCACCTTGGTTTTGGTAAAGTTTCATTTGGAGCAGAAAAATTATTAGAAAACTATGATACTGTTATGGGAGCTATTATTAAAGCAAAACCAGCAGCAGCAAAAGGACAATATATCAAAAGTGTAGCAATTTCTACTTCAATGGGACCAAGTATGTATATTGATCAAAAATAACAACAAAAATATAGCCAAAGAAAGTAAGCACAAACATAAGTCTTACCGAGGCAAGAAAGAGCGGATTAAAATCCAATCATATTGCCTTGCTAATGGCGATATTGGTTGGATTTTTATATATTTTAGGAGGTGAAAAAATGGCAAGTACTACAATCTTAGAACAAAAAGAAAAAGCAGTTAAAGAACTAGCAGAAAAAATGAAAGAGGCAAAAGTAATTCTTTTAACAGATTACAGAGGAATTAATGTTGCAGATGTAACAAAATTAAGAACTGAATTAAGAAATACAAATAGTGAATATAAAGTTATTAAAAACAACATTATCAAAAGAGCATTAAATGCAAATGGAGAAACTGGACTAGATGATTTACTAGAAGGACCAACTGCTCTAGTTATGGGAACAGAGGACTATTTAGAACCATCAAAAGTAATTTACAATTTCTCTAAAAACAATGATTTCTACAAAATTAAAGGTGGAATCATCGATGGCAAAGTAATGACAGCAGAAGAAATTATTACATTAGCAAAACTTCCATCAAGACAAGAGCTTATGGCAAAATTGGCCGGTTGCTTACTTGGCAATATTACCAAGTTGGCAGTTGCATTGGATGCGGTTAGGGCTCAAAAAGAATCTTAATTCCAATGAAAAGCTTCATCTTGCGTCGTTAAACTTCATAAAAATTTTTTCGATGTACCACCCAGTACTATCTCAAAAATTTTTATTCGTTTGCCTAGCAATATTCGCTTTTGATTGAAATTAAAAAATTATGATAAAAAAATGAAGAGTAAACAGCCATGTTTACGGAAAATAGGAGGATTTTAAAATGGCAAAAGTTGATGAATTATTAGAAACTATCGACACTTTAACAGTTGTTGAATTAGCTGAATTAGTAAAAGGAATTGAAGAAAAATATGGAGTATCTGCAGCAGCAGTTGCAGCACCAGTAGCTGGTGGAGCAGCAGCAGGAGCAGCTGAAGAAAAATCAGAATTTAATGTAGTATTAAAAGAAGTAGGAGCAAACAAAATCCAAGTAATCAAAGTAGTAAGAGATGCTACAGGATTAGGATTAAAAGAAGCTAAAGATTTAGTTGATGGAGCTCCAAAAACAGTAAAAGAAGCAGTTAAGAAAGAAGAAGCTGAAGAATTAAAAGCTAAATTCGAAGAAGCTGGAGCAACAATTGAATTACAATAATATTGTTAACATTGTTAGAAGTCTATGTGTTTTATCCATACATAGGCTTCTTTTTTATGTTAAATTTCGGCCGTCATTTTTTTGATTTAATAGCATTGACTTTCCACGATAGAAGTTATAAAATAGAAAAGCAATCATATATTGATAGCAACTATGATGTTAAAGTATATCAATAACAATAGAAAAAAACATCGAACTCAAAAGGAGAGAAAATAAAGAATGATTATACTATTAGATGCCATGGGGGGAGATAAAGCACCAGATGCCAATATTAAAGGAGCAGTCAAGGCGATTGAGCAAATTGAAGCAGAAATAGTCCTCATTGGAAATGAAACAATCATCAAAAATAGAATTAAAGAGTTATATGGAAAAGATGACATCAGTCAAATTTCCCCAAGATTAACCATTCATCATACAACAGAAACCATTGAAATGGAAGATATTCCTACGCAGGCAATTAAACACAAAAAAGATTCTTCAATGGTAGTAGGTTTTCAAATGTTAAAAGAAGGAAAAGGCGACGTATTTATTTCTGCTGGAAATTCAGGTGCTCTTTTAACAGGGGCAACGTTATTAGTAGGCAGAATTAAGGGAGTGGATAGACCAGCCATAGCAGGCATATTGCCTGCATATAAAAGTAGGTTAGTATTAATGGACTGCGGAGCCAATACCAATTGTAAGCCAATTAATCTGTTACAATTTGCACAGATGGCAAGTATTTACTTAGAAACCACACTAGGAGTTAAACAACCAAGAGTAGGCTTACTCAATATTGGAACAGAAGAAACAAAAGGTAACGAGTTGATGAAACAGTCGTACCAATTGCTAAAAGAAAAAGGAAAAGAGGTTGGAGTTAATTTCATTGGCAATGTGGAAGGAAGAGACGCTTTTTCCGGAAATGTTGATATTGTCGTGACAGATGGATTTACAGGGAATATCTTCTTAAAAGCAGTAGAAGGATTAGGAAAATTTGTCAAAAGAACATTATCAGAGAGTTTAAAGAAAAATGTACTTTCTAAAATAGCGTCAGTACCAAGTTTGCCAGCAATTAACCGTTTTGCTAAAACAGTAGATTACAAGGAATATGGAGGAGCATTATTCCTAGGAGTTAAAAAGCCAGTAGTCAAAGCGCATGGAAGTAGTGATGAAAAATTATTTGAATTCACTATCAAACAAGCAGAGCAATTTGTAAAAAATAAGGCAGTAGAAAAATTAACAGAACAGTTTGAAAAGTAAGAAAAAATGAAATATTTTGCAAAAGTTCTTGACAATTTTACATAGATATATTATTGTATGAATAAATAAAGTAATTACCATTAAAGGAGGTGAACTTCAGGATGAGTTCAGAAGAAGTTTTTGAAAAGGTAAAAGGAATCATTGTAGAACAATTAGGAGTTAGCGATACTGCAGTAACTATGGAAGCATCTTTTATTGATGATTTAGGAGCTGATTCTTTAGATATCGTTGAACTAATTATGGCATTAGAAGAGGAATTTGATACAGAAATTCCAGACGCTGATGCAGAAAAAGTGGTTACAGTGGGCGATGTAGTAGAATATATTAAAGAACATGTAGCCTAATTAAATAGAGTATAAAAAAACGCCACACAATTACAGTGCGGTGTTTTTTTGCGAAATTTTAAAATGTTCGCTTGTTTTTTAGCAATAAATATTGTATAGTATTTATTATAATAAAAATTTTAGTGGAGGTGAAAAAATGAATTTTACAGCATTAGAACAAAGTATTGGTTATACTTTTCAAAACAAAGAACTTTTAAAAAATGCACTTACTCATACTTCTTATGCTTATGAAAATCATGTCGATAGCAATGAAAAGTTAGAGTTTTTGGGTGATAGTATTTTAGAATTCTTATCAAGTAAATATATATATCAAAATTATCCAAAACTAAAAGAGGGAGAAATGACTAAAGTGAGGGCAGAAGTAGTTTGCGAAGAAAGCCTTTATGAAGTTGCGCAAAAACATCATTTTAGTGATTTTTTATATCTTGGAAAAAGTGAAAGGTTAAGTCATGGCAATATGAAACCAGCCATTTTAGCAGATAGCGTAGAAGCGGTGATTGCAGCTATGTATTTTGATGGTGGACTAGAAGTAGTAGAAAAGTTTATTGTAGAAAACTTAAAAGGAGCCGTGGAAATTTCTAGTATGCATGTGGGAATGAAAGATCACAAAACGGTTCTACAGGAAAAACTACAAATTCATGGTAATGTGCATATTGTTTACGAAATTATTGGAACTCATGGGCCAGACCATGATAAAACCTTCACAGCACAAGTGTCTTGCGATGGAAAAATACTAGCAACAGGAGAGGGAAAAACAAAAAAACAAGCAGAAATGCAAGCAGCAGAAAAGGCATTATTAATGCTTGAAAATTAGGAATTAGTATTATATCAAAAAATATATAATATTGACTAGTGAAAATTGGCTGGAAAGGAGAATCAGCATGAAAAAAGAATATATTATTCCTATATTTGTCCCACACTTGGGTTGCCCCCATCAATGCACCTTTTGCAACCAAAAAAATATTAGCGGACAAGCCAAGCAGGTAACAGCAAAAGAGGTAAAAGAAACAATTGAATATTACCTAAAAAACTTTCAAGATAACCATAAATATGTAGAAGTAGCTTTTTTTGGAGGAAGTTTTACAGGAATTGATGTCAATACTCAAAATGAATTATTAGAAGCAGTAAATGAATATATTGACTTGGGAAAAGTAAAAAGCATTCGTATTTCTACGAGACCAGACTATATTGATAAGCAAACCTTAAAGAGGTTAAAAAAATATCATGTTAAAACCATCGAATTAGGAGTACAATCTACCAATGACTATATTTTAGCAAAATGTCGAAGAGGGCACACCTTTGAAGATGTTAAAAATGCTTCCAAATTGATTCGACGTCATGGGTTTGTTTTAGGGCATCAAATGATGATAGGACTTCCAGAAAGCACAAAATTGGATGAATACAATACGGCAAAAGATTTAATTAAATTAAAACCAAAAATTGTTCGCATATATCCTGTTTTAGTCATTAAAGACACACCTTTAGCGGAAGAATATGAAAAAGGGGAGTATGTTCCACTTACCCTAGAACAAGCAGTTGAAAGGTCAAAGGAAGTGGTGGCTTTATTCCAAAAAGCAAAAGTAACTGTCATTCGCATTGGACTTCAAAACACAGAAGAAATTTCAGACCCAAATCTAGCAACAAGCCAAGTACTTGCAGGACCATATCACCCAGCTTTTAGGCAATTAGTAGAATCTAGCATGTGGTATGATGAAATTGTTGGCAAAATTAAAACATTTAATACCAAGGTCATGAAAGTAAAAATTACAGCAAATCCAGAAAACATCAATTCAATTATTGGACATAAAAAAGAAAATGTACTCAAATTAAAGGAATTTTATGATGTTGATGTGATTGTCAAAGCAGATGAAACGATAAAAAAAGGAAAATTCAATATTAGCATTGAAAAAACATATGAAGATATGTTACAAGAAGAAAGAGAAAAAATAGCAAAATAAAACATGAATAAAAACGCCTATTGTTACCAATACTGGTAATGATAGGTGTTTTATTATTCAATTTAAAAGGCTACTGAAATATTGTTTTCCAGCTCTCCCCAACTAACGCATACAATGGTGTGTAATGGCTTTGCCATAACACAACCATTAAAACCTTAAGTCGTTTTGAAAACAATATTTTAGCTAGCCTAAGAATGGAGTTAGTATGAAAAGAGTCATAACCGATTTTTTTTATTTAGTCTTAGGCTGCGCTATTATGGCAATAGGAACTTCCTGTTTCCTATTGCCTAATCAGCTTTCTTCTGGTGGGTTTTCTGGAATTGCTACAATTATTTATTATCTTTTCAAATTTCCCATGGGGACCACCATTTTATTATTAAATCTTCCCTTTTTTCTATGGGCATTTTTTAAATTAGGAAAAGAGCTAATTATTAAATCATTGTTAGGTACTGTGTTCCTAGCAACTTTTATTGATGTGTTTGACAGAATACCACTTCTTACCTCCGATAAATTTTTAGCCTGCATTTATGGAGGTGTGTGTATTGGAATTGGAATGGCATTGGTACTAAAATCAGGTGGTTCTACTGGAGGAACCGATTTAATTACCTATATTGCTAAATCATATCGACCATATATCAGAACGAGTAGCTTAATTGTCATCATCGACATTGTCATTATTTTACTCAATGTAATTTTCTTCAAAAAAGTAGAAATTGGGCTCTATTCTGCGATTGCTATCTATTTAGTGGGCAAAATGATTGACATTGTTTTTGAAGGGGTGAATTTTACAAAAATGATGTTTATTGTTTCTAGTAAGTATCGAGAAATTGCAGAGGAAATAGGCAATAAGTTAGAAAGAGGGAGTACAGGAATTTATGCAAAGGGAATGTATACCAGAGAAAAAAGAATGATGCTATTATGTGTTGCGTCAAGAAGAGAGATTGCAAAAATTAAGCAATTAGCAACTCGGAATTGATCCAAAAGCTTTCATTGTGATTGTGAATGCAAGAGAAGCATGGGGAGAGGGATTCAAAATGGATAAAGCAATGTAAAATCACAAGTCGAAAAATGTCGAAAACTTCTTAAAATTCGGCAAAACTTCCTATGTTTTGCTATGGAAATAAACTGGAAAAAAATGTATAATAAGGCAAGCAAAACAAAGGAGGAGGAAGCAAAATGACAAGTAGTTTTCAAGAAGCGGACAAGCAACTTACCATACAAATTACAGAAGAAATTGACCATCATACCACAGAAAAACTAAGGAGGAAAATGGATTATGAAATTACAAGATTTATGCCTAGAAAAGTTATGCTTGATTTTAGTAAAGTTACTTTTATGGACAGTGCTGGAATAGGCTTGCTTATTGGTAGGTATAAGTTAGCAAAACTGTTAGGAGGCACATTAGAAGTAAATCACGCAAGCGCAGCAATTACAAAAGTATTAGAAATGAGTGGCGTAGTTAGAATTATTCCAATACATTCAGTCAATAGCGAAATGGTGGGATAATGTTTCAAAGTAGAAAAATAAAAAAGGAGGAGGCTGCTGACAAATTTGTCAGTAGCAACAAAAAAATGAAAAGTATTTATGATAACGAAATGGAGCTTAATTTTTTAAGCAAATCCAATAATGAAGCATTTGCGCGCATTACAGTAGCAGCATTTGCTTCTCAATTAGACCCAACGGTAGAAGAATTAGCTGATATTAAAACTGCTGTATCCGAAGCGGTAACGAACTCCATTATTCATGGATATGAAGACACGCAAGGAATGGTAAAAGTAAAGGCAAAATTGCTAGGACAAACCATTGAAATTGAAATTGCAGATAATGGAAAAGGAATTGAGGATGTAGAATTAGCGAGAAAACCTCTGTATACCACAAAGGGAAACTTAGAAAGGTCTGGTATGGGATTTACCATCATGGAAAGTTTCATGGACGAAGTACATATTGATTCTGTAGTAGGAATTGGAACAAGAGTTACAATGAAAAAAACAATTAAAAAGGAAGAAATAATAGAAGAAAAAAATGCCGAAGCAATCGAGCAAAACTAAAATGAGGAGGCATTTTTTTGTATGCAAGAAGAATTTGAAAATGATGTTAACAGCATTATTCAGGCACAAAATGGTAATCAAGAAATAATGCAGCAATTAATTGACAATAATAAAGGGCTTATTTGGAGCATTGTTAAGCGTTTTCAAGGGAGAGGTTATGAGTTAGATGACTTGTATCAGGTTGCCGTGATTGGTTTTATTAAATGCATTAAAAGATTTGACACAAGTTTTGAGGTAAGACTTTCTACTTATGCTGTTCCTTATATATTAGGAGAGGTAAAAAGATATCTTCGTGATGATGGACCAATTAAAGTAAGCAGAAGTATGAAGGAATTAGGAATTAAAGCCATAGAAATTCAAAGAGAGTACTTTAGAAAATATGGAAAGGAAATCAAAATTGAGGAGCTTGCCAAAGAACTTCACACTTCAAAAGAAGAACTTGCTTTAGCATTAGAAGCATTTTATCCTATCCATTCCATTGATGAAACAGCTTTTCAGGGAAATGATGATAATGATTTAAGCTTATTAGATAAGATTGGAGGAACCGTGGATGAGGAAGTACATATTACGGATAGACTATCTATCCAACAAGCATTAAATAGCCTAAAAGAGCAAGAAAAACAAGTTATTTTACTACGCTATTACAAAGGAAAAACACAAACAGAAATTGCTAAAATTTTAGGAATTACCCAAGTGCAAGTTTCTCGAATTGAAAGAAAAACATTAGACCATATGAAAATTAAATTAGCAATATAATAATGGAAGGAAGAGAAGACGATGAAAAAATTACTAATTTATTTATTCCTTTTTTTCATCTTGTGCTTTTCCATTCCCATTTTTTTTACGGCTCAATTTTCTTCTAAAGAAGTGGCAATGTCGGAAAAGAAAAATGAAATAGATCCTTCTACTTATGACTATAAAAAGTATCAAACTGTGAGGGTATTACACACTAAAACAAATCAAGTAGAAGAAATGAAATTAGATGACTATTTGTATGGGGTAGTAAGCGCTGAAATGCCAGCAAGCTATGAAATGGAGGCACTAAAAGCACAGGCAGTTGTCGCAAGAACCTATACTTTATATAAAATACAAAATGGTGGGGGCAAGCACCAGGCGCAAAACGCAAATATTTGTGATTCACCAACTTGTTGCCAGGCATGGATTTCCAAAGAGGATAGATTAGCCAAATGGGAGGAAAGCAAAAGGGAGGAATATTGGAATAAAATTGTAAGTAGTGTTAACAGTACGCAGGGAAAAATGATTACCTATGAAGGAAAAGCAATTAATGCTTTTTTTCATGCCAACAGTGGAGGAATGACAGAACCTCCTATAAATGTATGGGGAGGAAGCAATTATCCCTATTTACAAGCTGTTGCAACGTCGGGAGAAGATGCTTATAGTCAATATTCTTCACAAATGACAACTACAAAAGAGGAGTTTGAAAAGGCTATTCAAAAAGAACATAGTAATTTTCAAATCAATTGGGAAGAAAAAGATTGCATCAAAATAGAAGAATACACCGATGGAAATCGTGTAAAAACAATTAAAATTGGAAATTTGAACTTATCAGGAGTAGAGGTAAGAACCTTATTTAAGCTAAGGTCTGCGAATTTTCAAATTACTATCGAAGGAGACCAGGTAAAATTTGAAGTAATAGGATACGGCCATGGAGTTGGAATGAGTCAAACCGGAGCAGATAGCTTAGCCAAACAGGGGAAAAGTTATGAAGATATTATTAAACATTTCTATACCGGAGTGGAATTGACAAACATTTAACAAATGAATGGTGTGACCATGACAAATTGTAAAAAAATTTCATTTTTTACAATTTATAGAGTTGTTCTTGTATAAATTTCTAATAGCCTGTCAATAATGATACTAAAGAAAATATTGAAGGAGGAATTATTTTATGAGAAGAGAGAGCAGAAGAAGCAAAGAGACAGAGGGCGGCTTAGATACAAGAAAAATGTTATATATTGCAGGCACAATTTTAGCATTAGCGGTAATTGCTTTTGTGATTACCTTTATTGTTTATGGAAACACCTTAAATGAAAGCAGTACTGAATTAGGAAAATTAAACAGTAGCATTAGTAATACGTATGCGAATGATAAAGCGGAGGAAACAAGTACTTCGTATGGAAAGACAGTTAATGAAGTAAAAGAATCTGATGCAAAAAACAATAGCTCTAATACAGAAAAAGTAGCTGTCAATACAAGTAATGCAGAAAAAAACAAAAAAAATGAACCTAGCTCTACAAAAACTGCAGAAACAAAAACTAAAACAACAAAGTCTGAAGAAGTGGTCAAAACAGAAAAGGTACCAGACCCAACATTTAAAATGCCGGTAGCAGGAGAAATTATGAAAGAATTTGCGGGTAATAAATTGGTGTATTCAAGCACTTTAGATGTATGGACTGCACACAATGGAATTGATATTAAAGCAGACAAAACTACTGTAGTAAAGGCAGCAGCAGATGGAACGGTTTCTTCCATAAAAAATGACCCACGTTATGGATTAACAGTTATTATTGAACATGTCAATGGTTATAAAACAATTTATGCTAATTTGTTAAGTACAGAGTTTGTCGTAGTAGGAGAGAAAGTAACGCAGGGACAAAGCATTGGAACAGTTGGAAATACTGCCACCTTTGAAGTTTCAGACGAATCACATCTGCATTTTGAACTTTTAAAGGAAAATGAACAACAAGATCCAGAGTTGTATTTAGAACAATAACATTAAAAGAGCCGTTTTACAACTGCTCTTTTTTACTTTTCTCTTCCATTTTATTGAGAATATGATATAATAGTGTAAAACACAAAAAGAGGAGGGGTTACTTTGAGTGAACAAGCATTAATACTAAAATGCGAAAACTTACATAAAAAAATAGGCAAAAAGGAAATTTTAAAAGGAGTCAATGTTGCAATATATGAAAGTGACATTTTAGGACTCATTGGACCAAATGGCGCAGGAAAGACGACAACTATTAAATTAATTCTAGGACTGCAAAACATTACAAGTGGTAGTGTTACCATTAATGGCCATGATATTCAAAAGGATTTTACCAAAGCAATTAGCAAGGTAGGAGCAATTATTGAAAATCCAGATTTATATCTTTATTTAACGGGATTTGAAAACTTAAAATTAGCAGCAAATCTTTATCCAGGAATTGATAAAAAGCGAATTGATGAGGTGGTCAAATTAGTAGGGCTTGAAAATAGAATTCATGATAAAATATCAAAATATTCTTTAGGAATGAGGCAAAGACTAGGAATTGCACAAGCTATTTTACACAAGCCGAACCTATTAATTTTAGATGAACCTACCAATGGACTAGACCCGGAAGGCATTAAACAGATGCGTGATTTGCTAAAAATGTTAGCACAAAAAGAGAAAATGTCTATTTTAATTTCAAGCCATAACTTGGCTGAAATTGAAACACTTTGTAACAAAGTTTGTATTATTCAAAATGGACAAGTAATAGAGACAAGTGACTTAGAGACCGTTAAAAAGGAAGAACACGGTTTATACATTTTTGAAGTAGATAGCACAAAACAACTTAATACCTTTGTATCACAAGAGAATCATATTTTAAATGACAATGAATTTACTGTCAAAGTAGAAAAGGAAGAAGTGCCAAATATTGTGCAAACATTAGTCGAAAATCATGTAAAAGTTTATCGAGTAGAAGAAGAAAAAATGTCTTTAGAAGACGCATTTTTAAAGAAGACGGGAGGGAATATCATTGATTAATTTAATTAGAAATGAAATGACAAAAATTCTCAAAAAGAAAAGTATCTATATTACCTTAATCATTACACTAGCATTTATTATTCTCACAAATGTGATATATCAAATAAAAATGAACTGGGATAGCGATTATTTAGATAACGAAATTGCTTTTTATGAGGAACAACTTAAAGAGCTAAACCCAAAATTAGCCAGTGATAAGGAACAATATGTAGATGCAAAATCAAATTTGGAAATGGATCAATTATTAAAACAATACGGAGGAACCAATACTTGGCAAGGAGAAATTATTCGAACAAAAATATATTCATACATATATACATTAAATTGTCATGAATATGGAGTAGGTGAGGTAGCACTAGAGGAGTTTACACAAGCAAAACAAACATATGAGAAGATGTTAGAACAACTCAAAAATGATGACTGGAAAGCATTTGCCATGGCAGATAGGCAAGAAATTACAATACAATTAAAACAGGCAAAAGAAGAGTTGGCACAAGCAAAGAGTGTGAATGCAGAAAAAAAGGTGATAGAGAGCTTAGAAGAACAAGTGAAAACTCTAGAAACTAGCAAGCAAGTGGCTGAGTGGAGAATTGAAAAAAATATTAGTTATGATAGCGGATATCTCAACGATGCTTTAAGTGTTTATGAAAGTGGAAGTTCTCAAATTAGAAACTATGAAAAAGAAAATGATCAAAAAGAATATAATGAAAAATTACAGTATTATCAAACATTAAAAGATGTCAATATTGCAAAATATGATATTGAGCATGAAACAACCTCAGGGAAGGCTAATGACGGAAGAGGCGTTTTACTTCGCACTTTTGATGAATATGAAATTTTTATCATCATTATGATTGTGATGATAGCAGGTTCTATTGTGAGTGAGGAATTTAGCAAAGGAACTATCAAATTGTTATTAATTAAACCATATAAAAGAACGACCATTTTAACAGCAAAATTTATTACCTGTATTATTATGTTATTGATTGTAATTTTGTTAGTGATGGGAATGCAATTTGTAGTAGGCGGTATTATCACAGGATTTGATAAATACCAAACACCGGCAGTAGTATACAATTATAATACTCATCAAATACAAGAAATGAGTTTAATAAGTTATTTAGCACAACTAACAGTAGCAAAATTACCAATTTACATCCTACTTATGACCTTAGCATTTGCACTTAGCACTCTCTTTAACCATACAGCTCTATCCATTACGATTGCCTTACTTGGATACATGGGCTCATCAATTATTAACATGTTAGCAATTCAGTTTAAACTACAATTTCTCAAATTTTTTGTGACACCAAACTGGGATTTATCACAATATTTATTTGGTAACATTCCACAATTCCAATACATTAGCTTATCACTTTCAATTGGCGTATGCATTGCTTACTTTATCATCATGCTCATTCCGACCTACATGGTGTTTAAAAAGAAAAATATTAAAAATATTTAAATTCACCTAACAAAATAACACCAGTATTTTAATATACTGGTGTTGTTTTTACATATTTTATATCCTTAAGTTTTTTATTCTTTTCCTTTTTTATCTTTTAATACTTCGGCAACACTTCCAAGAGAACCTAAAGCTCCAGTTGCTTCAAAAGGAATAAATACTTTGTTTGCTTCTCCGTTAGCAACTTCTTTCAAAGTTTCTAAGGATTTTAATTGAACTAACTTCTCATCTGGTTTTGCTTTCATCATGGCATCATACACGAGTTCAATTTCTTCTGCTCTTGCTTCTGCTACTTTCTTAATTGCTTCAGCTTCACCGGTTGCTCTTCTAATTTTTGCTTCTTTATCAGCCTCTGCCTCTAAAATAGCAGCTTCCTTTTTACCTTGTGCCAATGTAATAGCAGATTGTCTTTCACCTTCCGCTTGTAAAATTAATGCTCTTTTATTTCTTTCTGCATTCATTTGTTTTTCCATTGCATCACGAATGTCAGCAGGTGGGGTAATGTCCTTAATTTCTACTCTGTCTACCTTGCATCCCCATTGGTCTGTTGCTTCATCAAGAATTACTCTTAACTTATCATTGATAGCATCACGAGAACTGAAAGTATCATCTAAGTCCATTTTTCCAACAATATCACGAATAGTTGTAATGGCTAAGTATTCAATACCTTTCTTTAAGCTTTGAATTTCATAAACGGCTTTTGCAGGATCTGTTACCCTGTAGAATACTACGGTATCAATGGTAATAGTAACGTTATCTTGAGTAATTACCCCTTGTGGTGGAATATCCATGGTTTGTTGTTTTAAGCTAACCACACTACGAACATGGTCCACAAATGGAATGATGATGGTAAGACCGGCATCTGCTACTTTATGAAATTTACCAAGTCTTTCAATAATGTACACCTCAGATTGCTTAACAATTTTAATGGAATTAAATGCAATAATTAAAATGATAATTAATATAACTAATAAAACCCAAATCATAAAAAACCTCCTTAAAATAAATATATATTAAAATATTAATATCAAAATTATTCAGAAATTGTGGTAGATGGTTTGACTAACCTAACAACTGCCTTAACGCCATCAATTTTGGTAACTTCGACTTCTGAACCTTCTGCAATAACTTCGTCACCCTCACATTTAGCAGACCAGTCTTGCCCTTGAACTTTAATTTGCCCCACTGCCAAAGAAGAGTTAATTTCTTTAGTGACAATTCCGGTTTTACCAATAATGGAAAACGCATTGGTGACAACAGTTTTATCATTTTTGGTTAATTTTTTTACAAATGGTTTGGTACAAAAAATGAGGAGAGCAGACGAAATAACAAATGCTGCTACTTGAATTACTAAATTATTTGTCACAAGACTAACTAACATAGCAATTAGTGCTCCAATGCCAAGCCAAAAAATTAAAAAGCGAACTGTAATGATTTCAGCCACAAAGAAAACCCCAGCTGCAATTAACCATATGTACCACATGAAATTCACACTCCTTTTTATTGATTAGTGTAAACTCTTTCTTTCACACCATCTATTATACTATATTTTTTGGCAAAAGAAAATATGTAAACAGAAAAAAGTGGAAAAATGTTGAAAAAATAAAAAAGCTTAGAAATATTTGCACAATGTTCTTTCCTGATATATAATAAAAGAAAATGATGACTCATCAATGGAAAGAGGAAAAGGCATGGAAGAGAGAAAATTACCCAATTTTTTAATTGCTAAGTTACAACAGCAATATGGAAAAAAGCTAACAGAGCAGATAATACCAGGTTATGGGCAACAGAGAGTAACAACATTTCGTGTGAATACGTTAAAAGCGAATTGTGAAGTGATAGAAGAAGAATTGAAAAAAACAAATATACAGTATGAAAAAGTTTCATGGTATGATGAGGCTTATATTGTAAAAAATGTAACTGAAAAAGAGTTACAAGAGCTTGATATATATGAACAGGGCAACATTTATTTGCAAAGCCTTTCTTCAATGCTACCACCACTCATTTTAAAACCGAAACCACGGAGCCGATATTTTAGACATGGCAGCAGCTCCACGGAGGAAAAACAACGCAGCTTGCAGCTCTTTCGAACAACCAGGCACATATTACTGCTTGTGAAATGAATACCATCCGAGCAGAACGCTTAAAATATAACATAAAAAAGCAAGGAGCTACCTCTGTTTATGTGATGGTAAAAGATGCTAGAACCATTGATGATTTTTTCTCGTTTGACCAAATTTTATTAGATGCACCATGTAGTGGAAGTGGAACACTTAATGTAGAAAATCAAAAATTAAAAGCAACGTTTACACCTCAACTAATTAGTAAAACAGTTGCCATCCAGAAAAAGTTATTACAAAAAGCAGTGAATATTTTAAAAGTGGGGAGCGAGATGGTATACTCTACCTGTTCTATCTTAGAAGAAGAAAATGAAGCAATTATTAACGAAATTTTAAAAACGAATAGAGTGGAAATTGTTCCAATTGAAAAAAAGGCAATGGAAGACCTACCATTTTTGCCAACAAAAATACCAGGCACATTATGTATTTGCCCAAATCAATATTATGAAGGCTTTTTTATAGCCAAGCTAAGAAAGACAAAAAGAGAATTCCAAACATAGGAATCCTCTTTTCGTCTTTTTATCGTAGTATTTTAGCCTTCTATTGACTTAATGTTACTTTCACAATTGAACCTTCTTCAACAGAGGTTCCTGCAATAGGATCTTGGCTAATGACAGTACCAGAGCCTGTGTAGTTCAAATTCAAATTCTTTTCTTTTAATAAATTTTTCACCTGCGAAAGTGATTTGCTTAGTAAATCGGGAACCGATTTGGAAACTCTTGTATTTTCCTCTGCAGAATAGAGTTTTACAATGGAACCTTGAAGAAGTTGAGTTCCTTTTTTAGGGTATTGCTCTGTTACTAAATCAGTAGATTTGGCAGAAGTACTACAAGTAAATCCTGCACCTTCTAAAATTTTCTTTGCTTCTGATACTGTTTTGTTTGTTACATCTGGTAGAGTAATCGTTTTATTCGAAGAATTGTCAGAATTGTTAGTAGCATTAGCAGGAATCTGCATATAAGGCAATAAATCTGTTAAAATTTGTCCAGCAACGGGAGCGGCAACTTCACTTCCATGATGTCCTTTTGAACCATTTGGAGCATAGAGGGTAACCAATACAACTGCTTCAGGGTTTTCTACTGGAGAAATAGCAACAAAGGAAGCAGTGTATCCCTCATTCTTTCCAGGAGAAGGCTCTGAAGTTCCTGTTTTTCCTGCAATGGAATATCCTTTTACTTTAGCATATTTTCCTGTACCATCTGTCACAACCGATTCTAACATATCAAGCATTGTTTCGGCAGTTTTTTTGGAAATAACCTGTCTTACTTGAACTGGATTAATAGTAGTAACAGCACCGGTATCTGTATTGACAGTTTCTTTGACAATGCGAGGCTTCATTAAAATACCATCATTGGCAACAGCGCTAACTGCAGTAATCATTTGAAGGGGAGTGACGGTAAACCTTTGCCCAAATGACATAGTAGCAAGTTCTACTGGACCAATATTTTCTAAGGGCCAAATGGTTCCTACCTTTTCTCCAATACTATTTACTCCTGTTCTTTCCGAAAAACCAAATGCTTCGTAATATTTATATAAAGTGGTAGCACCAATTTTTTGAGCAATTTGAGTAAATGCTGGATTACAAGAATTTTCAATGGCTTGTCTTAAACTTTGGCTACCATGACCAGCCTTGTGTGAACACCACATTTTAACCCCCGAAACCATTTGGTAACCCTTACAAGTATAAACATTAGCTTTATTAGGAGTTGCCAAATTTTCTTCTAAAGCAGCAGAAGCGGTAACAATTTTAAAAACAGAACCAGGCTCATAAGGGTCTGAAATGGCACGATTTCGATATAAACTGGTTAATGTATTATATTTAGTGGAGGAATCTAATTTTCCCCAATCTGTTTCACTAATATGGGTTGGGGTGAAGGGAGTATTTAAGTTGTAGTCTGGATAGGTTGCCATTGCTAGAATATCACCGGTTTTAGGGTTCATGACAATTGCATTTCCGCCACGTTCGCATTTGTTTTCAAGGCAAGCTTGTTTTAAATATTTTTCTACAATAGACTGAATATTTGCGTCAATGGTTAAAGTAATATTACTACCGTTTTCGGCTGGCACATTTGTTTCTTCAGTATCTGGAATGATGTCTCGAAAGGCATCTTTGGAGGCAACCACTTTACCAGGAGTACCTGTTAATACACCATCCCAAGCTCTTTCTAAACCTTCTAATCCTTGATTGTCAGTACCACAAAAACCAATTAACGTTGAGGCCAGGTTTTCGTAAGGATAATATCTTTTGGTGTCTTCATTAATATTAATGCCAGAATAGTATTCTTCCTTTTTCATCCATTCTCTTAATTTGTCAACTTTATCCTTTTCTACTTTTTGTGCAATGGTAACAACCGAAGAAGTACTAGAAACCTTTTCTAATGTTTTTTTATAATCTAATTCAAAAATTTCAGAAAATGCTTTTGCTACTTTTTCCTTTAAGGCAGTTGTTTTCGTTTCATCAACTCTATCATATTTGTCTGTAACTACAATCCTTTGAGGATTAATACTAACCGTATCTACTTGTGCACTAATGGCTAACGCTTTACCAGTAGTATCATAAATGGTTCCCCTTTTAGGACTAATCACATCGCTTTCAATTAATTGCTTATACATAGCTTCTTTTAATTCAGCTCCTTGCACGAATTGAAGCCAGGCAATACGTATTAATAAAAGAAAGAATAAAATGAACGTAACGAGCAGTGTCATTCTTAGTCTTTTAGAAATAGTTGGTATTTTTTTTACTTTACTTGTATTGGTATTTTTTTTCATATTTACCCCTTTAAATTCTTAATTTTTTAATCATCTTAATCTCTTGATATAGTTGATTGATTACATCATTTCGTAGCACTAGGGCATCACGATACTCTTGCAAAATTTGCTTATAATTATCAAAATTTTCTCCTTGGGCAAACAAATAGCGCATTCCTTCTAGGTAATAATTTTTTGTTTTCTCTTTTGTGGCTTTTTCTGCCTTTTGACCATATTTTTCAACTAATTCTAGACGTTTAATTTGCTCTTTTAAATAATCTACATAATTCATCACACCACTAATTTCATATAGGGTATCATCAATTACAACCTTAAAGAGCTTTTTTAAAATTAAACCATTAATTTTTCCCGTTTTTTCTTTCACAGCTAATTGGTCTAAGGCTATTAGTTTAGGGTCTGGCTGTGCATCTTTAATGAGTTCCTTTAACGTTTCAGAAATATTGACATGTGTTTTATACTGTCTTTTGGTAACAATGGCATCATATTCATCGGCAACACGAATAATTTGAGCTTCATAAGGAATATCTTTTTTGGTAATGCCATTTGGATAGCCTGAGCCGTCTAAAGCCTCGTGATGGTCTAAAGCACCTAATGCATAAGGACGTAATTTTAAATCCTTCATACACATTTCGTATCCTAATGTAGTATGAGTTTTAATAATTTCATATTCTTCATCAGTTAACTTTGAGGGCTTTTGCAAAATTTTAAGAGGAATAAATAATTTACCAATATCATGTAAATAACCAGAAATTGTACAATGAATGGTAAATTTTTGATTACATTTTAAATATTCACAAATTCTACAGCATAAATTTGCCACATTCTCACTATGCTTTCTGGTAAGAGGATCTAAATTTCCTAAAATATTTAATTGATAGCGCATGGTTTGGTCTAAATTGTATGATTTTAGGTTGATAGGACTATAAAAGTCAAGCTTTTCTTGATACATGTAACTTCTCCTTCAATTTCTTTTGTATTCTTTTTGAACTAATCATACTACAAAATGAGAATGAAAGCAAGATAAAAATTTTTTGAAAAAAAGAATTGTAAGCACTTTTCCTTTGTGATATACTTGTCAATGAAAAGAAAAATTTTAGGAGGAATGTATGCCTAAAAACATTGCAGAAGAAAAAGAAAAACTAAAAGAGAAGCTAGCATATTTGAAATTAAATTTAGAAAAAATACCAAAGTTTTTAAAAGAATATACTAATTTTCAGTTTCGTCCAAGCAAGTCCTACGACGAAACAAGCTATAAAGTATACCGATATTTAAACGTGAATGATATTCAAATTTTATTAACACCCACCGAAAGACTAAAAGACTTGAATGAAAAATATAAGCTTGCTAAACCCATTGCATGCTACTTGGATTCTAAATCGAAAGAAAACATGGAACAGTTTGCTGAATTTTTGAAAATGCTCAATGATGTAACAATGCCAGAAATGCTGCAAATTGAAAAAGAACAGGAAGAATTTCAAAAATATATTCCTTATGAAGTAAAATATATGGATAATTTTACTTGGCAAATTTATTATTCAGACATTTCCAATCAATATTTTATGTTAGTGCCTACTCATGAAAAAAACAATGCCGCCCTATTTTATTTACTCAAAAAGCAAATAGAAAGTCATCAAACAAAAACAGAGCAATACATTTATGTGCCAATTAGCCATATGGAATATTCGGGAAAATATATAACCAAGAGCCAAATTGCTGATATGGAAAACTATTTATGGTATTTTACGAAAGAATGGCCAAGTACTTTTGAGGTGCACAATTTCAAAAATAGTATGGAGCTCAAAATAGTAGGCAAAATGGATGTATATGACAGTATGAAAAGCCCTTATGTGATTACATTAAGCAACAAAGAGCAGGCTTTAGAACAATATAAACTACTAAAGGCATTATTTATTCTATCTACAGGACTTGCAGAAGAATACCAATTTGAACTTAAAATTAACGAAGAAGGGGCATTTGATTTTTACTTTTCCGAAAATACAAAATTGGAATATCAAAATCTATCAACATTTATTACTAAGGAAGCTCTCTTAAAAATGAAAGAAGTTCAAGCAGAAAATAAACAAATAATACAAGCAGAGAAAGAACTAGAAACCCTAAAAAAAGTTACTGAAAAGCAAACACAGGAGTATTTAGAAAAGCAAAGGCAAATTGCTACTTTTTTAGCTTGTAAGAAGAGCTTTTTTAAAAGAGTAAAATACTATTTTTCAACAACGAGAAAAAAGCAACTTATTAAGGGGCAACAAGAAAAAAATATTAGCCTAAAGGAGCACCAAAAAAACAATCAATCACTAGAGGTGGTCTATGAGCAAAAAGAACAATATACCATTGAAGATGTGATTGCAATAGGCACAAAATTAGAACAAAAACATAAACAATTCAAAAATTTAACATTAGATATCAAAGCACTAGAATTAAGAAAAGAAAATAATGCTAGAAAAATTAAAAATGCTAATATTTATTTAAATGAAATTGAAATGCATAAAAAGAGTATTTTTGAGTTTTGGAAATTTACCACCAAAGATGAACTTCCTTCTTTGGAAGAGGGAGAAACAGAGGAAATATCAAAAGAAAAAATTGGAAAAACATTTCTCTATCAAGAAGACTTTGAGGACCTAGGCAAAAGAATGGATGCAGTACAACGAAGAAAACTTTCAAAGAATGAAGCAGACAGCATTTTTGCAGCAATACAAGCACGACAATCAATGCAAATATTAAATCAAACCAAGAATGCAGAGTTAACAAAAGAGCAACTTAAAATTTTGGAGAAAGAATTTAAACAATTGCAAAAAGAATATGCAGCTAATAGCGATGCAATGGCACAAAAGGATTTTGACATTTTTGGGGGCATGTTAGAGGACAAAACAAAAATTAAAGAAATTAATAATATCAAGCATAGGGAAATTGAAAAAGATAAATATAAGGTACTAAACATTACCACAAAAACGGACATAACTTTATACATTGATAACTTAAAAAATTATTTAAAATTACTAAAGGAGGCAGAACATAAAATTGCAACAGATTGCAATTTACCTATTTATTTTGCTAGTACAGAAGACTTAGATGCAAACAATTTTAACATATTTAACCTTAATTTAGGAGAAGAAATAGAAGCGGTCCTCAAAAAGAAAAGAGCAAACCAAAAAATAAAGTTGTATCGTTTAAATGTAAAAGAGAATATGCCACTTTTATATTATACAAATATTATTTTTTATGATAATTTTAACAATACTTTGCCAGAGGGCATGAATTTGTCAAGTAAGGTACTCATTGATTTAAGCAATTATCAATTAATAAAAATTAGCGAAAAACAATTTTGCATCAATAGTCAAAAAAATGCCTATGAAAATAAGGTAGAAAAGGTCAATTTAACAGAGTACGAAGTAGAGCTAAAGTAAATACCAATAAAGCTAGCTAAGATATTGTTTTTTAAGTGAGTTAGGCTTCAAAAACGAAAAACAATTTCTTAGTAGCTTTACTGTTAAAATATGTTAGTCATGACTAAATAACAATTTAATGCTCCATAAACCGGAAATACCAACCAAGCTATAAATAATTCTACTAATAACTGACATGGCACCAAAAATGGTATCAACTAAGTTAAAATTGAATAATCCAATTAATCCCCAATTAATAGCGCCAATAATGACTAATACTAAAGCAATGGTATCTATAATTTTCATCACGCTCATCCTTTCACATATAATTTTGTATAATATAATTATAGGTAAATTTTTGAAAAAATATTCAAAAAAAATAAAATTCTGCTTGCTATTTTCTTGTTTTTTTGGTATGATAATAAAGACGTGATGATATATTTATTATTGTGTATATGCCGATGTGGCGGAACTTGCTGTGGCTGTTCGAAGCGAAGCGAGTTACAGCCTCAGTATGTGAGAGCCAAAAGAAATTTATTATTGTATATATGCCGATGTGGCGGAACTGGCAGACGCACTGGATTCAAAATCCAGCGGGAAACCATGTGGGTTCGAGTCCCACCATCGGTACCAAAAAATACTCCAGCTAAGCTGGAGCATTTTTGTTTAACCGTGACTCCTTCATTTCTTTTGCTAATTTTCCAATCGCTTTTGTCTCAATTCTCGATACATAAGAGCGAGAAATCCCCATACTGCTGGCAATTTCATTTTGTGTTAAAGGCTTTTTTCCACCGAAGCCCAAAACGCAATTCCAAAATAGTTTTTTCACGACCTTTTAATACTTCTTTCATCTTCTCATAAAGCTTTTTTACCTTAAATTTTAAGTCGACTTCATCCTCAATGTTTTTTTCATTATTTTCTAAAACTTCTTGCAAAGTAACAGTATTATCATCCTTATCCTTTCCAATAGGGTCATCTAAAAATACTTCTGATCCTAACTTTTTAGTACTTCTCAAATACATTAAAATTTCGTTATCAATGCAACGAGAAACATAAGTGGCAAGTCTTACTCCTTTACCAGAATCAAAACTATTAATTCCTTTAATTAATCCAATTGTTCCAATGGAAATTAAATCATCTGGATCCGCTTTGGAAGAAGCATATTTTTTACTCACATGCGCAACTAGTCTTAAATTATGTTCAATTAATATATTACGAGCATCTTCATTACCTAAGCGAAAAAGCTCCAAATATTTTTTTTCTTCTTCTATTGCCAAAGGCTCGGGAAATAGGCTGTTATTGGAAATGTATCCTACCAAAAAAATGGAAGACTGTAAAAAGGCTAAAAAGCCAGAAAGAGAAAGAGCAAGCATATTCTACCTCCAATCAATATATCAAATTATATGATAATGAAAAACGGAAAGTGCATGACCAAAATTGAAAATCCAACAACTTCCAATTGACAAAAAACGACAGAAATATTACAATAATATTAAGTGAAAGAATTTAAGTAACCTTAGCATAACCAAAGGAAAATTCTTCTTTAAATTAATAGAAATTTTAAAAGGAAAATAAAAACTATGCAACAAAAGAAAAGAGAAAATCAAATGAAAAAAGGAATTTTTGCAGTGATTTTAATTTTTACAATTACTGCCGTTATTTGCTTTGCTTATTTGATTCAAGATTCGCAAAAAACAACCTATGCTTCTTCTACTACACCTAACATCTCCTATGAAGTTATTTCTACTAATACAATTCCTATTGATGAAATCATTAAGCACAATCAAACAATTATCAAAGAAGAAATAGAAAGGAAAGAAATTGATTTAGAATATACAACAAAGTATATGGAAGATAGTGATTTACCAAAAGGAATGATACAGGTATTACAAGAGGGAGCTGACGGTAAACAAGAGGTTATTATCAAAAAAACATACGAAGATGATACCTTAATTAAGGAAGAACAAATTGGAAACCAATTAACAAAAGCAGCAGTCAATAAAATGGTGTCTATTGGAACAGGACCTTACAGTAACAATTATGAACCAAAAAAAGGAGATACCCTCTACGTTACCTCACAAATGTTAGCGGTAAGGGTTAATCCAGAAGAAACTGCAGAAAAAATAATTACGCTGATGAAAAGGAATGAAGTAAAACTACTAGAAAAACAAAAATTATGGTATCAAATACAATACGAAAGTTATATAGGATGGGCAAAAGCGGATTGCTTAACATATTTCAATCCAAATGTACAACAAGTAGAACAAGTACAAGGGCAATACACAAAAGCACAGCTTTTAAACAAATTAGAATTTGGCATGTTACTCAATCAACCAAGTGGACTATCTTTAGAACAATTCAAAAAAATATTTCAAAATGAAGCAAAAGATACAAGAAAGGTTTTTCAAAATAACGCACAATATTTTTATTACGCAGAAAAGCAATATCAAGTTAATGGCGTATTTATTGCAGCAGTTGCTATACATGAAAGCGGTTGGGGAGGATCTGCTATTTCTACCCGTAAAAATAATCTATTTGGCTATGGAGCATATGATAGGGACCCATATAATAGTGCTTACAGCTTTTCAAATTATTCTGAGGGCATTGACTTGCTGGCAAGAGTTTTTGCAAAATATTATTTAAATGCACCTGGAAAAGCTATTTATGGTGGAAATAAAGCAGATGGATGCTACTATCATGGAGCAACTTTATCGGGCGTTAATGTAAAATATGCTACAGATAAAAAATGGGCAAATGGAGTTTATTACTGGATGAAATATTTGTACAATCGACTATAAGGGAATGTTTTTAAAAAATATTCCCATTTTTTCTTGCTATTTTACATTCTTTATTGTATGATATAATAAGTAAAAAAATAGAAGTCATTATACTAAAAAATAGGAGGGGCGGACAACTCATGAAAAAAGCAATAGCAATTTTATTTATATTTTTATTTATATTTGGAACAGTAACAGTTTTTGCAACCAACACACAACAAAATTCACCAAAATCTAATGCATCAACTACAAATTTAGTAGATTTAAAAGACAAAGCACTTCAATCATTAGAGGATTATCAAGTCGCCTACGGAAATGAAACTTATGGCCTTGCGGCGTATATTTTAAACATTGTTAGAATTTATAGTATTCCTTTTGGATTTGTAGGAATTGTGTTAGCAGCTATTTATCGATATGTCATTGGTATTAGAAAATTAGATGTACAAGATAAAGGATTTGGCGTTTTAGTTGCTATTATTACGGTTATGGTAATTTGCCAAGTATTACCATTGATTTTTGCAATCGTTGTAAGAGGTTGGAGGGGTTAAACAAATGAAAGTATTATTTGCAGTGAATAATGAAAGCATTTCTGAGTCTATTATTAAAAATTATCAACAAAAATATAAAGAGATTATATCAGCAAAAAATGTATATTATTTTAATGCAATTATTAAAGAATTACAAAGGGATAAAACATATGATAGAGTAATTATCAGTGAAGATTTAGAGCCATTTTCAAATCATAATTATGAAGCAATTGATAAGTTTATTTTTGAAAGGCTAGACAATATTAGTGATGAGGCAACAAACAATATGGGAAATGATATTCCTATCATTTTAATTTGCTCTGATAGAAGAACAAAAACGGAACCACTACTTGTGAAACTGTTTGGAATAGGAATATATAGTGCTTTAATAGGAAAAGATAGAAGCATTACCAATGTTTGTGATTTACTCAATAAACCACGTACCAAAAAAGAAGCAAAAATATACTATCATATTGATACAGAAGATGTTGACTACAAAGCAGAAAACGAAGGCAGTGTTAGCGAAGTTGAAATTCAAAATATTTTAAATCATTATAAACGTTTAGGAAGAAATGAAGAAAAATATGTAGAAAGTTTTGATAGAATAGCAGAACAATATACAGATGCTCAATTAAGACTTATTATCAAGTTTTTGCCTTTAAATGTCAAAGCAGTGCTAGAAGCCAACAGTCCAAAATATCAAGAAATGATTACTTTTGGAGCAGGTGTAAAAGAAAAAACAACTAAGGCTACTGCAAGTTATACTACTAGTGAGCCAAATAAGCCTAAAAAAGAAGTAAAAAAGGAAGCTTCAGGCATAGAACTCATTGAAAAAAATTTAAGCAAAAATAAAATGAAAGACCCTGTCATCATTCCGTCTTCTATTGGTACAACAAAAACAAGAGTAGAGCCACAAGAAGAAAAACCTGTAGTTGTGACACCAGTAAAGCAAGAAAATAGTGCAAAACCTGCACCAGCCCAATTGGAAAATCCATTAGATGATTTTATTGATGTTTCGTTTGAAGATGAAGCAATCGAAGAAGAACATGAACCTGTAGTAGCCCCAAAAAGAAGAGGAAGACCTAGAAAAGTACAGCCAGTAGCAGAAATTCAAGAGGTACCAACAGAAAGTCAACCAAAAAGAAGGGGAAGACCTAAAAAAATACAACCAGAAATAGAAGAAGAAGTTACACCAACAGCTACAGTGGAAGAACCACCAATCAGTCAATCTGTGCCAGTAAATCTCTTTGAATTAGGAGAGGAAGAAGAGCAAGCGAGTATGTCATCTTCTTATCAAAATGATATGGTATTACCAGGACTTGAAGAAGAAACAGAAAATTCAGCTACACAAGAAGCGGAAAATTTTGTACTTCCAGGATTAGATGACGAGCCAATTCAAACATCTTCTTATCAACAGCAAATACCATCTTACCAAAAGAAAGCGCCTCAAAACCAAGAAGTAGAAAGAACACAAAACAACAATCAAATAGGTAGTAGTTTAGAAAACTTTTTAACCAAAGATAAAAAAGTAGTTGCTTTTGTAGGAACTTCCAAAAATGGAACTTCATTCCTAGTTAACAACTTGGCAGAATTGCTTTCAAACAAAGGAATTAAAACAGCTATTTTAGATTTAACAAAAAATAAAAATGCTTATTATATTTATACAGAAAATGAAGAACCATTAAGAGAAAAGGCCTATAGTGCAATTGAAAATTTAAGAAGAGGAATTCCAGAAGGAATACAAGTGAATAAAAATTTAACAGTCTACACAACCCTTCCAGTAGAAGATGATTCAATCAATGATTATCATAATATTTTAGAAACATTGGTGAAAAACTACTCTTTAATTTTATTAGACTGTGACTTTGATACAAATTATGGCTATTTCAAAGAGGCACAAGAACTTTATTTGGTACAAACTATGGATGTACTAACCATTCAGCCATTAACTGCATTTTTAAGGGAATTAAAAGCAAAAAATGTATTAAACCCTGAAAAAATAAGAGTGGTTCTTAATAAAATGCTAAGGGTAAGAACTGTATCAGAAAAAACAATTATTGGAGGAATGGCTTTTTACAATGACCCTGCAATGTCCTTCATGACAGAATTATTTAATAAAGACACTGTGCCATATACAGTAAGACCTTTTGAGGAACAAACCTATGCAAAATACTTAGAAGGTTTAATTAATTGTAAAATTACGTTAAACGGTTACTCTAAAAACTTGCTTGTAGCACTCTCAAAATTAGGAAATATGGTATATCCATTAATTTCGAATAACAACACAAACCAAAAAAATGGATATTCTTATCAACCTCCAACAGCCAATACTTTTTCTAGTAATATGAATAACACATTAAATAAAATGAAAAATAATTATTAAATGAAAAACAAGAGGTGATTTTGTGATACTTATAGTTATTATACTATTGGTAATGATTATTACTTTATTAATGGTATATAATATATCAATCCATAAAAAAATACAAAACTTTAATAACTTAAATCAAAAGATAACAAGCTTAAATATACTACAGGACTTTATGAATACGCTTAGTGAAGTTACCTCTGTGGATGAAAAAATTAAAAAAATTAATGACATTTTAATCGAAAGGTATGAAATTAAATATTCCACTATCGTTATCTATGATGGTGCAGAGTATGTAGTAAAAGCCTCTAATGTAGAAGAAAAACATTGGAACACCCTTAAAAACTTGCAAAATGAAGAACTCTTTAAGGACAGTATTCAAACAGCAACTCCAAAATATATTACCGTTGAAAAAGAGGGAGAAAGATTACCTTATCAAAAAATGGAGTTTGGTAGAGCAAAATCCGCAATGTTTTTCCCTCTTTACGTAGAAAATGTCTATATAGGCTACTGGATTATTGAGGGAAGTAGACCTCATGAGTTTGATCATGTGGATACTACCATCTTAGAAGTAATTCGAAATAATATTGTTTCTGTCTTAAAAACGGTAGAAAATCAGCAAGTAATTGAGCACATTGTAAGAGATGACAAATTTAGTAGCTTGAAATCAGCAGAATATTTATTTGGCGAAGGAAAAAAAGTTATTGACCAACATACAACTTCTACAGTTTGTTTGTTTAAAATTACAAACTTAGAAGAAATTAACGAAAAATTTAGTAGAAAAACAGGAAATGAAGTTATTATAAAAATAAGCGAAATTGTTAAGGAAAATTTGGCAGAGGAATATATTTTTGTAAGATATATGGGACCAAAGTTTGCCATTGTATTTTCAGGCATTGACAAAAATGGGGTAGCAGACTTTATGAAGGAATTAAAACAGGAAGTAGAAACAATCCAAATAGAGCCTGTAGAAGTTATAACACAAAAAACAAAGAAAAACAAATTAGAGCCAGCAATGCCTAAAATCAACATTGTTTTATCAACTTATTACAAAGGAACTGCTTTAGAAGGGTTAACCAGAAAACTTGAAGAATATTTAGACGAAGCTCCAATAGAAGAAAATACTATTAATTATTTATAGGAGGAAATCAAAATATGATATCTGATGAAACAGTTAGTTTTAAAGTAGAAAAGGAAAAAAACATTAAAGCAAGGGAAATTTTAAAAGAGGTATATAGTGCTTTAGAAGAAAAAGGCTATAACCCAATTAATCAAATAGTAGGTTACATTTTGTCTGGTGATCCTACTTATATTACGAGCCATAATGATGCTAGAAATTTAATTCGTAAAGTAGAAAGAGACGAATTATTAGAAAAAATGGTAAAAAACTATATAGGATTGGATGACTAAAACCAATGCGAAAACTAGGAATTGATTATGGTGATAGTAGGGTAGGTTTGGCTTTAACAGATGAATTGAACATTACGGCACAGGGACTAGAAACAATTTCCCATTATGGCAATGACAAAATAGTATTAAAACGATTAGAAGAGTTATTAACCTCATATCAAATTGATACATTTGTAGTTGGCATGCCAATTAATATGGATGGCAGTAAAACAGAAAGGGTAGAAGTAACAGAAAAATTTATTCATAAACTAAAATGTCGATTTCCCAAAATTATAATTGAAACCATTGATGAAAGACTTACCACTGTTGCTGCTCACAAAACAATGAATTACTTGAATATTGATAAATTCAAAAAAAAGCAAATTGTCGATACCATTTCTGCAGTATACATTTTAGAAACCTATATGAATAAGCAGAAAAACAAAATATGAATAGTCACCTAAAAAATGACAATACTAATGGAAGATATTAATGTTGTAGTAATACAATTAAAAATACAATTAAAAAAGTGAAAGGAGAAATGAGAAATGAGTGAAGATTTAAACAACAATGACAATATGAACGAGGGAGAAGAATTAGATAACATATTAGTTTTAAATGATGAAGATGGAAATGAGGTAGAATTTGAATTCTTAGACATTATTGAATATGATGGAGAAGAATACGTTGTGTTATTACCAGTAGAGGAAGAGGATGATGATGAAGCTGGTGAGGTAGTCATTTTAAAACTAGAAGATAATGACGATGAAGACTCTGATGAAGAATCTTATGTTAGTGTAGATGATGAAGAAGTATTGAATAAAGTATTTGAAATGTTCAAAGACAAATTCAAAGACGAATTCAATTTTGTAGACTAATAGTAAATAAGGCAAGAAACAAAGAAATATGATGAATTATTCACGATATTTCTTTGTTTCTCTTTTTTTTTCGCCTAAAATATGATATTATAGATGTCAAATAAAAGAAAAGGACGAAAGACTATGTCGGTACTAAATAACATTCATTCACCAGAAGATTTGAAAAAATTAAATACACAAGAAAAGGAAGCCTTAGCAGAAGAACTAAGAAATTTTACTTTAGAAACAGTCTCCAAAACGGGGGGACATTTGGCCTCTAATTTAGGTATTGTAGAATTAACCATTGCATTACATAGTATTTTTAATATACCACAAGATAAACTTGTTTGGGATGTAGGACATCAAACCTATATTCATAAAATGCTAACGGGAAGAAAAGAACAAATGCCAACATTAAGAAAATTAAACGGGCTATCAGGTTTTCCAAAGGCAGAAGAATCTGAATATGACTGCTTTAATACAGGGCATAGCAGTACTTCTATTTCGGCGGCATTGGGCATGGCAAGAGCTCGAGACATTCAAAAACAAAAATATTTTGTGGTTGCTGTCATTGGCGATGGAGCCTTAACAGGTGGAATGGCATTAGAGGCACTCAATGATGCTGGTTGTAGTAAAACCAATTTAATTGTAATTCTCAACGATAACGAAATGAGTATTTCGAAGAATGTAGGGGGAATTTCCACCTTTTTAACCAAATTAAGAACGAGAAAAAGTTATAAAAAGTCCAATGCCTATATAAAAAAAATAGTCAAAAAATTGCCAGGAAATATGGGAGATGGCATTATTCATTTTGTTAAAAAAATGAAATACGGCATGAAACAGCTCATTCTTCCTAATATGTTTTTTGAAGATATTGGCTTTACCTATTTAGGACCAGTAGATGGTCACAATATTGAAAAGCTAGAGGATATACTTGAAAAAGCTAAAAGTCAAGAAGGACCGGTACTGGTTCATGTGTTGACAAAAAAAGGAAAGGGATATATTCCAGCCGAAACTAATCCTGACCAATATCATAGTACTTCTAGTTTTAACCTAATCACAGGGGAAAGCTTAAAGCCTAAAAAAGATGATTATTCCAAAATATTTGGCAATGAATTAGTTAAATTGGCAAGTAAAAACGAAAAAATAGTAGCAATTACGGCCGCTATGAAGGATGGAACAGGGTTAAAAGAATTTGCTAAACAATTTCCAAACCGTTTTTTTGATGTTGGTATTGCAGAACAGCATTGCCTTACTATGGCAGCGGGAATGGCAAAGGAAGGACTAATTCCAGTGGTTTCTATTTATTCGTCATTTTATCAAAGAGCTTATGATCAAGTGATTCATGACATTGCCATGCAAAATTTACCTGTTATTATGTGCGTGGATAGAGCTGGCATTGTGGGTAACGATGGAGAAACTCACCAAGGCATATTTGATTTAGCATTTTTTAACTTAGTTCCTAATTTAACAATTATGGCACCAAAAGACTTTGAAGAATTGAGACAAATGTTAGCATATAGCATTACCTTAAAAAAGCCGGTTGTCATTCGTTACCCTAGAGGGGGGGAGGATGACATTACTTTTGAAAAACATGAATCAATAGAACAAGGAAAAGCAGAAATATTAAGAGAGGGAAAAAATATTACCATCATTGCAATTGGAAAAATGGTTGCTAAGGCAGAAAAGGTAGCACAACTTTTGGAGGAACAAGGTGTTTCTGCTGAGGTAATTAATAGCCGATTCTTAAAACCGTTAGATGAACAAACTATTTTAACTTCCCTTCAAAAAACACAAAAGGCAATTACCATAGAAGATGGCATTATGCAGGGAGGACTTGCTTCTCAGGTGATAGAACTTGTTCAAAATCATCAGATGCATGCAGTTACAATAAAAACTTTTGGCTATCAGGATGAGTTCATCAAACATGGCTCTGTAGCTGAAATTGAAGAGCTATATGGCTTAACTGAGGAAAAAATTGCAGAGCAAGTATTGGCCATGCTTGGAAGAAGCAATGCGAAAGCAAAGGCTCTTACCAATATTACAATTTCATGACATCTTTGAAAAATGTTGACAAAACTGCAACTTAACAGGTAAAATAGAAACATAAAAAAACAAAAGAGGAGAACACAAAAGATGATAAAGCTTCTGCCCAAAAGGTATATCCCTTGCGAAGCAAGAGTGTCCCTTTTGACAGATAAAAACATAATGTTACAAGAAAGCATATATCACATAGGACAGTGCGTTTGTAATAGTTTGTAACATTATTCTAAAAACAAAAATACAAAAATAGAAAAATTGGAGGGAAACAAATGTTAAATGAAAAATTAAAAAACAAAAACGGTATTACACTTATTCACTCGTTGTCACCATTGTAGTATTACTCATACTAGCGGGTGTTACCATTCAAATGGTATTTAGCGACAACGGCATTATCAAACGAGCACAAGGAGCAGCAGATGCACAAAAAGAGGCACAAGATAAAGATACTTTAACTGCGATGATGGCAGGTTATGAAGTAGAAAAATTAACCAGTAGCAAATCACTGCTAGACTATTTTACAGAGCAAAAAACAAAAGGGGACATAAGCAATGTAACAGCTAATGGAGAAAATGGAGTGCTTGTAACCTTAAATAATGGAACACAATACAAAGTAAACGAAGATGGAACAATTACACCAAACAAAGGCATTAGCTTAAGCCAAACCACATTTAATATACAGTTAGAAGAAGACGAAGCAGGAAAAATAAAAGAAGAGGTAACCAAAACACTAACTGCCAGCTTAACAGGAATAGAAGGAACTATCAAATGGACAAGCAGTGATGAAACAGTAGCAACTGTAAGCCCTAAAGAAGGAACCAATGTTACCGTAAAAGCACTTGCAAAAGGAACAACAACTATCACAGCAAGCTTAGCAGACGGAACTTACCCTGTGACATGCAAAGTCACATTAACAGTAAAAAAACCACTTGCAGCAGATGAGGTAGCCTATACCGATAGTAACGGAAATAAATATGGCTGGGAACATATTAATGAATTTTCAGCAAGCATTTTAAGTAATGCAAATAGTGTTACCACAAATAATGATGGAGTAATGCAAGCAACAGGAACAATGAATGGAAATACAGTTACCATTCCAGTAGGAACACAAATGACAGTACAAGTAACACAAGGCAGTACAAAAAAGGCATACACTGTAAGAGTACTTGGATTCAAATATGATGACTTAACCTCAGGAGGAAAAGCAGGAATTACCTTTGACTTTGTCGAGTTATTACCAAATGCACAAATGAATAGTAGTGCTGATAACACTGAAGGTTGGGGAGGAAGTGGTACAGAAAGCAATGATGGAGGATGTGCCTTAAGAGGAACCTTAAATAGTACTACTTTAGCAAGCTTAAACAACAAAGATTATATCAAAGCAGTAAATAAAACATATTATTTAGGAAATAAAAGTACCGAAACAAGAACCAAGAGTGACAAACTATGGTTATTAGCATGTTCTGAAATTTGGCCAAAAA
>JAFVBS010000027.1 GCA_017479865.1 Clostridia bacterium
GTCGAATGGTGGGGAGGAAGTAATACAGATAGCAATGATGGAGGATGTGAATTAAGAGGAACTTTAAATAGTACTACTTTAGCAAGCCTAAACAACAAAGATTATATCAAAGCAGTGAATAAAACATATTATTTAGGAAATAAAAGTGCCGAAACAAGAACAAAGAGTGACAAGTTATGGTTATTAGCATGTTCTGAAATTTGGCCACAAAATTCAGTTACTGATCCACATTATGCCCTTGCACCGGGAGATGAAACAGGGGAAAAGGGCCAATACCCATTATATAAAACGTTAGTAGGTTCGAAAGCTTACAGCAACAAAAACTCAAATCTAGTAAAAAAACTAAACAACAGCTCGAACCACTGGTGGCTTCGTTCGCCTTCTTACGCCTACAGCAGCGCCTTCTGCTTTGTCTACTCGATCGGCTATTGCTACAATTACGACGCTAGCACCGGCCTTGGGGTTGCCCCGGGCTTTTGTATCTAACATCTTACGGTTAACATAAAACAAAAACACAGGAAAATGGATAAAAGTAGCACTTTATATCAATAGCTCTTTATTTCTTGCTCAAAATATGATATGATTAATACCAAATATAAAAAATAGTGGAGAAGATAAAGGTAAAACATGGACAAACAGGAATTTTTAAGCAAGTACCCAAAGCAGGAAGAAAAACTTTTAATTGCAAAAGTATTAGATAAATTGCAGTTTATGCAAGCAAAAAATGAAGTACAAACAACCCAGTTTTTAGATGATCATGAACAAAACATTGTACAAAAACTATGCAAGGCATTTCAAATTGAAAATGCCAGTTTAGAAGGTGGCTACGAAAAAGCGGAAAGAAAAGTGTTATTGCTTTATCCAGACAAGCTATCTACTGTTTTTCAAAATCAAAAAAACAAAATATTGAACCAGCAATTAGCAGTTATTTCAATCACTTTGCCAAATGAACTAATAGGAAAATACCAGCATAGAAACTATTTGAGCGCTATTATCAAATTAGGAATGAACCGAGAAAAAGTAGGGGATATTTTGGTAAGGGAGAATGGGGCAGATATTTTAGTAAAAAAAGAAGTGGCCTCTTATTTACAAGACGATTTAAGAAAGCTTACTCGTTTTCAAAAAGCAGAGATAGTAATTAGGCCAATAGCAGAATTGCAATTAGTAGAAAATAAAAAGGAAAGCATTTGCATTTTAGTTCCACAATTAAGAGTGGATTGTGTCATTTCAGAATTGCTACATCTTTCAAGAAGCAAAACCACAGAAATGATTGAGCAAGAAAGAATTTTTGTGAATTACGAATTAAAAACAAAAGCATCATTTTTACTGAAAGAAAACGATATTTTAACCATTCGTGGAAAAGGAAAATACCAAATAGGAAAAATGGTTGGTGAATCTAGTAAGGGCAAAATGAGATTAGAAGTTGAAAAATATATATAAAAAAGACCTCCCGAGCTACATTGTGGCTCGGGAGGTTGAGGTTTAATCTTTTACATTGACTTGTAGCAACTCATAAAATCTTAATAGTTTCTGATCTGTTTCAGCATTCGAAGAAGAGTAGATGTCTACAATGAGCTTGTTATCATTCAAACTTAAAGTAATAGGGAAATTGAATGTGTTTGCAAAGTTAATTGCACTCAAACAAGCTGCTAGCTTTGACTCACGCATGTTAGCCTTAAAAGAGAAGGTCTTTTCTCCATTTAAAAGAATTGCCACCGTGCTGGTATGCTGGTTACCTGTCTTTTCCTCTATCCTTGTACGCGTTAAAAAAGCGGTAGAAGGAAGAACGAAGCCGTCTCCTTGCCGAACAAGAATTAGAAACTGTGACCGTCCTTTCAAGAAGGAAACTTCTAGAGGAATTTTGATAGTTCTAAGAAGGTTGCTGCAAATTTCCATGCTGTAAAACCTCTTTCTTTGTATAAAATTTTCAAGGAACTTTGCCCTTATATCATTATTATACCAAAAATAGGGGAAAACGTCAAATTCAACAAAATTAATGTTTGCAATTATGTGGCAAGTCTGGTACAATAGAATTACTAGTCATAGAAAATACAAAAAATTAAAATAAGGAGAAGTACATGGCCGATTTAAAACAAAGTGTACAATATATCAAAGGTGTTGGACCAAATAGAGCAGCAGCCTTCAATAGCATAGGAATTAACACGGTAGAAGATTTACTCACTCATTTTCCAAGAGAATATGAAGAAAGAAGCAAACGCAAAAAAATAGCAGAGCTTCAAAATGGGGAGGAAGCCACTATTACAGCAAGAGTTGTGGCTGAGGTATCTGTCAACCGTATTCGTAAAAATATGACCATTTTAAAAACCATTGTAGAAGATGATACGGGAAGATGTACGGTTACTTGGTTTAATCAAGTGTATATCAAGCAAAATATTAAAAGAGGAGAAACATACCATTTTTTTGGAAAATTCTCCAATAATTTTGGAAGAATAGAAGTGAATACGCCTGTATTTGATAAAGTAGGACAGGAAAAAAACACAGGAAAAATGATGCCAGTATATAGTTCTACCTATCAATTATCACAAACGGCAATTAGGCAGGCAGTAGAAAATGCCTTAAAAACAGTAAAAGGTGACTTGCCAGAAACCATCCCAGAATATTTATTACAAGAGTATCAGTTAATGGATAGGATGATGGCACTTTCTCAAATTCATTTTCCACATTCGAAGGAGGAGCAACTTAGAGCAAGAAAAAGGCTTGTTTTCGAAGAATTTTTCCTTTTACAATTAGCATTATTAGAACTAAAAAATCAAAATGAACAAGTGCAAGGAATTGCATTTGATAAAAACATAAAAATGTCTGATGTAATTAATCAGCTTCCCTTCAAGTTAACCAAAGCACAACTTCGTGTGCTAGAAGAAATTGATAACGATATGGAAAGTAACAAAAACATGAACCGCTTATTGCAAGGAGATGTTGGCTCTGGAAAAACAGTAGTAGCAATTGTCGCAGCCTATAAAGCGGTAAAATCAGGTTACCAAGTGGCGGTTATGGCACCAACTGCTATTTTGGCAACACAGCATTTGGAAGAGTTTCAAAAAATGTTACAGCCATTTGGCATTAATTGTAGACTTTTACTAGGAGCAACCAAACCAAAAGAAAAACAAGAAATTCTAGAGCAGCTAGAGAATGGTGAAATTGATGTCATTATTGGAACACATTCCCTTATTTCCGAAAATGTTACTTTTGCCAAATTAGGGCTTGCCATTACCGATGAACAACATCGCTTTGGGGTAAAACAAAGAGCTACCATCAGTAGCAAAGGGCAAAACCCAGATGTGCTCGTTATGACAGCAACACCAATTCCACGAACTTTGGCACTCATTGTATATGGAGATTTGGACATTTCCATTATTGATGAGCTTCCTCCTAACCGCAAAAAAATTGAAACCTATGCAGTAACAAAAAGAATGGAGGAAAGAGTAAATGGCTTTATTCGTCAAAACATTGCAGAGGGCAGGCAAGTTTATGTGGTATGTCCTTTGGTAGAAGAAAAAGAAGGAGAGGAAGATGAAGGAAAGGCTGAATTAAAGTCTGTGAAAGAATGGACAGAAAAATATCAACATGAGGTATTCCCAGAATATCGTGTTGCATGTGTTTATGGCAAAATGAAGCCAAAAGAAAAAGACAGTATCATGGAACAATTTAAAAATGGCGAAATTGATATTTTGGTTTCTACTACTGTTATTGAAGTAGGGGTAAATGTACCAAATGCCAGCATTATGGTAGTAGAAAATGCAGAGCGATTTGGATTATCGCAGCTCCATCAATTAAGAGGAAGAGTGGGAAGAGGACAGTATCAATCCTATTGTATTTTAAAATATAACAGCAAGTGTAGTGATGTTGCAAGAGAAAGAATGAAAACGATGCAAGAAACTAACGATGGATTTGTTATTGCGGAAAAAGACTTAGAACTTCGTGGAACGGGAGAGTTCTTTGGCACCAAGCAACATGGCCTTCCTGAATTTAAAATTGCCAATATTTTTGTGGATATGCCAATGCTTAAATCGGTACAAAGTGTGGCTCAAAAAATAGAAGCAGAAGACCCAGGTTTACAATCAGAAAAAAATGGGCTACTTCGTAAAGCAGTGGATGAAAAGCTAAAACAACAAATTTCGCTATAAATTGACTTGACTTTAGACAAAAAAAACAATATGATATAGTTAAATACTAAATGAAGGAGGCAAGCCTATGAGTACGCAAATGCTAACCTCAAAAATGGGTGGAGAATTAATTAGCTTTAAAGTAAATGGCGAAGAGAAAATTCACCAAGGAGAAAGTATTATTGATGAAAATGGAAAGGTATATTGGAAGAGGCATTCACCAGTATTGTTTCCTATTGTAGGCAAGCTAAAGAAAAATCAAACTTTAATTGGAGGAAGAACTTATGAACTTCCACAACATGGGTTTGCAAGAAATTTAGAATTTGAACCAATTACTAAATTGGACAATTTCCATTCATATGTATTAAAAAGTAATGAATATACGTTATTGAAATATCCTTATGAATTTGAATTATATAATACCTATCGCACAGAAGGAAGTAAATTAACTACCATTTATAAAGTGGTCAATACGGGGCTGATTAACTTGCCTTTCGGCATTGGAGGGCACCCTGCTTTTGCCATTAACCAGGATGATTTGAAAAAAGGTAACTATTACTTAGAATTTGAACAAGAGGAAGAAAAAATTCACTTTTTGTATTTAGTGGATGGCTTAATTGCTACACAATATGCTAAAGATATTTTAGTAGATAAAAAAAGAATTCTAATTGATTCTCATAGCTTTGACAATGATGCCATTATTATGAAAGGCATTAATTGTCATAAAATTAGCTTAAAAAATAAAAGGACAGCAAGAACAATTTTAACAATGGACTTTACAGGGTTTCCATATTTAGCAGTTTGGTCAAAGCCGAATGCTCCATTCCTTTGCATTGAACCATGGTGCTCTACAGCCGATAATGTCAATAGTACAGGGGTATTTACACAAAAACAAGATATTATTTCATTAAAGCCAAAGGATGTGTTTGAATGCAAATATACAGTAGAGTTCTTTGAAAAATAATTGTAGACCAATTTTTTTCCAAATCAGCTTATTTCTTAAGAGAGGAATGATTGTAATCATGGGAAAAATTATTTTAATATTCATTGGACTATTGTTAGCAACATTAGGTATTGTGATGATATTTGATGCACGCCTGCTTACCAAAAAACTTTTTAGCTTTGGTGACCAAAATGAAGGGGCAATGGGAATGAAATTATTTGGCTTTTTCTTTTCTTTAGTCGGTGGAATCATGATATTAGTCAATATTTGAAAACAATAGTATATTAGCTATAAAAAATAATAAAAGGAGCAAAAGATGGTAATCATATATCTTTTAGTATTTGTTATATTTGCATTAGTAGCAACAGCAATATTTCAAATACGTATGGCTGGAATTAAAGTTAAAGATTTTTGGGGATTTATTCAGGCAAATGAAATGTTGGACAAATTATATAATTTTTCAAAAAGATATAAAATGATGAGTCCACAAGAACAAGTAATATTTTTGGCAGAAGCTGAAAAGGTTTTTGATGCCTATGATAAAATTCCAAGTATGATATGGGAAGATGAATATCGTAAATATTCTGATGTATTAGAAACATATAAAAATATTCGTGTGATGAGATGGAGCGAGCAGCAAGAAGAAGGAAAGTAGAATATAGCACCACTAATGTAAAAAAATTAGCATTAGGAGGTGCCTTTTTTATGTCATTGAAAAAAATGATTCAATCAATGAGTTTATGTGTTAAAAAGTGAAAAAGTACATATAATACAAAGAGAAAAATAGAAAAATAAGTTTGAAAAATGGTTTTATTTTTTCAAACAGATTGATAGTATGGGAAGGAATTTTATAAAAATGAAAATACGATATTTTGACCATGCTGCCACAACTCCCGTGAGTGAAGTGGTGTTAAAGGAAATGCTACCTTATTTTAATAGGGAATATGGAAATGCTTCTTCTATGTATTCCTTGGGAAGAAGCGCTAAAAGAGCATTAGAAGAAGCAAGAAACAGAGTAGCAAATGCTATTGGAGCAAAAAAACATGAAATCTATTTTACTTCCTGTGGTAGTGAAAGTGATAATTTGGCAATTAAAGGAGTTGCTTATGCAAACAGAGAAAAAGGAAATCATATTATTACCAGCAAAATAGAACATCCTGCAGTATTAAATACTTGTAGAACACTAGAAAAGCAGGGATTTGAAGTAACTTATTTGAATGTGGATAGTAATGGCTTTGTTGATTTAGAGCAATTAGTGGGCTCTATTCGAAAAAGTACCATTTTAATTACCATTATGTTTGCCAATAACGAAATAGGAACTATTGAACCAATTCAAAAAATAGCAGAAATTGCACACAATCATCATATTATTTTTCATACCGATAGTGTTCAAGCAGTGGGAAATGTCAAAATTAATGTAGAGGATTACCATATTGACTTATTATCTATGTCAGGACATAAATTATATGCACCAAAGGGAATTGGGGCGTTATATGTAAAAGAAGGAATTGCTTTTGAAAAAATACAAGATGGGGGGCATCAAGAAAAAGACAAGCGCGCGGGTACAGAGAATGTAGCGGAAATTGTTGGACTGGGAAAGGCAATTGAAGAGATATATGGAAATTATGAACAGTATAATCAACATTTGCTAAATTTACGAGAACAATATATTCAGCAAATAGAGCAATTAATTCCACAAGCGAAACTCAATGGAGATAGAAATAAAAGGCTTCCTGGCAATGCTAACTTTTCATTTCCTAATATGAATGGGCAAGAATTACTTTTAAAATTAGATGAAGTTGGTATTTGTGCTTCAAGTGGTTCAGCTTGTAGCACGGGGTCAGAAGCTCCTTCTCATGTATTAACTGCTATTGGATTAAAACCAGAATTAGCACAAGGAGCATTAAGAATTACTTTTGGAAAGGATAACACAGTAGAAGATGTTAACTACCTGGTCAACAAAATAGTACAAATTATAAAAAAGTAGTCCAAAACACTAGTCAAAAGCTAGTGCTTTTTGTTATAATAATATTAACTTATTAGTTAAAATAAAATCAAAAAGTTATTTTTTATCTGGTATGTATTCTAATAAATCAGAAATCTCACAATCAAATGCTTTACAAATGTTATTAAGTTGAGCAATATCTACTCTTTTAGTCTCTTCATAGTACATTTTTGAGATTGTAGCTGGACGAATGTGTGTGACGTCCGAAAGAGCTTTTTGAGTCATTTTATGCTTACCAAGTAAGTCAGATAATTTAATTTTAATCATATTATTCAACCTTTCTATTTGGATTTGAACAGATGACGAAAAATGTCGTATTTTGTCTTTTACTTGTATTTTACCATGACATATATTAAAATAACATAATAAGAGCGAAACATAACGACAAAAGTAATAAAAAGTTATGTTAAAGTAACAAAAAGAGGTGAATTCAATGAACATTCTTAATTTTAAAAGAAAAAAACGAGAACTAATGAATAGGGGATGGAAAGAAAAAAATGAGGAATATTTAGAACAACTACAAAGATTTTTAGATATTGCTGACAATATTGAAGAGCAAAATTTAAGAAAAACAGTCATTGCACAAATGCTAAAATGTGATTTAATTTTGACGCAGCTTGCAGAAAAAGAATTTAGTAAATATGAGGAAAAATCCAAAAATAGTTGAATAAAACAAAATTACAAAACAAATACTAATAGTAAAATAATCTAAAAGAGAGATAAGCATGTTCAAAAAAATTTTAATAGGATTAGTAAGTGGATTGATTTGCGGATTATTTACAGCAGGAGGAGGGCTTATTTTAGTGCCAGCGTTCTTATATATGCTAAAGATGGAACCAAAAAAAGCAAGGGCAATTTCTGTTTTTTGTATGTTACCAATGGTAATGGCTACTGCTTTTTTTTATGGACAAGGTCATTTTATTGATTGGCAAATAGGAATAAAATGCGCTATAGGGGGAGTAATTGGTGGCATATTAGGGGCAAAATTATTGAACAAAATACCAGATCAATATATTCGAATTGCCTTTATTATTTTCCTCATTTATGCAGGAATTCATATGCTTATCCAATCATAGGAGGTTGCATGATTGAAATACTAATAGGTTTTATATCGGGAATTATTAGCCGGAATGGGGCTTGGAGGAGGTACAATATTAATCCTTCTCCTTTCTCTTTTAAGAGGAATGGACCAGCATGTAGCGCAAGCTACCAATTTAGTATTTTTTATTCCTACTGCTATAGCAGCCGTGATAGTGGGAATGAAAAATAAAAATATTCAAATAAAACTTGCCATGCCAATCATTATTTTTGGAACGATAGGAGCAGCAATAGGTGCTAATTTTAGTATGCATATGGAGGCTACCATACTAAGAAAAATGTTTGGAATTTTTTTGCTATGTATTGCTATGTATGAAATTCATTTTTGGTATCAAAGGTATATAAAAGCAAAAATGACACATACTAAAGATAAAACATAACAAGGAGGAAAAGAAACATGAAATTTGTTAAAGGAATGATATTGGGGGGAATTATGACAGCAGGAATTGCCATGGCATATGCAGGAACAATGGAACAAAGCAAAAGAAGAATGATGAAAAAAGGAAGAAAAATGGCTAAAAAAATGGGAATTCTATAAGAAAATGGTTGAAATAAATTAGAGCGAAAAATATAGTAAATTCGAAGTTACCGTACAGTTGAAGAAGTGAGTAGAGACTGCGCATTTGCGCAGTCTCTAACTACAAGCGACAACAGCAAGGTGAAAGAATTTACTATATTTTTGCTTGTAAGTTTGTTAATTATTTGTCGTCTTTATCATCACATGGCTTATCTTCTGGTTTTTCAGGTTTATCATGTTTATCGCAATCAATGTCTACACCTTTTAAACATTTTTTTCCTTCATGTTTGACATCAATACATTCCTTACAATGTTTTACTCTGTCAACCCAGATTTGAAGCTCATAAGTTCTGTTATTGCATAAAGGACCAAAAACAAATTCTCCATCTTTATCGGTAAAAGTATGGGACACTGGTCTTCTTTCCTCTTTACCGTATTCGCGAACAACTTCAATTAATTTGACAACTGCATCACGAACTGGATCATTGTAAGAATCCTTTACAACCCCATAAATAACATTTCTGTTATCCTCTGGAAGATTAATTTCTAAGTCGAATTGCTTTCCTGCCTCTATTACACCATCTACTTTGATAACTGGACATTTATCATATTCCATATTTTTTTACTCCTTTCTAGTTGGTATACTATATTCTATTCAGGAGGAAATCAAAAGGTGACAACATTCGACAAGAGAAAACGTGACAATAAAAAAATATGGAGTCAAAAAAATTTACCAATCCTCTTGAAAAAGCAAGCAAAACATGATACACTTATACATAATAAAAAAGAGGCGCTTAAAAAGGACAACACAAATTTATTTTCAAGCTTAGCAGAGAGCCAAAGAATGGTGAAATTTTGGCAAGAAATTGGAAAATTTGTTATCACCTTTTAGCTATTTATCTGAAACAAAAAGTAAGATAAATCGTAATCTTGCGTTAAAAGAAAATGAAGAGAAAAGAAAGAGCTACCACCCAATTAGTTAATGGTTGTTCACGTCTTTTAATTTAGGTGGTACCGCGGAAATCAAAGCCATTTCGTCCTAATATATCATTAGGAGGAAATGGCTTTTTTTGATAAATGTTGAAAAATAATTGCGTTTGGCGTAATTCTTTTCCAATTCATTTATACTTTATAGTTGAAAGGAATGATTTGAACAATGGCAGAAGAAAAAAATGATTATGGTAAAACGTTAAATTTACCTAGTACAGAATTTCCAATGAGAGGAAATTTACCAGAAAATGAGCCAAAAACACAAGAAGCAATCTTTGAAAATGGTTTGTATGAAAAAATATTAAAACACAATGAAGGACACCCATCCTATATTCTACACGATGGACCACCTTATGCGAATGGAGAAATTCACATGGGTCATGCTTTGAACAAAGTGCTAAAAGATACCATCAATCGTTTTAAAGCACTACAAGGCTATAAAACAGTATATGTCCCTGGATACGATACTCATGGACTTCCAACAGAAAAAAAGGCAATTCAAGCTTTAGGAATTAATCGTGACGAAATTGCTACTACAAAATTTAGAGATATTTGCCGTGATTTTGCTTTACAATATGTCGGAAAACAAACAGAGGGCTTTAAAAGATTAGGTGTGTTAGGAGATTGGGAGCATCCATATATTACGTTACAACCAGAATTTGAAGCAAGACAAATTGGCGTTTTTGGCGAAATGTATCAAAAAGGCTATATTTATAAAGGACTAAAACCAGTTTATTGGTGTACCGACTGTGAAACAGCTTTAGCAGAGGCAGAAATTGAATACCAAGATGTTGATAATGTTTCTATTTTCGTAAAATTTCCAGTAGTAGAAGGAAAAGGCGTATTAGACAATGAAACCAAAATAGTGATTTGGACCACAACCCCATGGACCTTACCAGGAAATACCGGTATTACTGTTGGCGGAGAATATGAATATAGCGTAGTGAAGGCTGGAGAAGAAAAACTAGTAATGGCAACAGAACTAGTAGACAGAGTGATGGAACAAGCCAATATCACTGATTACAAAACAGAAAAAACAGTGATGGGAACAGACTTAGAAGGAATTTTATGCAAGCATCCATTTATGGATAGAACCTCTAAAGTAGTGCTAGGCAGTGACGATACAGTGGCAGTAGAATTAGATACTGGTACAGGAGCCGTTCATACAGCACCAAGCTATGGTAAAGAGGACTATTTATGTGGCTTGAAAAATGGATTAGACATTATTGTATGTGTGGATGGGAAAGGATATCAAACAGAAGGAGCAGGACAATTTGCTGGACTATCTTGTGAAGAGTCCAACAAAGCAATCACTGAATGGCTAGACAAAAATGGCTATTTGTTAGCAACGCAGAAAATCAACCATGCATACCCACATTGTTGGAGATGCAAAAATCCAATCATTATTCGTGCAACAAATCAATGGTTTGCGTCAGTAGATGGCTTTAGAGAAGAAACATTACAAGCAATTAAAACAGTGAAATGGACACCGGCATGGGGAGAAGAAAGAATTTCTAGTATGGTAAAAGACAGAAACGATTGGTGTATTTCAAGACAACGTAGTTGGGGTGTACCAATTCCAATTTTCTATTGTAAAGAATGCGGAAAAGAATATGCTACAACAGAAAGCTTTGCAAAAATAGAAAAAATCTTTAGAGAAAAGGGGTCAAATGCTTGGTTTGATTTAGACGAAAAAGAATTGATGCCAGAAGGAGCTACTTGCTCGGAGTGTGGATGTCATGAATTCAAAAAAGAAACGGACATTATGGATGTTTGGTTCGATTCTGGTTCTTCTCATCAAGGAGTATTAGTAGAAAGAGGAATTGGTTTTCCAGCAGACTTATACTTAGAAGGACATGACCAATATAGAGGTTGGTTCCAATCTTCTATTTTAACTTCAGTAGCAACAAGAGGGGTAGCACCATATAAAAATATTTTAACACACGGATGGGTCATTGATGAAGAGGGCAAAAAAATGTCCAAATCGCTTGGAAATGGTATTAGTCCACAAGAAATTATCAAAGATTATGGTGCAGATATTTTAAGATTATGGGTATTGTCTTCTGACTTCAAATCGGATATTAGTTTATCAAAAGATATTTTAAAACAAATTAGTGAAGCATACCGTAAAATTAGAAATACCGCAAGATATATTTTAGGTAATACATCTGATTATAACCCAGAGGAGCCTGTGGCATATGCCGATATGCAAGAAATTGACCAATGGGCATTATTGAAATTAAATCAATTAATCAAAAATTGTACACAAAATTACGAAGATTTTAACTTCCATTATGTATATCATGATATTAACCAATTCTGCGTATCAGACATGAGCAATTTCTATTTGGATATTATTAAAGATAGATTATATACTTCTAAGAAAAATTCACTAGAAAGACGTTCTGCACAAACAGCAATGTACACAATTCTAAACGCCTTAGTAAAAATGTTGGCACCAATGATTTGCTATACTGCAGAGGAAATTTGGAAGTATATGCCACACGTGCAAGAAGAACAAGCAGAGAGTGTTATGCTAAGCAATTGGCCAGAAGTAAATGCCGAATACGACAATCCTACATTGGAGCAAAAATGGGAGAAAATATTAGAACTTAAAAATATGGTGGCCAAAGAATTAGAGAGGGCAAGAGCTGAGAAAGTGATTGGACATTCTTTGAATGCAAAAGTAATTATAGCAGCTGATAAAGAGTATGAATTTTTGAAAGAGAATCAAGACCTTCTCATGACAGTGTTTATTGTGTCTGGCTTAGAAATTATGAAAAACGAAGGAAAATTAGAAGTAACTATCCAAGTGGCAGAAGGAGAAAAGTGCGAAAGATGTTGGCAATATTCTACAACAGTAGGAGAAGACAAAGAACATCCAACCATCTGCCATAAATGTAGTGAAGCAATTAAATAAGAAAGTGGAGAATTTATGCAAAGAACAGGGAAACGTATTAAAAATATTATTTCTATTATTATTATGGTTATTGCTATTATTGCCGTAGTAATAGTATACAAAAAGTATTATTATAATGACTTTGTCAAAAGTGTGAAGCAAACCAATATTACAAAATTTACTAGAGATAGCGAGGTAACAACAGGCCAAGCTAGTAGCTATAAAATAGAAAATACAGATTATAATGATGCTATGTTTTATCAAACCATTAATGTAACGCCAAATACGCCATATAAGGTAACTTGCAAAATTAAAACAGAAGGTATTAGCAATGAAACAAACATGCAAAATGGGGGAGCTCATATTAGTCTAGTAGGAACAACGGTAAGAACTGTGCCAATCACAGGAACCAATGATTGGCAAGAAGTTACTTTACTCTTCAATTCACAAAATAATACACAAGCAAGCATTGGATTTCGCTTAGGAGGATATGAAGATAGTTCCAAAGGAATAGCATGGTTTTCTGACTTTAAAGTGGAAACGGGAGTGACATCCAATGAAAAAACTTGGAAATTTGTTTGCTTTATCTTTCCAAAAATTGATGTAGATGTGACCATTAATGGCAGGCAAGAACACGTAAATTTGACAATGTCAGATAATGATATACAAGACATTAGAACCAATATTGGGCGTTTTCAATCTTCCGTTCAAAGTATGGCAAAAAATAAAATGAAGGCAGAATATGAAATTATTACAATTAATGAACCGATTAAAACGCTTTCCTATGATGAAGAAAATGGCTATTATGTTTCTGAAACGGATGTGTATCAATTGACACATCAATATGTAAAACAAAAAGAATATGATCATATTTATGTGGCAATTCGAATGGCAGATAAACAACAGGGAAGCAATACTTTAATTAATGACTGGATTGGATTAGGGGGAATGGATTATACTGGAATTGGGTATTCTAACATTCGTCTTCCAGACGATGAGCAAAACTATGCTTATAAATTTAATTATCAATTTAATACTTTTCCAGAAGAAGTATTTATTCATGAGTTTTTACACACATTGGAAAGAAATGCAAAAGAATATGGTTATCAAATTCCTGCCTTACATGACTATGCAAAGTATGGCTACTCGGAACAAAATTTAACGGGACTAAAACAATGGTACGAGGATTATATGAATTGTAATATTAGCTATCAAGGAAAAAAAATAGGGCTTCCGGCAGAAGTGTATCAATATAAGCCGGTGCATGAAAGCAATTTTAAATATAGTTATCAGCTAGAGGTTTTTCAAGAGCCAAAAAATCTGGTCGAAATTGTCAAGGGATTATTTAGACAAGTGCAGAAGCTTTTTACTTATGTCAAAGATGAAAATGTTGAGATTGCAAAATAACAAGAAATAATAAAAAAGTTGTCAAGGGGGATATCCATTGCAAAACATGAGTGTCCCCTTTGACAGAAGGAATGGAATAATGAAAGTTTCAGATTTTAATTATGATTTACCAAAAGAACTAATTGCACAAGTTCCTATCAAAGATAGGGACCAATCAAGGTTGATGGTACTTCATCGAAATACACGGAACCATTGAACATAAAATTTTTAAAGATATTTTGAACTACTTACAGCCAGGAGATTGTTTGGTACGTAATAATACCAAAGTCATTCCTGCACGTCTTTATGGTATTAAGGAAGAAACAGGAGCACATGTGGAATTTTTGCTGTTAAAGCGATTAGAAGGAGACGAATGGGAAGTAATGGTAAAGCCAGGTAGAAAATTAATGCCTGGGACCAAAGTGAACTTTGGAGATGGCTTATTAAAGGCAGAAATTACAGAAAAACTAGAGGCGGGAAATCGCAAAGTAAAATTTGAGTATGATGGCATTTTTAATGAAATTTTAAATGAAATTGGACTTATGCCTCTGCCACCATATATTCATGAAAAATTAAAAGAAAAGGACCGTTATCAAACAGTCTATGCCAAATATGAAGGCTCTGCTGCTGCCCCAACAGCAGGATTACACTTTACCGAAGAATTATTAGAACAAATTAGGGCAAAGGGAGTAGAAATTGCAAATGTCACACTTCATGTTGGCATTGGAACCTTCAGACCGGTAAAGGTAGAAAATATTGAAGATCACGATATGCATTCAGAGCACTTTTATATCAAACAAGAAGATGCCGAAAAAATTAACAAAGCAAAGCGTGAGGGCCATCGCGTGATTGCCGTAGGAACAACATCTTGCAGAGTACTAGAATCAATTAGCGATGAAAATGGAATGGTAAAAGAGGCAGAAGGTGATACGAGCATTTTTATTTATCCGGGATATCAATTTAAGTGCTTAGATTGCTTGATTACGAATTTTCATTTACCGGAGTCAACACTCATTATGTTAGTGTCAGCCTTAGCTGGCAAGGACTTTATTATGAAAGCATACGACGAGGCAGTCAAAGAAAAATATCGTTTCTTTAGTTTTGGCGATGCAATGTTTATTGAATAGCAAGACACAAAAAACAACTATCTTACTTGCCTTGATAATCTTTTTTATGAAAGGGGAAAATCCATGAAACCAGCAGTTACATACGAATTATTACATATTGATAAAAACTCGGGAGCAAGAAGAGGAGTGGTTCACACTCCTCATGGAGACATACAAACACCAATTTTCATGCCAGTGGGCACACAAGCCACTGTCAAATCTATGACTCCTGAAGAACTAAAAGAAGAGGTCAAAGCTCAAATTATTTTATCTAATACCTATCACTTATATTTGCGACCAGGACACGAAATAGTCAAAGAGGCGGGCGGACTTCATAATTTTATGAAATGGGACAGGCCTATTTTAACAGACTGTGGAGGCTTTCAAGTATTTAGCTTAAGTGATTTAAGAACAATTTCAGAAGAAGGAGTAGAATTTCGCTCTCACTTGGATGGCTCAAAGCATCTCTTTACGCCAGAAAAGGTAATGGAAATAGAGGAAGCGCTAGGAGCAGATATTATCATGTCTTTTGATGAATGTTGTCCATATCCATCTACTTATGAATATACCAAAAATTCTATGGAACGTACCACAAGATGGGCAAAACGTTGCAAAGAGGCGCACACCACCACAGACAAGCAAGCGTTATTTGGCATTATTCAAGGGGGCTTTTACGAAGATTTAAGAGAGCAATCTGCAAAAGATTTAATTGACTTAGACTTTCCTGGTTACGCCCTTGGAGGTATTAGCGTGGGAGAGCCAAAAGAAGAATTCTTAAAAATGCTATATCATACTACTCCTTTAATGCCAGAAAATAAACCAAGGTATTTAATGGGCGTAGGTAGTCCAGACTATTTAATTGAAGCGGCACTTGCCGGAATTGATATGTGTGACTGTGTATTACCAACCAGAATTGCAAGAAATGGCACTGCTATGACATCACATGGCAAAGTGGTTGTTCGCAATGCAACGTATGAAAGAGATTTTAGCCCGTTAGACCCAGAATGTGACTGTTACACTTGCAAAAATTATACAAGAGCATACATTAGGCATTTAGTAAAGGCCAATGAAATTTTAGGTGTCAGATTATTATCAATTCATAACCTAAGATTCTTGACGAAATTGATGGAAAAGGTTAGAATAGAAATAGAAAATGATAACTTGTTGAATTTTAGAGACGAGTTTTATCAAAAATATGGATACACGAAGTAAAACGAAAGAATAATCAGGGCAGAGTTTGAAAAAGAATTAACATTTAATTTTTTTCAAACGATTCTGTGTCTTAAGAAGGGAATGAAAGAAATTATGGTAGATTTAATAGGAGGAAATAACCAAACAGAGGAACAGCTACAAGCAAAAAAATGGATGAAAATTATTGCTATTATTTTAGTAGTGTTGCTATTAATTAGTATTGGGCTCATTGTACTAGTCTATTATATGCAAGCAACAGAACTAAAAATAACGATAGATGGCGTGCCAAAAAGTAATCTTAAGGAAATTTTAGTGTTTGAAGAAAATAAGGTCTATGTTCCAATTCGTGATTTTGCAACCTATGTAGGGTATTCTTCTTATAGTGGGGACTACAAGCAATATACAGAAGATATGACAAAATGTTATGTGCAAAGTACCAATGAAATTGCTTCTTTTACTTTAAACTCTAGCAAAATTTATAAAACGGATGGAAATAATCATTATGAGTACTATGAAATTGATGAACCTGTCAAAATGATGGATGGAAAATTATATACAACTATAGAAGGCGCAAGTATTGCCTTTAATATTGCGTTTTCATACAATAAAAATAACATTACCATCTATACATTACCATATTTGGTAACAACCTATACAGCCAAGTTTAAAAATGCAGCCATTGGAGATGAAAAGGCAAGCTTTGCTAATCAAAAAGCCATTTTATACAATATGCTTGTGGTAAAAAATGAGGAAAACCGTTATGGCGTTAATGGATTAAATGGTGCGGAAATTATTGGAACAAAATATACTAGCATTGAATTTATTGAAAGCACCAAAGAATTTATTGTAACAACAGAAGAAAACAAAATGGGAATTATGGCTCATGATGCAACAACCAAAATTAAGCCAGAATATGATGAAATTAAGCAGGTAGATAAAGATGCAAATCTTTATTTAGTAACCAATAACAAAAAACAGGGAATAGTAGATGGCAATGGTAATATTGTGCTTTATTTAGAATATGACCAAATTGGAATTGATAGCACAAAATTTGCAACGAATTATATTAAAAATCCATATTTGCTATATGATACCTGTATTCCTGTTAAAAGAGCAAATTTATGGGGATTATATGATAAGAATGGCAAAGAAATTGTACCAATTCAATATGATGCTCTAGGCTGTAGTGTTGGCAGTATAAATACAAACGATAGAACAGCTAATCATATTCTACTTATTCCAGATTATGAAGCAATTGTTGTTAGAAAAGGAGAGCTTTATGGAGTTTTTGACTTAAATGGAAAACAACTTTTGCCAGCTGTATTAACTTCTGTTTATTCCGTTACAAGCGCAGGAGAAGACACTTATTATATGACTTATCAAGGACAAGTAATTAATGTGATTGATTATTTAAATAAATATATGAAAAAACAAGAAACTGCAAAACAACAAAACAGTGTGCAAAATACTGAAAATAAAAATGTGCAAACTAATACTGTGACCAATTCAAACAATATTTAAATATTGCTCTTGATTTTGGAACCCTTTTTAAATATTAGTGTGAAAAAGAAAGGAAGAAAAAATATGGATGACTGTATATTTTGTAAAATTATTCAGGGAAAAATTCCATCAGAAAAAGTGTATGAGGACAATGAGGTTTTAGCTTTTAAAGACATTCAACCAGCAGCACCAATTCATATATTGGTAATTCCTAAAAAACATATTGAAAACATACTAGAAGTATCACCAAAGGATAGTGATTTGATTGTTAAAATCTTTCAAACAATTAATAAGTTGGCAAAAGACCTCGGAGTTGAAAAAGATGGATTTCGCATAATTACTAACTGCGGAAGAGACTCTGGACAAGAAGTGATGCATCTTCATTTTCACTTATTGGCAGGTAAAAAAATGGGACCTAAAATTGTGAGCTAAATTCCTTAAGGTTAGGCTAGATAAATTTAATATATTGTGATATAATATAAGTATAAATACCAAAACCTTTGATAAGGAGGAAATAATATGTTTAATAGTAAATATAGTAAAGTATTAACAGCTATTTTAATAATTGCTATTATAGGAATTGTGGGAGTTCTTATATTCCTTGGGATTGATTATTATAGAAAGTATATGATTACAACTGATACGGCTGGGGGAATTAGTGAATTTGATGGTTATGTGAATAATATCATTGCAAATGAAAATACTAATACTAATACTAATACTGATACAAATACCAACACGCAAGAACAACCCAATATAGAAGAAAATGTTGTACCAAATATTGATGCAAATACTTTAGCACCAGATACCAATACACAAACAGGGGGCAATACTTCAAGCGGTTCTAGTAGTTCAAGTAGTAAGCCAACCTATAAAGGATTTGAAATGGTAGGGAAAATTGAAATCCCAAAAACAAATGTCAAACTTCCTGTTTTAGCAAAGGCAACACCAAAATCAATAGAGGCTTCGGTGGGAGTACTTTATGGAGATGGAATCAATCAAGTAGGTAATACAGTAATTGTAGGACATAACTTTAGAAATGGAACATTTTTCTCTAATAATAAAAAACTAGCTGAGGGAGATAAAATTTATTTAACAGATTTGCAAGGTAGGAGAGTAACCTACACAATTTACAAAAAATATAATACTAGCCCAGAAGATTTTAACTATGCTACGAGAGACACCAATGGAAAAAGAGAAATTTCACTCTCAACTTGTACTGATGATACAAAATCGAGGTTGATTATATGGGCGAAGGAAGACTAAAATTTTAATAAAAATGTGAAAAATGAAAAAATAGTATTGACAATTGAGGAAAAATTGTTGTAAAATTATATGTGCGTATGAAAAAAGCACATGCGGTGGATGTGGCGTAGTTGGTTAACGCGCCAGTTTGTGGCACTGGAGACCGTGGGTTCGAGTCCCATCTTCCACCCCATACTATTTTTCTTACTTATTTATATATTGTTATATTTATATATTGGACTGTAGCCAAGCGGTAAGGCACTAGACTTTGACTCTAGCATGCGGTAGTTCGAATCTACCCAGTCCAACCAATCATACCAAAGCTTTCAGAGTTTTTTTTCTGAAAGCTATTTTTTTTGCAAAAAAATTATATACGTATCTCAAGCTGGTTCGAGTTAATAAAGTATATGTTACAACATAGAAAATAAATAGGGAGAACGATTAATAAATGTGAAATATTTTTCATATTGTATTGACAAAAGAAATATAAATTTATATAATATCTTCAAAATATGAAAAATATATCACATTAAGGAGGAAGTATGAAAAATATTGTAGAACTAAAAAAGGTAAGCAAAGTCTATCAAATAGGAGATAATCAATTTAAAGCATTAGATGACATAGATTTATGCATTAATCAAGGAGAAATGGTTGTTATTCTTGGCCCTTCTGGTGCCGGAAAATCAACTCTATTAAATTTGATTGGTGGAATGGATACTCCAACATATGGAGAAGTAATTATTGATGGGGAAAATATATCTAAATATAACGAAGACAAATTATCAGATTATCGAGCAGAAAATGTAGGTTTTATCTTTCAATTCTATAACATTTTACCTAGTTTAACGGTCAAAGAAAATGTTGATATTGTGAAAGATATTGTAAAAAGCCCAATTAGTACAGAAGAAGCTCTAAAAGGGGTTGGGCTTGAAGAACACAGCAAAAAATTTCCAAACCAATTATCAGGAGGGGAGCAACAAAGAGTATCTATTGCAAGAGCCATTGCCAAAAATCCAAAATTACTACTTTGCGATGAACCAACAGGAGCGTTAGATTCTAAAACTGGCGTAGAAGTTTTAAAACTTTTAAGAAAGCAATGTGATGGAAATGAGGGAGCCAATACGGTCATTATTGTTACGCATAATAGTCTCATAGCCGATATTGCAGATACAGTAATTCATGTAAAGAATGGCAAAATAGAAAAAGTAGTAACAAACGAACACCCTAAAAAGATTGATGAGGTGAAATGGTAATATGAAAACACTAAATAAAAAGATATGGAGAGATATTTGGCAAAATAAATCTCAATTTATTTCAATCTTTATTATGACACTTTTGGGAATTCTTGCTTTTTCTGGTATACATGGCTATATGGACGGTATGGAATATAGCGCTATGAATTACTATGATCAATATAATTTGCAAGACTTATGGCTCACAGGAGAAAATTTTTCAGAAGATGATTTAAAAGAAATTAAGAAAATAGATAATGTGAAAGATGCCGAACGAAAGTTATCTATTAATACTACTTTAGATGGCTATCATGATATTTCGTTAGAAACAAATTTTATAGAGTCAAACAACATTTCTAAATTCTATGTGGTAGAAGGAGAAGGTTTTGACATTAATCAAAAAGGAGTGTGGCTTGATAGTTATCTTGCTAATTATTTAAAAATTAAAGTAGGTGATGAAATTTCATTTACCTATAAAACATATACAATAAAGGAAAAAGTTCTTGGGCTAGTTGATGTACCCGATCATGTATATTATATCAAAGATGATACGGCAATTTTCCCAACACATAAGGATTACGGCTTTGTATATTTATCTATCAATGAATTTCCAATAGAGAACTATCATGTATTTCCTTATGTTATGGTTGATGTGGATGATACATCAATATTAGATGAAACAAAATTAAAGATAGAAAACAATATTAAGGCAGCAAAAGCAGTAACAACAAGAGAAGATAATTTTTCATACAAAGGTTACAATTCAGAAATAGAAGAAGGAGATACCTATTCGGGAGTATTTACATTTATGTTTTTATTCATAGCAATATTAGCTGTTGTTACAACAATGTATCGTTTTGTTAGAAAACAACGCACTCAAATAGGAACAATGAAAGCACTTGGCATCAAAAAAAGAAAAATCATCATTCACTATGTCTCATTTGGCTTTTGGATTAGTCTCATTGCTAGCTGTTTCGGCATAGTAATAGGATTATTTACCATTGGAAATTTCTTCTTAAATATGGAAATGACATACTTTGTTGTGCCAGAATACCATATTTATGTTGTACCAGATGTTTATGTTTTAGCAGGATTAACAGTTGCTATTATTACAATTATTACGTATCTATCTTGTAGAACTGTGTTAAGGGAAAAGGCAGCTGATGCTATACGTGTTGAAATACCAAAAGTAAAGCAGTCAAAATTTGATCTTACCAATAAAGGAATATTTAAAAATGCATCCTTGTCTACAAAGTGGAATTTAAGAGATATTGCGCGTAATAAGGGAAGAACTATCATGGGAGCAGTTGGAATAATAGGCTGTACTATGATGCTGGTTTGTGCATTTGGAATGTTAGATACAATGAATTCATATATTGATTGGCAGTTTGATACCTTATATCATTTTGAGTACAAACTTGATTTAGATGATAACTTGAGTAAAGTACAACTTGAAAAGCTAGAAGAAAAATATGGTGATGCTACAAGTAAAACATATGGAATTGAATTTATGGATGGTAATACGAAAAAGGCCAATACATTGACGGTAAATGATAGCAAAGACAAGTTAAGATACACGGGACATGATAAGAATGTGATGGAATTAAAAGAGGGAGGCATATATATTACTGAAAAGCTATCAGTAACCTTAAACAAAAATGTTGGAGACGAAATTAAGTGGCATATTTTTGGAGAAGATACATGGTATACTTCAAAAATTGTTGGACTAAATCGTGATCCACAATCACAGGCATTTAATACGACAAGAAGTTATATTGAAAGTCTAAATATTGAATATGAACCAGATACCATTTATACAAACAATAATTTAGAGGGAGTAAAAGAAGTAGAAAATATTTCTAAAATTGCAGGAATTGAGAGCATTAAAACAGGTATTTTAAATATGATTAATACCGTTCGTATGATGGTTGTGCTACTCATTGCAATATCAGCTGTGTTAGGCTTTGTTATTATTTATAATTTAGGCATTTTATCATTTGCTGAAAAACAATATCAATTTGCAACATTAAAGGTATTAGGCTATAAAAATAAGCAAATTAAAAAAATATTTATAAAACAAAACACATGGATTACAATTGTTTCAGTAATTGTAGGATTGCCATTAGGCTATCTTATGGTAGACTATATCTTTAAATCAGCATTAGGCGAAAACTATGACTTCCCTGCTGTCGTTAGTCTAATGACATATGTATATGCCACAATAGGAACCTTTATCGTATCATTCTTTGTCAATAGAGCATTAGCAAGAAAAGTAAAGAATATTGACATGGTAACAAGTTTGAAAGGAAATGAATAAACATCCTTATACTGAGAAAATTTTTTCAATATGAGGGTAAAAATTTTAAGCAAGTGGTTATTGATAATCACTTGCTTTTATGCTATGATCATCATTAGAAAAATATATAATTGAAACCTATTGCTTTTTTATCAAAAATGCGATAATATCATCTTAAATAACAAAGTACGGAGGAAAAGAAAAATGATAGTAGATGGAAAAGGTAACTTGTTTGAAGATAGAAGAAAAGGCGCCAGCAGAAGAAAAAACGAATTTGATGCTAATGGTGGAAGACGTGAAGAAAAAGAAGATAGAAGAAAAGCATCACCACAACAATTGAAAGAAACTAAAAAAAGGAGAATTTAGGTTATGGCAATTCTCATGAATGGAAAAGAGCTTGCTATGAAAATAAGAGCAGGCTTAAAAGAGGAAGTAGAACAATTAAAACAAGTAAATATTTTTCCCAAATTAGCAGTCATTATGGTGGGTAATGATAAGGCCTCGGAAGTTTATGTGCGTAATAAAAGCAAAACGTGTAATGAAATTGGAATTGCATTTGAGGAGTTTTTGTTACCAGAAGAAACCAAAAGAGAAGAATTATTAAATCTTATTCAAACATTAAATAAAAGGGATGACATTCATGGCATTTTGCTGCAAAGTCCTATTCCAAAACATTTAGACATTCGAGAGGCCTTTAATGCCATTGATTATCGAAAAGACGTTGATGGTTTTCATCCAATTAATGTAGGAAAGCTAGCCATTGGCGAAGAAGGATTCGTGTCTTGTACACCAGCAGGAGTGATGAGAATGCTACAAGAATATGGCATAGAAGTGCAAGGAAAAAGGGCAGTAGTTATTGGAAGGAGCAATATTGTAGGAAAACCTTTGGCACAACTTTTATTAAATGCTAATGCTACAGTCACTGTTTGTCATTCGAAAACACAAAATATTGCAGAGATAACAAAACAAGCAGATATTTTAGTGGCAGCATTAGGAAAACCAAAATTTGTGACTGCTGACATGGTAAAAAAGGGAGCTACTGTGATTGATGTTGGCATTAATCGAACAGAAGAAGGAAAATTAGTAGGAGATGTTGATTTTACTGAAGTAGAGCCAATTGCATCCCATATAACACCAGTACCAGGAGGAGTGGGACCAATGACAATTGCTATGTTAATGCAAAATGTAATAAAAGCAGCAAAAGAACTTAATTAATAGGGGAATGAAATTAAGAAAAATCGGGGGCTTGATAAGGAGGAAGAATGAAAACAATTTATCAAGCCGATATTTTTTATCCAGAAAAGTTAAGAAAAATTTATGCACCACCTGCCAAACTGTATCAGTTAGGTGAAAACAAAACTATTTTTCAAATGCCATCCATTGCTATTATTGGATGTAGAGAGTGTAGCGGGTACGGAGCAAAAGTGGCTTATCAATTTGCCTATCAATTAGCCAAAAAAGGAGTATGCATTATTAGTGGTTTAGCAAAAGGAATTGATTCTTATGCACACAAGGGAGCAGTGGCTGCAAAAGGAAAAACGATTGCCGTTTTAGGAAGTGGGTTTTCACATATTTATCCCAAAGAGAACGAATTACTTTGTCAGCAAATTATCCAGAATAGGGGAATTATATTAACAGAATATGAACCAAACATAAAACCACAAAAAATGCACTTCCCTGCCCGTAATCGACTCATTTCTGGACTGGCAGATGGTATTTTGGTAGTAGAGGCTAAACAAAAAAGTGGAACTCTCATTACCGTAGATTTTGGATTAGAACAGGGAAAAGAAATTTTTGCCATTCCAGGAGATATTAACAAAAATACCTCTGATGGAACTAATGACTTGATTAAGCAAGGGGCAAAATTAGTTACTAATATTGAAGATATTTTAGAGGAAATGAAATAATCGTTGCTTTTTTTCTTCATTTTATGTTAAAATAGTACCATCAAGAATAAAAAGAGATAAAGGAAAAAGAAAATGCCAAAATTTTTTGTTCATAGTAATCAAATAGAAGCAAGTCAAATTAAAATTGTAGGAGAAGATGTCAAACACATTAGTTCCGTATTACGTATAAAAATAGGAGAGGAAATTACTATTTGCAATCAGGAAACGAAGTTGAATTATCTTGCGAAAATTACAACAATAAACAAAGAAGCTGTTTTTTGTCAAATTACAGATTGTATCAAACCATTTGTAGAAAGCAATATTAAAATAACAGTTTTTCAAGGACTTCCAAAGGCAAATAAAATGGAATATATTATTCAAAAAGCTACTGAACTAGGAGCAACTAAAATAGTGCCAGTAGCAATGCAACGAAGTATAGTGAAATTAGAAGAAAAAACAGCACCTAAAAAGATTGAAAGATGGCAAAAAATTGCAGAAACAGCCGCTAAGCAAAGTGGAAGAGATTATATTCCAAAAATCGAGCAAGTACAAACCATTTCAATGATTTGTGAAAAAATGCAAAGCAATGATTTAACCTTACTAGCCTATGAAAATGAACAAAAAACAACATTGAAAGAGGAATTAAAGAAATTCAAAATAAAGCCAGAAGGGGCTAATGTAGGAATGATTATCGGTCCAGAAGGTGGATTAGATAGTAAGGAAGTTGAAATATTAATTGCTGCAGGGGCAAAGCCTGTGACATTAGGAAAACGTATTTTAAGAACAGAAACAGCATCCATTACCATGATAAGTGATATTATGTATGAATATGAAATGTAGGGAGGAAATCACAAAATGGCAGAACAGTCAGAAAAAATAAAACAAGAAAAGAATGGAACAAAAAAAGTAGCAACAGGGACAACCAACAAAACAGTTCAAAAAAGAAGTTCATCAATGGCAGGAAAAAAGCAGACAACTACCAAGAAAAATCAAGAAAAATTAAAGACAGAGAAAAAAGCAACTACCACCACTCAGAAAAAAACAAAACAATCAGATAAAACAGAGAAAACGGTAAAAAAGCAGGTGACTAAAGCAAAAAGCAATCACAAAACAAAGCAAAAAGAGAAAAACGCAACAGCAGTCGTGGAACAAAAGAATATGCAAGAAATGCAAGAAGCTATTGTGGAAGAAATGAAGTCTCATCAAAAAATGTCAGAAGAAGAAAAAATGAAAATCAATACCAGAATTTTTGAAGAAGTATGTTTCGCAGTAGCCACTATGCTTTATCTTAATTTTATTATCCTGGGATTTATTAATATTGAAACAGGTGTCTTTTTGACAGATTTAAAAGTATTTGGCATTGCTGTACTTGTTATTGCAATTGGAATGTTGGAATATGCTTATCGAAAAGAAAGTGGTAAGTATTGTATACATGGAATTGAAATGGTACTTTTAGCGCTTACTACAATTTCACTTTTATTTGTTACCCTCATCCTAGAACCAAAATTTATAGCTATTGCAGCATTAATGAGCTTTCTGTTTGCTATTTATTATATTGCCAAAAGCATTACCATTTATTATAAAATGAAAAAGCAATATACAATTGACAATATGAAAAAAATAATTAAAAAATAATAAAAAGGAGCAAAAAAATCTATGAATAGTATGACAGGATTTGGAAGAGCAAAGCTAGAAAGAGAAGGAAGAGAATACTTGGTTGAAATAAAGTCTGTTAATCATAAATATAGTGATATCAGCATCAAACTTCCACATAATCTTTTATATTTGGAAGACAAAATGCGTAAGGCTGTTTTAAATAGAATTGCAAGAGGTAAATTTGATATTTATGTTACCTATAACAATTATGGTATTGGAGGAAAAAAAGTAATCATCAATAAAGAATTGGCAAAACTCTACATTGAGCAATTAAAAGAACTGGCAGAAGAAACAGAAATTACTAGTGGACTTCGTGTAACAGAAATATCAAAGTTGCCAGATGTGCTTAATGTTCAAATGGAGGAAGAAGAAAGTGATATAATAGGAAACGAATTGCTAGAATGTTTAGAAAATGCATTAGACAATTTGATTGACATGAGAGCGATTGAAGGAAATAAAATTAAAAGAGATCTGGAAACAAGACTAGAAAAAATAGCGCAAAATGTCGATGAAATTTTGCAACATTCTACTGGACTTGTGGAAGAATATGTAGTAAAATTAGAAGAAAGAATTAAAAAAATTCTACAAACTGATGTAATAGATCAAGCAAGACTAGCACAAGAGGTAGTAATTTATTCTGATAAGTGCTCTATTGAAGAAGAAATTACAAGATTAAAAAGCCATATCATGCAATTTAAAACATTGCTAGAACAAGAGGAACCTTGTGGAAAAAAATTAGACTTTCTAGTACAAGAAATGAACCGAGAAGTCAATACCATTGGTTCAAAGTCAGGCAAGCTAGAAATTACAAATTTAGTAGTAGAATTAAAAACACAAATAGAAGACGTAAGAGAGCAAATTCAAAATATTGAGTAAATTTGAAGGAGGCGCTATGCAACTCATTAATATTGGCTTTGGAAATATTGTTTCAGCAAATCGAATTGTTGCTATTGTTAGTCCTGAATCGGCACCCGTCAAAAGATTGGTACAAGAGGCAAAAGATAATGGAACAGCAGTCGATGCAACTTACGGAAGAAAAACAAGAGCAGTTCTTATTATGGATTCTGGACATGTGGTGCTATCGGCAATACAACCAGAGACTGTAGCAAGTAGAGCAGAAGAGGAACCAAAGAAAGAGCAAGAAGAGTAAAGAGGGAAATAGGAACCCATTCAAAAGACCTAAATATATAGATAAAGAAGGAAAGAAAAATGTTAGTAAAACCAACTGTATTAGAATTATTAAATCAAGTAGATAGCCGTTTTCAATTAGTAACAGCAACGGCAAAGAGAGCAAGACAATTAGCAGCAGGAAGTAAACCATTAACGAAAAAAAGTGAACCATCTCCAGTGTCATTGGCTGCTGTTGAAATTGCAGAAGGTAAGGTGAAGGTATGTTAGTATTATTATCTGGAGTATCTGGAGCAGGAAAAGACACCATCAAAAACCAATTAATTCAAAGAATGGAAAATGTAGAGTCACTTCCTTCTTTTACAGACAGAGCTCCAAGAAATAATGATATACCAGGAAAAACCTACAATTTTGTCACAACAGAAGAATTTCAAAGAATGATTAAAGAGGGTGAGCTCTATGAATATTCTATTCATCATGAGCATTATTATGGTACCTCAAAAAAATTATTAAATGAAAAAATTCAAAATGGTAAAATCATTGTCAAAGATATTGAGGTAAATGGAGTAGAAAATTTACTGGAGCTTTTAGGCAAGGAATTAAAAATTGTTACTATTTTTTTGCGTGTACCAAAAGACGAACTCGAAAGGCGTCTCCGTAACAGAGAGGACAAGCCAAGTGAAGCAGAAATTGCTCTTCGTTTGGGAAGACTAGAATATGAAGAGTCAAAAATGGAAATGTATGATTATGTCATCAAAAATAATGACTTAGAAAAAACGATTCAAATTATCCAGTCAATTATCGAAAACGAAAATAAAACACAGAATGTAGAGTTTTAAAAAAATCGGATAGGAGAAAGCAAAGTGGAGTATAGTATTACCATCTATTTTTTGCTCTTCATGATACTTGCCTGTAGTGGTTGGATTATGGAGATGATTTTACAAGTTGTTCAACGCCATAAAATTGTAAATAGGGGATTTTTAATTGGGCCATATTGCCCAATTTATGGTTTTGGAGGATTGTTTATTACTTTATTTTTAACACAATTCAAAGAACATCCCATTCTTTTATTTTTCATGGCGGTAATGGTTTGTGGCATATTAGAATATCTCACGAGTTATTTTATGGAAAAAATATTTCATGCAAGATGGTGGGATTATAGTACAAAAAAGTTTAATCTTCATGGTAGAATTTGCCTGGGAACTGTTATTCCTTTTGGAATGATGTGAATTATTGTGATTTATCTTGTGAACCCATTTGTATTTGCAATATTAAGCAATGTGCCAGAGAATGTATTAAATATGATTGCGGCTACCTTAGCAACTTTATTATTAATTGATTCTATTGTTTCTTATCGCATTATTTCAAATGTTAAAAAAACTACAGTCAAGTTTAATCAAGAGGGCGTCAAAGATAATACAGAAGAAATTTCTACCAAAGTTAGAGAAACACTAAGAAATCAATCCTTCTTGAATAGAAGACTGGTTGATGCGTTCCCTAATTTAACAGCTATTTTAAAAGAACAAGGGGAAAAAATTAAGCGAAAAACAGCAGAAGTCAAAGAAGAAGTGGCCAATAGAGCAAGTGAAGTGAAAGAAGATATTAGTAATAGAGCTAGTGAAATGAAGGAAGGATTTGTTAGCAAAGCCTCTGAAGTAAAAAAGGAAATTTCAAAAAAGATTGATAAAAAATAGCCCAATAGAAGAATATTAAAAACTCTATTGAAGAATGTAAGAAAAATCACAAAAGTCAAATGACCTTTGTGATTTTTTTCCTTATAATTCCAAAATGGCTTTTCTTGCAAGTTCATCGCAACGATTATTATACTGATTGTCACTATGACCTTTTACTTTGTGAAAGGTCACCTCATGAGTTTTAGTAAGAGCAAGCAACTCTTGCCAAAGCTCTTTGTTTTTTACCTCTTTTTTATCAGAAGTTTTCCAATTATTTTTTACCCAACTAATAGTCCAATGTTGTAAAAAGGCATTAACCACATAAGCACTATCACTATACAAGTCTACCTTGCAAGGAAACTTTAATAGTTTTAATGCCTCAATGACTGCTGTAAGTTCCATCACATTATTGGTTGTATCTTTTTTTCCACCAGAAATTTCTCTTTTATTTTCCCCGTACATTAAAATAGCACCCCAACCACCAGGACCTGGGTTTCCACTACAGGCTCCATCTGTATAAATTATTACCTTTTCCATGTTACCTAAATTTCTCCTTTGCACATTGTCAATTCTCTAATTTTATGATATTATATCAATAAATGAATTTAAGTCAAGAGGAGGAACCTTCTATGAGCAAAGTTTTGGGAATTATTGCAGAATATAACCCCTTCCACAATGGACATTTTTACCATATGCAACAGTCCATAGAACAAACGGGAGCAGAAGCTGTTGTTTGTGTTATTTCAGGAAACTTTGTGCAAAGGGGTAACACCTCCATTGTAGATAAATGGACCAAAACCAAAATGGCAATGGCAAATGGAGCAGACTTAGTCATAGAACTTCCTACTATTTATGCCACTTCTAGTGCAGAAAATTTTGCAGAAGGAGCAGTGAAATTATTAGACTCCTTAGGAATCGTCAATTTTCTTTCTTTTGGAATGGAAACAAAAGATATTGCAACTTTAAATAATATTGCCAATGTACTTTATCAGGAACCAAAAGAATATGTTACTATGTTAGAACATGAATTAAAAAGAGGCGTTTCTTTTCCAAAAGCGCGTGAAAGTGCTGTTATGCTATATTTGAATGACATTAAAAGGTATGCCAATGTACTATCTTGCCCCAATAATATTTTAGGCATTGAATATTTAAAAGCAATGAAAAAACTAAAAAGTAGCTTAATTCCTATTGGCATTAAGCGTGAAAAAGTATTTTACAATGATCAGTTTATTGTAGATGATTTTGCCAGTGCTACTGCCATTCGAAAAATGATTTTAAGCAGACAATTTAATGATATCATGAAGGTCATGCCAAAGTCTTCATATCGCTTGCTAGCGAATGAATTGCAACAAGGACATTATGTCATTGATTTATCAAAATTTCAAAAAGAAATTTTATACCGTTTGCGCACAATGACGGTGGAAGAAATAGCAGAATTACCAGATGTTTCGGAAGGGTTAGAAAATGTCATTAAAAATGCAGCAAATTCATGTAATAATATTATTGATTTAGTGAATATCATTAAATCAAAAAGGTATACACAAACACGTATTCAAAGAATATTAATTTATGCACTTTTAGGGATTAATAAAAAAATGATGGAAATTTCAAAAAAAACAGTGCCATATGTACGTGTGTTAGGTGCAAGTGAAAAGGGAAAAATATTACTTTCTGAAATGACAAGACAAAATCCCAAAATTAATGTCATTACTTCTCCAAAAAAGTTTTTAGACACCAGTCGCAATAAAATATTAAAAGAAATGCTACAAACAGATATCTATGCTACTAATGTGTATACACTAGGATATGAAAACGACTCGTGGGCAAACTTAGACTATACTAACAAAATGATTACTGAAGGGAATAGCAAAGGAGCTAATAAACAATGATATTAGGAATTACAGGCAGTTCAGGAGCGGGAAAAAGTACCGCTTGCGAAATTTTAGAAGAGCGCTATCATGCTAAAATTATTAATGCAGATCAAATTGCAAGAAAGCTTTCTCAGCAGGGAACAGCATATTATGAAAAAATTGTACAAACCTTTGGACGAGATATTTTATTAAGAAATGGTGAGTTAGATAGAAAAAAATTAGCAGAAATTATTTATCAAGATGGTAAGAAAAGAAACCTATTAAACCAATGTACTTTTCAATACATCAAGGCTGAAATAGAATTACAAATTCAAGCCACAAAGGAAGAACTCATTGCTATTGATGCACCACTTTTGCTTGAAGCGGAGTTGGAAAGAATTTGCAATTATACCATTGCGGTAATTGCTAACAATAAGGAAATACAATTACAAAGAATGATGGAAAGAGACAAAATTAATAAAAATCATGCCATAGCGAGACTTACTGCTCAACATGAAAATGAGTACTATATAGCGAAGTGTGACTATTGCATTTGGAATGATAATGATTTAAAAGATTTAGAGGAGCAATTGAAAAAAATAATGGTAGCAATTTCTTAATAAATTCTTAAATTGTCACAAAATGCTTTCCATTTTTTGCATTCTATTATATAATATAAGTGTTAAATTTTATCCAAGGAGGAATTTCCGAAATGGGAGAAAATAAAAGAAGAAGAACAAATCAAAAAACACAACAATATCAAATTAAAAAAAGTAAAAAAAGTGAAAATAAGCAGAAAAAAGGAAAGAAAAAGCATCCAAAACTTAAAAAAGTCATTTTAATCATTTTTGCTATTTTAATACTTCTTGTTTTGACTGCAATAGGAGCGGTTGCAGGTATTTTCTTCAGTGATAAATGGAAAATAGAAAAAGGCGATTTAATGATTACAGAGCAAAATTCAAGTGTATACGATGCAGAAAACAACTATTTAGGACAATTAATTGGAAATGAAAATCGTATTATCATTCCATTGAGCGAGATGGGAGAATATATTCCAAAAGCATTTGTAGCAATTGAAGATGAAAGGTTTGATGAACATTCTGGAATTGACTTTAAAAGAACACTTGGTGCTACAGTACAATATATTTTACACAGAGGAAGTTCTTCTTATGGAGGAAGCACCATTACCCAACAATTAGTAAAAAACATGATGAAAGATAAAGATGATGAAGGATTTGCAGGAGCAGAAAGAAAAATTCGTGAAATGTCAAGAGCATATCAAATTGAACAAATGCTTTCCAAAAATCAAATTTTAGAGCTTTACTTAAATGAAATTTTTATGGGTGGAAGCAACATTCATGGCGTAGAAAGTGCTTCACAATACTATTTCGCAAAATCAGCTAAAGAACTTAGCTTAGCACAATCTGCCTTTTTAGCAGGAATTAATGATGGACCAAACCTATATAATCCTTATGGTGAAGATAGCCATAAAGAATTGATTACCAGAAGAACAAAAACAGTATTAGGAAAAATGAAAGAATTAGGAAAGATTAACGAAGAAGAATATAATGGAGCTGTTGAAGAAGTAGAAAAAGGCTTCGAATTCAAGAGAGGAGAAACTTCTCAAGCATCAAATTTATCATTTTTGGCAATAGAAGCAATCTCTGAAGCGGCGGCGGATTTAGCAGAATTAAAAGATGTTGATTTTGAAACTGCAAAAATGATGCTAAAATCAGGAGGATATAAGCTATATACTACCTTACAACCAGATGTGCAAAAAGCAGTGGATAAAGAGTTTGATAAAACTAGTTATGTGACAACCAAAACAGAAACTGTCAAAGATAAGGAAGGAAATAGTAAGAAGGTTACTTATACAGCACAAGCAAGTATGACCATTATGAATTATCGAACAGGAGAAGTAGTGGCAATGGCGGGAAGTCTTGGTAAGGAACAAAACAACAATAGCTGGAACCTTGCTACTCGAAATAGCAGGCAGCCAGGTTCTTCCATTAAACCACTTGCTAATATTGCCCCAGGGTTACAAGAAAAAGTCATTACAGCAGCAACGGTTTATGATGATACCAGAACCACCTTTGGAAAAGACTTTTCTCCAAAAAACTCAACAGGGTACAAGGGACTGTGCACCGTGCGAAAGGCAATTGAAGCATCTTCAAATGTTGTTAATGTTAAAATATTATATAATGTAGGGTTTAATACAGCTGTCAAATACCTCAATAATTTTGGATTAACAGGATATGGCGAAGCCGATAAAATACCATCTTTAGGAATTGGAGGAACCTCAGGGGGAACAAATACTTACCAAATGGCAGCAGCGTATGGCGCTATTGCTAACAAAGGAGAATACATTGAGCCAACCTGTTACAAACGATTAGAAGATAGTAATGGCAAAACGATTGTAGAGCCAAAACAAGAAAAGAGAAGAATTCTTTCAGAAGAAAATGCATATATTTTGTCAGATATTTTAACAGGTCCAGTAAAAGGATCTGATGGAACAGCGAGAATATGTGCAATTTCCGGAATGGATGTAGCAGCAAAAACTGGTACAACAGATGCTGCAGGTGATAAATGGCTTTGTGGATTTACTCCATATTATTCTGCTTCTGTTTGGTATGGCTATAGAGAACAAGTAATTCCTGTTAGCTATCCAAATGCAGCAAAACAACTATGGAAAGCAGTTATGACAGAAGTTCATAAGGGGTTAAAAAATGCTACTTTTGAAAAACCAAGTAATATTGTAAGTGCCACCATTTGTAAAACTTCTGGAAAATTAGCAACTAGTGCATGTAAAAGTACTTATACAGAATATTTTGTAAAAGGTACAGTACCAGACAAATGCGATGGTCATGTTATAGTGAAATTGTGTAAAGCATCAGGAAAAGTGGCAACAACATTTTGCCCAGAGGTAGAGGAAAAAGTATATACAGCAAAACCAGAAAAGGAGAACAATGCAGCTTGGAAAACAAATGGTAGTGATAAATACAATATTCCAAAAGAAACCTGTCCTCTCCATACTGCTGAAACTAGTAAAATAGCGGTTGTAAATGTAGTAGGAAAAACAGAAGAGGAGGCAAAAACTGCTTTGGCGGGACTTAATATTCAAGTAATTTATGAACATAACGCAGCAATTGCCAATGGAAAAGTTATTAGACAAAGCTTAGCGCCAGATACAAAAGTGGATAAAGGGGTAACAATTGTAATTACCGTTAACAAGCTATCAGGAACTTCGGAAACGCCAGGAGGAAATACACAAACTCCATCAACCAAACCAACAACACCAACTACGCCAGAAACTCCAACAACTCCATCGACACCAAATGCTAATACACAAACACCTACAGTGCCGGAAAAACCAAATAATACATCAACTACTGGAAATAATCAAACTCCAGGAGAAACAACATCAACAAACACAACCCAAACAACTAATCCTTAAAACACAGAGATAAGAAAAGCATAAAAATTCCAAAAAGGAGGAAGAAAATTTGCAACTAAAATTGTATAATACTCTCACTAGAGAAAAAGAAGAATTTAAGCCATTAGAAGGAAATGAGGTCCGCATGTATTCTTGCGGGCCAACCGTGTATAGTTATGCCCATATCGGCAATTTTATAGCATATATTTTTATGGATACACTAAGAAGGGTGTTACAATACAATGGCTACACCTTAAACCATGTGATGAATATTACAGATGTAGGACATTTAGAGTCAGATGCTGATGAAGGCGAAGACAAAATGGAAAAGGCAGCGAAAAAGGAAAATAAAAATCCTTATGAAATTGCACAATTTTACACAGATGTGTTTTTTAGAGATATGCAAAAACTCCATATTCAAAAGCCAGAAACCATTGCCAAAGCAACAGAACATATTCCAGAAATGCTAGAGTTTGTCCAAGAACTTGTAAAAAATGGATATGCCTATGAAACAAGCAAAGGAATTTATTTTGACATTTCAAAACTTGACAAATATCCTATTTTATCGAATCGAAAACTCGACGAACAAATTGCAGGGGCAAGGGTAGATGTTGACAAAGAAAAGAAAAACCCTTATGATTTTGCATTATGGATTAAAGCTCCAGAAAACCATATTATGAAATGGGAAAGCCCATGGGGATTATCGTATCCAGGTTGGCATATTGAATGTTCAGCTATGGGCAGAAAATACCTAGGTGACCAATTTGACATTCACACTGGTGGTGTTGACCATATTCCAACACACCATGAAAATGAAATTGCACAAAGCAAAGGACTTACTGGAAGAATTCCTGCAAAAACTTGGATGCATGTAGAGTTTTTACAAGTAGATGGCGGTAAAATGTCAAAGTCTTTAGGCAATACCTACACGCTTGATACCTTACAAGAAAAGGGAATTGAACCTTTGGCCTATAAACTATTTTGCTTTACGGCACATTATCGAACAAAATTGAATTTTACATTTGAAACAGCATTATCTTCACAAACAGCACTTAATCGATTAAGAGAAGGCTTTTTAAAACATTTAGAAGGTACCGAAACAATTGAAAATGAAAAAATACAAGAATACGAAACCAAATTTTTGGAAACAATAGATGATGACTTAAATATGCCACTTGCCATGGGATTAGTATGGGAAATTGTTCGCAATGAGAAAAAATCAAAACAATTGGCAGAATTACTATTAAAATTTGACCAGGTATTGGGATTAGACTTAGCAAATGCAAAACAATATTTAGAAAGCCAACAACACATTGAAGTGCCACAAGAAATAGAAGAACTATTAGCAAAACGTAAGCAAGCAAGAGAAAATAAAGATTGGACATTATCAGACCAATTAAGAGATGAATTGAAGCAAAAAGGATATCTTGTGAAAGATACCAAAGAAGGTATGACAATCGAAAAAATATAAGGAAGGCAGGAAAAAAGTGGAGGAGAGTAAGTTATCATTTTGGAAAAAAATAAAAATTAGTATTTTTAAATTTGAAGAGTATCAACAATTGGCAGCACAAAAAGTAGGAAAAACGATTGAATATTTGTTAAAATTAATGCTTATCTTTAGCTTGATTGCAAGTATTGCCGTGACATTTCAGTTCATGACACAACTGGTGAAAATAACGCATTACTTCGATGAAGCTATTTCCTCTCTCCATTTTGAAAATGAACAGCTTACCGTAAATGCAAAAGAAAATGCAGAAGAGCCAATTATCTTTGAAGATACGGACAAGTTGAATACTAAAATTTTAATTGATACAAGAAAAATCGAACAAAGTGAAATTGAAGAGTATACCAAAAGTATGGATGGATATACCGTTGGCGTGGTTGTTTTGAAAGATAAAATTATTCTCAAAAGCAACCGAATGGCTATGACAAGCCAAATGCCATATTCAACAATTGTAGAGCAATATAATATTAATCACCTAGAAAAACAAGATATTTTTGACTTTTTATCTGGTAGACAATTGTTTACCATTGGAGCGGTATTTTTTATTGTAATGATGATATACTTATTTGTTATTTACTTTTCTACTGTACTATTAGATGCCATTCTTTACTCTATTTTAGGCTATATAGAAGGAATAATATCACGAATAAGATTAAGGTATGGCGCAGTATATAACATTGCAATTCATGCTATGACTTTACCAATTATCTTGAACCTCATTTATTTTGTTGTAAATGTGCTAACAGGCTTTACCATTCAGTATTTTCAAATCATGTACACTGCCATTACCTGCATTTACATTATTACTGCCATTTTAATGATTAAATCAGATGTTATTAAAAGGCAAATGGAGCTCTCAAAAATTATTGAGGAGCAAGAAAGAATCAAACAAGAAATGGCAAGAAAAGAGCAAGAAGAAAAAGAGGAACAAGAGAGGGAAAGACTTCGCAAAGAAGATGAAAAGAAGAGGCAGGAGGAGAAAAAGAGGGAAAGAAAACAAAATGGAGGACAAAATGACACACCTCAACCAGAAGCCAATTTTAAGCCAAGCAAACCATAAGTTTGTAATATGTCATCTTCAGGTAACAAGAAAGGAATAGATTAAAATATGAATGAACAAAATAGAGAGCCAAAAGAAAAACAAAACAAAAAAATGCTTTATGGCATACTCGCTATGATACTGTTAATATTTGCTATTGTGATTACTGCAGTATTCATCAATAGCAATCAAACAAAAAAGAATAATGAAATAGCTTATACTGATTTAATTAAACAAATTGAGGAAGGATTAGTTGAAAAAATTGAAATGACAGTTGGAAGTACGGCTGTTAAAGTAAAGCTGAAAGACGTGGAAGAAGAAAAAGCAGGAATTGTTCCTAACACGCAAGCATTTATTGAGCTAATTCAACAAAAAACGTTAGAGGGAAATAATATTGAATTAATTCAAAAAAAGCAAAATATTGCTTTGACCATTTTTCAAAATTTATTCGGATTAATTCCAACCATAATGATGGTAGTGCTTTTTGTACTTATCTATAGAATGCAAGGTTTAGGAGATAAGGGAAAAGTTTATGATGCAGAAACGAGCAAATCAAAAATTAAATTTGATGATGTAGCAGGTCTAGATGAAGAAAAACAAGAAATGCTAGAAATTGTAGATTTTCTAAAGGAACCAAAAAAGTTTACAGAAATGGGAGCAAAAGTGCCAAGAGGAGTTCTACTTTGTGGAAATCCGGGAACAGGTAAAACGTTAATTGCCAAGGCGATTGCCGGAGAAGCAAATGTGCCATTTATTTCGATGAGTGGTTCAGAGTTTATTGAAATGTTTGCAGGCCTTGGAGCATCAAGAGTAAGAAGATTATTTGAAAAGGCTAAAAAAATAGCCCCTTGCATTATATTCATTGATGAAATTGATGCCATTGGATCTAGAAGAACAAGTGGTAGCGGTGCAGAAACAGAAAACAATCAAACTTTAAATCAGTTATTAGTTGAAATGGATGGATTTGATACAGAAGAAACCATTATTGTTTTGGCCGCAACAAACAGACCAGAAATGCTTGACAAAGCTCTTTTAAGACCGGGAAGATTTGATAGGCAAATTAACATTGCACTTCCTGACATGCATGGCAGAGAAGAAATTTTAAAAATTCATGCCAAAGGCAAAAAGTTTGCAGAAGACGTGAATTTAAACGATATTGCAGGAGATACAGCAGGGTTTACAGGGGCAGAATTGGCCAATATTTTAAATGAAGCAGCTATTATTGCAACCATTGAAAAACATGAGGCAATTACCCATGATGACATTGAAAAAGCAGTAAAAAAAGTCACTGTAGGACTAGAAAGACAAAGCAGGGTAGTTCCAGAAAGGGATAAAAAATTAACGGCTTATCATGAAGCGGGACATGCTATTGTTAGTAGCCAGTTAGAAACACAAAAAGATATCAAAGAGGTATCCATCATTCCGAGGGGAATTGCTGGTGGATATACAATGTATAAAACTAACGAAGATAAATACTATATTTCCAAGACAGAAATGGAAGAAAAGTTGATTGCCCTTTTAGGTGGAAGAGCCGCCGAAAAAATTGTATTAAATGATATTTCAACAGGAGCAAGTAATGATCTTGAGGTGGCAACACAAATCGCTAAGGACATGATTATCAAATATGGCATGAGCGATAACATTGGACCAATTTCAATTAATACAGATAAGGACCCTTATGAATTACAACTATTAGGAGAAAAATTTGGAGATGCCATTGGTGCTGAAGTAAAAATCATGCTTGAAAATAGCTATTTGCAAGCACAAACAATTTTGGCTAATAACATGAATCAGCTAAATAAAGTGGCACAAACATTAATGCAAAAAGAAGTGATTTCTGCAGAAGAATTTCAAGAGCTAATTAGATAGTGCATTTATGCTTTTTACTACTTAAAATAGTCAAGAATATCTATGATTGATTGAATGACGAATGCGAATGAAGCAACGCACGCTTCACCGAGCCGAGGAATGAAAGAAATCATAGATATTCTCGACTTAAAGAAGAATTAATTAAAAATGGAGGAAGAAAATGAAGAAAACAAAAATTATATGTACATTAGGTCCAGCAGTAGATGACCCACAAGTATTAGAAAAGTTAATTTTAGCAGGAATGGATGTAGCAAGAATTAATTTTTCGCATGGAAATTATCAAGACCAAGCACCTAGAATTGAAAACTTTAAAAAAGTAAGAGAAAAGGTAGGAAGGCCGGTTGCACTTTTGCTAGACACCAAAGGACCAGAAATTAGAATTGGAAAATTTGCGTCAGGGGAAGCATTTTTGAAACCTGGTGAAATATTTACATTGTGCAATGAAGATATTTTAGGAGATGACACAAGGGTGTCAGTGACCTATAAAAATTTATATAACGAGGTAACACCTGGAACAGTCATTCTAATTAATGATGGGTTAATTAAAGTGATTGTCAAAACAATTCAGGAAAAAGATGTTGTCTGTGAAGTAGTAGATGGAGGAAAATTAACAAATACAAAAAGTATTAACATTCCAGGTTCCTCTATTAACCTACCAAGTCCAACAGAAAAGGATATTGAAGATATTACATTTGGTATTGAAGCGGGGTTTGACTACATTGCGGCTTCTTTTGTGAGAACCCCAGAAGATGTGTACAATATTAGAAAAATATTAACCGAAAATCATGGAGAACACATTAAAATTATTGCTAAAATTGAGAACAGACAAGGAATTGATAATTTTGACGCTATTTTAGAGGCATCTGATGGCATTATGGTAGCAAGAGGTGACTTGGGAGTAGAAATTCCAATGGAGGAGGTTCCTATTCGTCAAAAAGAATTCATTAGTAAATGTGCTAGAACGGGAAAGCCGGTAGTTATTGCAACCCAAATGCTAGAATCGATGATAAACAGTCCAAGACCAACAAGAGCAGAAGTAAGCGATGTAGCAAATGCTGTTTACGACATGACAAGTTGTATTATGCTATCAGGAGAATCTGCGATGGGAAAATATCCCGTAGAATGTGTGGAAACAATGGTAAAAATTTGCCAAGCCATCGAAGGATCTATTAAGTATTGGAAAAGATTTCAGAAAAAAGAACGTAACTGTGACAATGCAGATTATGAATATAACTTAAATTATTCTACCTGCTCAACAGCAATGGACTTAAGTGCAACAGCAATTTTTGCCTATACTGATACAGGAAGAACAGCAAAAATGATAGCAGGCTTTATGCCACAATGCCCAATTTATGTAATTACTTCTAACAAAGAAGTTTATAAACAGCTCTCTTTGGTATGGAATACATATTCAATTTTAGTAGAACCACAAGAAAGTATTGATGACATGATTAATGATGGAATCAAAAAGGCGAAAGCAAATGGATATATTCAAGAAGGAGATATCGTTGTTATTGCAGGAGGAGCTTCTATTTTAGCCGGACACAAACATGCTAAGCTCAACAAAACTATTGGTGGAGTACTAAAGGTTTAATCATAAAACCATAGTTTTATAAAATAATTTATTTTGATAAAAACGACTATTGTCACTTGCAGGGCAATAGCCTTTTTTTGCACAATTTTTCTTTTCATGTCATAAAATGTAGTATCAACAAAATAAGGAGGAAAAGAAACATGTTTAATCGTTATAGAAAATCATGTTGCCAAAATCAGTACAATCCTAAAGTAATTGAAACAATTTGTGATAACATAGGAACTTGTGCTGAATATGAGCAAATGCCTAATTGTGGTTGTGAAAACGAAATGAACAATAGTTGCGGTTTTCATGAAGAGGAAGAAATGAACGTATTCCCAGAAAATCCAATGTTGGCACAAAGCTATGTACCAATTCAACAAATGAACAATACTTTTACACCACATTGCGGACTAAAAATGGGAACCATTTTCCCAGAGTTAGTTAGCCCATATATGCCAGGTCAAAGTATGGCAGAAATTGAATATTTAAGTAATTGCAATAGAATGGAGGAGGGGAGATAAGCGATGCTAGAAGAAAATAATAGAATGTTTGGAGGATGTAGCAATACAATTACCAATAGTGATTGCCAATACACTCCTCAAGGAATTAATGCAGCCTTTGGTTATAATACGGCAAATTTGTCACAAAACATGGATGAAGACGATGACAATATGTGCCCTGAAGAAGCAAGAAGAAGAAAACAGCAAATGCTAAATGATATTAGAAGTTTAAGCTTTGCAATTGTTGAATTGGCTCAATATTTAGATACTCATCCAAATGACCAAAAAGCCCTTTGCTTACATCAAGAATATTGTGAGCAATATAGAGATTTAACAGATAAATATCAAAGAATTTTTGGACCACTTACCATCTATTTCCCATGTAACAGGTGGAGATGGATAGATGAACCATGGCCATGGGAAGGAGGAATGTGTTAATATGTGGACCTATAACAAAGTATTACAATATCCAATTAATATTAAATGCCCAAATGCAAAATTAGCAAAATTCATCATCTCTCAATACGGAGGACCAGATGGAGAATTGGCAGCTTCGTTAAGATATTTATCTCAAAGATTTGCTATGCCAGACCAAAAATCAAAAGCAGTTTTAAATGACATTGGAACAGAGGAATTAGCACACTTAGAAATGGTGGGAACCATTGTACATCAATTAACAGAAGGTCTAAGTATCGATGAAATTAGAGCGGCAGGATTAGGAGAATATTATACAGACCATGGGGTTGACGTGTATCCACAATCGGCAGCAGGAATGCCATTTAATGCTAACTGTTTAGCTTGTAAGGGAGGCCCTATTGCTAACTTACAAGAAGACTTAGCAGCAGAGCAAAAAGCAAGAGCAACATATGAAAAATTAATTGATTTGTGCGCAGACGATCCAGATGTACTTGATCCATTACGTTTCTTAAGACAAAGAGAAATTGTTCACTTCCAAAGATTTGGAGAAGCACTTCGTGGCGTACAGGACAAATTAGCAGAAAAAAGATTTTTCATGAATAATATGCAAAATTGTCCAAACAATATGATGAACCGTGAAGAAGAAAATTAGTTTATAGAGCAATTCAAGCAATACATTCTCGTAAGAATGTGTTGCTTTTTTGTGGATAAAATTAACGAAAAAAACACTCTAAAAAATTTTTAAAATCACATTAGCAATTATCATGGTATTATTACTCACAATTTTATTTTCAATTTAGTATAATTTTATCATTGCACTTAAACGTCCATTTTCATGATTTTTCATTACAACAAAATGAGCATCATCTTGCGTAGTATAATAACAATCAACCATATCACCAAGTTTTGCTCCTGTTTTATACATAATTTCAAAATGATTCATTTCATCCTTTTCATAAATTTCTTCCGGAAGGGCTTCATATGCGTAGTCTAAATAATACGTATTATGCATATGATGATTAAAATCAATATCCCTTCGCAGTACAAAAAACGAAAAAGCGGGAATAGCAGGGAGTTTTGGTTCTCCTAATTTGGCAATATCCTCCTCGCAAAACACACTTTTTTCTTCCTTATGATATTTTTCGAGAATCTCATCGGTTACTCTAGCAATTCCGGAAGTTTCGGTATTAATTAAACTCCATTTGGAACTTGCTCTACAAAGCAAAGTTCCCTGCTCATCATACATTTCAAAGTCACGTAGTGTAAAAAACTTATTAGCACTTCTTGCCCAAGTTTTTACAGTAACCATTTCTCCGTAGCAAACTCTTTGCAAAATTTCTACTTTCCAATGGAGTAGTACCCATGAAAGATGAGTCTTAGGAATGTCATTATATCCATAGCCAGCTAAATCAGAATGCTTACAAGCAATAGTTTCTAAAAAACTCAAAATACCTTTATTGGATATTTTGCCAGAATTGCCAATATAATTTACTTTTACAATATTTTTTTCTTCTATAATGGCCATCTTTATTCCTCTTTTCTTTTTATCATATTTCTAAGTTAAAAGTATACCATAAAAAAACAAAAAGTGGTATTATTTTTTCACAATAACATTGACAATTTTTGTCGGCTTCTGTAAAATAAAGATATAAAACGGAAGAGAAAGGGGAGAAAAAAATGGGGATTGCTTCATTGGTTTTAGGAATTATTAGCCTTATATTTGGTATCATATTAGGGTGGATTCCTTTTATTGGCTTTATATTTCCAATTTTAGCAATTGTAGGACTGATTTTAGGAATTGTAGATACTGCGAAAAAATCGCAAACTGATGACAAAAAAGGAATTAGTATTGCGGGACTTGTTACAAGTGCTTTTGCAGTTATCGTCACTATCTCTATGTTCTTTATTTCTGGAGCGCTAAGTTTAGTAATTCTTTCAGAAATGTAATTTATTGTTAACGTAAAATAAGATTTTTGATGCAACGTATTTGCTAAAAAATCTTATTTTGCATTTGTAAAACTTTCAAAAACATCAAAGTTTTAGAGAGTACTCCTATTATTAAGGAAGAGGTTAGGAAGATTTAATAAAATGATAAAAAAATGTTGACAAACAAAAACAAAAGTTCTATAATTATATTGATTTCATTCTGAAAATTGAGAAGGTCTTTTATTATTTTTTTCGGTAAATAATTCAAAACAGAAAAAACATATAGGGGGTGGTAATAAGCAAACTTGGATTCCCAAAAGAGAAAAGAGGTGAATTTAATGCAACAATATCAAAATTTTGAAGATTTCATTGCAGAAATTACAGAACTTTTACAATCCATTCAAGAGGAACAAAATGCCACAAATCAAAAAATAGAGCAATACCATAAAATCAACATGAAAAAATTTGCAAAGCTCACAGAATTTCATGAAATTTGTGATATGACAAATCAAGTATTTGAAAGAAGAATTAGCAATATCGAACGAAAAATATCAGAACTAGCAAGTAAAATCAAATAATTGATGATAAAATTCTATCAAGGTACTTGATAAATATTGCAAATAAAGGTAAAATAAGGGCATAATTGATATAAATAAAAGGAGATATGAAATATGATGCAAAAGAAAACAGTAAAATTTTATTTTGCTCTATGGCTGGCAAAAGGATCCTCCTTACTTTTAAAAATTTTTAGACGAAATGGAACCCAATTGCCGGGTAAATTGGCTTTAAAATTATGCCCTAATTTTTTAGGAATGTTAGGTAAGCCTAATACTATTATTGGTGTCACAGGAACAAATGGAAAAACAACAGTATGTAATATGATTAACGATATTTTAACTGACAATGGCTATGACTTTGTTAATAATAAATATGGTTCTAATACCAATGCAGGAATTGTTACTACTCTCATAAAAGGTGCTACCATGTCTGGAAAAAGTAAAAAAGATATGGTAGTGTTAGAAATTGACGAAAGAAGCTCAAATCGAATCTTTCCTTATCTCACACCAACCTATCTCGTTTGCAATAATATTTTTAGAGATTCATTGCAACGTAATGCACACACAGAATTTATTGCTAGTATTTTAAACAAATATATTCCAAAAGAAACCATTATGATAGAAAATGCAGATGATTTAATTTGCAGTCACATTGCAGATAACAATCAAAAAATTTATTTTAGCATTAGCCAGTTAAAAACTGATACCAAAGAATGCCAAAATATCACGAGAGATATTCGAGTATGTCCTAAATGCTATGCTCCTTTAGAGTATGAATACGTTAGATATCATCATATTGGAAAAGCTCACTGCCCAAACTGTGATTATGGCACACGAAAAGCAGACTATGTGGTCACGAATATCAACCTCGACAATAAGGAAATGACAGTACAACATCAAGAACAAGAAGAAAAATATCACTTAGTAAGCAATAACATTATCAATATTTATAACATGCTTGCAGCAATCATAGTTTTAAAACAATTAGGACTAACAAGAGAACAAATTAACAGCTCCTTCGCAAAATTAAAAATTGTCGAAACCAGGTTTAGCGAAGAAGAATATCATGGCTATCACATTATTACACAACTATCAAAAGGTATGAACCCAATTGCATGCTCAAGAGCTTTTGATTATGTCAGAAAGCAACCGGGTAACAAAGTAGCAATTGTTGTGTTAGACGATACGCATGTGGAGGCTAATAGTTCGGAAAATACAGCATGGCAATATGATACAGATTATGAATTCTTAAAAGATGATAGTATCAAGCAAATTATTATTGCAGGACCACGCTATTTGGATGGTTATATTCGTTTAATGATGGCAGATATTGAACCAGAAAAAATTGTTCACGAAAAGGATTTAATAGAGGCAACAGAAAAAATTCAGTTAGAGGGTATTGACAAAATTTTTATTTTACACGACTTATACTTAATTCAAGAGGCAAAACAAATCAAAAACAAGGTAAAAGAAATGATTGATCAAAAATCAGAAGAAAGGGCTAATGAAGAATGAAAATAGAAGTTTTATTTCCAGAATTCTGTAATTTAAGCGGAGATATGGCAAATATTAGGTATCTAAGAAAATGCATACCAGAAGCAGAAGTGATTGAAACCTCCATTGATATGGAACCAGCTTTCAATACACAGGAAGATATTAACTTAATTTACATGGGAACTTTATCAGAAATAGCACAAGAAATTGTCATTCAAAAATTAAAACCTTATCAAGAAAAAATCAAAGAATTAATTGAAAAAGGACAGCTCTTTTTGTTCACCGGAAATAGTGTGGAAGTGCTAGGAAGCTATATTGAAAACGAGGATGGAAGCAAAATACAAGGACTTGGTATTTTTAATGTGCATGCCAAAAGAGATATGATGCATCGACACAATAGCTTATTTTTAGGAGACTATGAAGGTATAGAAATTGTAGGATTTAAAAGTCAATTTACCATGTTATACGGCAATAATGAGCAAAATTATTTTATCAAGGCAAAGATGGGCGTTGGAATTAATCCAGAAAGTAAGCTTGAGGGGATTCATCAAAACAATTTCTTTGCCACTTATCTCATTGGACCATTTTTAATTTTAAACCCGCAATTTACTTTAAAATTAATGGAACTAATGAAAGTAGAAAAACCAACTCTCGCATTTGAGGAGGACATGCTAAAAGCCTATCAAGAAAGGCTCGCTAAATTTAAAACTCTAACCTATTGAAAAAAATACAAGACTATGATATAAATTAAGAAGCAAAATACAATGACAAGTCTTATGGAAGGACGCAAATCAAAGAATAAAACATGAAAAATATCAAAAATTATCAGTTAGAAGAATTAAAGCAAGAGCTTAGCAATTTAGGAGAAAAGCCATATCGTGCAGAGCAAATTTTTCATTGGATCTATACAGAAAAAGTAAAAGCATTTGATGATATGACCAATCTTTCTCTAGAACTAAGGGAAAAGCTAAAACAAAATTACACCATATGCAATTTTCAAATTTTACAAAAACAAGAATCGTCAGATGGAACAAAAAAATATTTATTTGATGTATTAGATGGCAATGCTATTGAAACAGTTTTAATGCAATATCATCACGGAAAAACAATTTGTGTTTCTTCACAAATTGGTTGTAAAATGGGGTGCAAATTTTGCGCATCTACAGGAATTGCATTTATACGCAACTTAACAGCAGGAGAAATTGTAGAAGAAATTTTAGCAGTAGAACAAGACATTGGAGAACCAGTTTCCAATATTGTATTTATGGGAATTGGAGAACCATTTGACAATTACGATAATGTAATGAAAGCCATTCGTATCATCAATCACCCTAAAGGGCTAAATATTGGAGCAAGACACATTAGTGTTTCAACTTCAGGCATAGTTCCCCAAATATATCAATTTGCGAATGAGGGCCTGCCATGCACACTTTCTATTTCACTTCATGCCACAACAGATGAAAAGAGAAGCAGCATGATGCCAGTAAATAATTTATATTCCATTAGTGAATTAATGCAGGCTTGCAAAGACTATATAGCAAAAACAAATAAAAGAATTTCGTTTGAATATGCCTTAGCAAAAGACAATAACGATAATTTAGAAGATGCCAAACAATTGGTAAAACTATTAAATGGCATGCTATGTCATGTCAATTTAATCCCCATTAACAAAATAGAAAATGGAAAATATGTGAAAAGTACAAATGAAAATATCATTCACTTTAGAGACTATCTAAACGACCATGGCATTGTAGCGACTATTCGAAGAGAGCTTGGCTCTGATATTGATGCTGCTTGTGGTCAATTAAGGAGAAAGAATTTAAAACAATAAGAGTACAATTATTGCAACATCAAAACCAAAAATAGGAGGAAAATGCAAATGAGAAGTTTTGCTAAAACAGATATTGGCAAAGCAAGAGAAATTAATCAAGACTATTACTCTATTCCAACTCAAGAGGAAGAACTAGAAATTTTTATTTTAGCAGATGGTATGGGTGGATACAATGGAGGGGAAATTGCTAGCAAGCTTGCAACAGATTCCGTCAAAAGCTATATCAAAAATAATTTTGCACAAATAGAACATAGCAAAGAAAGCTTACTAGACCTTCTTCAAAGTGCAATAGAGTACGCTAACATGGTAGTATATGAAAAATCAAAAAGTGAAAAAGAATTAGAGGGAATGGGTACTACTTTAGACATTTGCTTCATATATAATAATAAAATCTATATCGGACATGTAGGAGATAGCAGAGTTTATCGCATTCGTGGAGACGTAATTCGCAAATTAACTAAAGACCATAGTTATGTGCAAAAATTAGTAGAGGATGGAAAAATTACGAGAGAAGAAGCAAATCACCATCCAAAGAAAAACATGCTAATGAAAGCATTGGGATGCACTGCTTATGTAGAGCCAGATATTAGAGCGAGAAATTTAGAAAAAGGGGACATCATACTCATGTGCTCTGATGGACTTACCAATATGGTAGAGGAAGCAACAATTGAAAAAGTGGTGAGAGAAAATCCAGAATTAGCACCGGAAAAATTAGTGAACTTAGCGAATAACGCAGGCGGATATGACAATATTACAGTCATTACAATAATATAGGGGAGAGAAATATATGAATTTAGTAGGAAAAGTAATAGGAAATCGATATGAAATATTAGAAAAAATTGGCGAAGGTGGAATGGCAACTGTATATAAAGCAAGAGATAATATTTTAAAACGATATGTAGCAGTTAAAGTGTTAAGAGACGAATTTATTACTGATGAGGAATTTGTAAAAAGATTTAATACAGAAGCACAATCTGCAGCAAGCCTTACTCATCCTAATATTGTTTCCATTTATGATGTAGGACATGAAGAAAATATTTATTATATTGTTATGGAATTGGTTCAGGGCAAAACATTAAAAGAAATTATTAACCAAGACGGCGTGTTACCATGGAAATGGTCTGTGAATATTGCAATTCAAGTGGCATCAGCCCTAGAAACTGCCCACAGAAACAATATAGTACACCGAGACATTAAGCCACACAACATTATTATTACCGAAGATGGAATTGCAAAAGTAACTGACTTTGGTATTGCAAAAGCAGTTTCCAATTCTACAATCACTGCATTTGGAACTACCATTGGATCTGTTCACTACTTTTCACCAGAGCATGCCAGAGGAGGATATACTGATGCAAAATCAGATATTTACTCTTTAGGAGTTGTGATGTATGAAATGCTCACAGGAAGAGTTCCATTTGACGCAGATACTCCAGTATCAATTGCTTTAAAACACATGCAAGAAAAACCAGTAGAACCAATTAAGTTAAATCCATCAATTCCATATGCCATCAATAAAATTATGATGAAAGCAATGGAAAAGGATACTTCTGTTAGATATCAATCTGCCACTGAAATGCTAAGAGATTTAAGCATGGCATTAAAAAATCCAGAAGGAAATTTTGTCAAGAGTAATGCAGAAACCATACAATTTACCCAAAGAATTCCTACTCTAGGGGGAGAAGAAATGAAAGAACAAAAAAATACAAGAAAAGATGGTAGGACAAATTTTTCTGAAAAGGACAGAAAAAAGAAAAAAGTAATCATAATTTCCTTGATTGTGGTACTTATCATTTTTATTCCATTACTTGGCTTTTTTGGCACAAAACTATTATTAGAGGCAGGAACTCCAAAAGATATTCAATTAAAAAATTTAGCAGGAATGACAATAGAAGAAGCAAAGCAAGCTTTAAGTGGTACAGGAGTTACCTTGGAAATTAAAGAAGAAACCTATAATAACACTGTAGAGGCGGGAAAAATTATTTCACAAGAACCTCCATATAGTGAAGGCTATACCATCAAAGAAAATTCTATTATCAAAGTGGTAGTCAGCCAAGGAACAAAAACAGCAACTGTAAAAAAAGTAGTGGGCATGACATATGAAGAAGCGGAAAACACATTAAAAGAGTTAGACCTGCAAGTAGAAAAAATTGAGCAAACAAGCAAAACAGTGGAAGAAGGCTATGTCATTAAACAAGACCCAGAAGAAGGAAAAACAGTAAAAGCAGGAGAAACGGTTAAAGTTTATGTTAGCCTTGGAACAGGAATTAAACAAATTTCTATGCCATATGTGGTTGGCGATACCGAAGCAACTGCAAAAGAAAAATTAAAGAGTTTAGAAGTGACAGTAGTCTATGAAGAGGACATGACAAAAGTCGATGGAAAGGTTTTAAAGCAAAGCATTGAAGCTGGAAAAACAGTGGATGAGGGAACCAAAGTAACCATTACAGTCAATAAAATAGAAGCCATTAAAACAGGAAAAATCAAATTGAATTTAAAATCTCTTTTGGGAGAAAAAAGTAAAATTGAAGTAAATCCAGAAACGGGAGAGGAAATTAATCCAACTGTCAAGTTAAGAATTGAAGTAAGTGGGGACACGGTATATTCTGATATAGTTAGAAAAGATAGCACAGATATTACAGCAACTGCTTCAGGAAAAGGAACTGTTGCAGTGAAAGTATTTATTGATGATATCAAAAATACTTCTGCTGACAAACAATTTGATTTAACAGTAGACAATCCAGTTCTTGTTATTGACTAAAAAATAAAGAAATATAGGGGCGTGCATCGCGCACGTCCACTACTATTATTATCAAAGCATTTTAAAACACGGTATTTGTAGTGGAGCACTTTGTGCTCTATCAATAAAAGGAGCATTTATGCAAAAAGGAATTATTACTTGCATTCATTCCAATCAATATGATATTAAAGTAAATCAAGAAACTTATACTTGTGTCGCAAGGGGAAAATGGAAAAAAGAGCAAATTACACCTGTGGTGGGAGATAATGTAGCAATTACAATTACTAATGAGGTAAAAAAAGAGGGAGTCATGGAACAAATTGAGCCAAGAAGCAATTTCCTCAAAAGACCTAAAATTGCTAACCTAACACAAATGATTTTTGTGGTTTCTATGAATATGCCAAAACCAGATTTACTATTATTGGACAAGCAATTAGCATTTGCTATGTTTAATCAAATTGAACCAATTATTTGCATTAATAAAGTTGATTTAGCAACCTCAGAAGAAGTTTTAAAAATAGAAACAATTTATCAAAAAGCAGGTTATCTTGTTATTTGTACCAATGCAAAGCAAGGAGAAAGTATACAAGCTTTAAAAGAAGTATTACAAGGAAATGTTACCGCTTTTGCTGGCAATTCAGGAGTGGGAAAATCCACCTTGATTAATTGCATTTTTGAAAATACTATCACAGAAGAAGGAAACATTAGCAAGAAAAATCAAAAAGGAAAAAATACCACAACAGCTATCACGCTTTATGAAATTGCGCCAAACTCATATATTGCGGATACACCTGGCTTTTCCACTTTTTCCATAGAAGAAATTGAAAGTAGTGAGCTTGCAAATTATTTTCAAGAATTCAAACCATGGACTTGTAATTGTGAGTTTGTTGGATGTAGTCATCAAAAAGAAGAACATTGCGGGATAAAAGAGGCAGTAGAAAAGGGGAAAATTAGCCAAGAAAGATATGCTAACTATTGTAAAATTTATCAAGAGCTAAAAGAAAGGGAGGAACACCGATGGTAGAGGTAGCAGCATCAATTTTAAATATTTCAGCTACAAACACAATTCAAACTCTATATAACTTAGAAGCAGCCGGTATTCAATATTTTCACATTGATGTGATGGATGGAAAATTTGTCAAAGAGAACACAACAGAAAGAATGACGAAATATTGTGAATATTTAAACAGTGTTTCGAACTTACCATTAGATGTCCATCTAATGGTAGAAGATGTTGAAAGCTATATCACAAATTTTTTAGTATTTGAGCCAAACACAATTACTTTTCATATAGAAGTAGCAAAAAACAAAGAACAAATAATAGAGTGGATGGAGCAGGTCAAACAAAATCATACTAAAGTTGGAATTGCAATAAAGCCAAATACGGCAATAGAAACAATTAAGGAATTATTGCCATACCTCCATCAGGTAACTATTATGACGGTAGAACCAGGGGCAGGGGGGCAAGCTATCATTGAAGAAACTATTCAAAAAATACAAAAGTTGGCACAGTATAGAGACCAAAGTGGATTAGATTTTGACATTGAAGCAGATGGAGGAATTAAACCAGAAAATGCTAAACAACTAAAAACAGCAGGAGCAGATATTCTTGTTTCAGGAACGGGAATTCTTCAATCTGAAAATTTTCAACAAGCAGTAAAAGAATTAAAAAAATAAAAATGTTGCTATTCATTCAATAGCAACATTTTTTATCATTATAAAACTTTTATTGTGCCTCTTCTATTTCCTTTTTTGAAAAGAATGCAAATACAAATACTCCCATACCAAACACAAAGGTAAAGAATAAAATGAATCCACCTACATATGGTATTTGCTGTAATAACCAAATTACACTTGCAGAAAGGAAAGAGAATAAAATGAATTTTCCTTTTGATGGTTTTTTCAATTTCAAAGTAATTGCTTTACCAATTGACATACTTAAAATAGCAAGAGTAATAGAAAGTACTAATGCATAAACTATCAATACAGCAAAACCAATCAATGTGAAAATTCCTGTTATCATTAAAATGAATGCAAGTATTGGAACGAAAAATAATGCTAATATTCCAATTCCGGCAGTAGAAAAAGGATGCTTCTTTGTTACATAGCAAGCCTTATTAATAAACTTAGGTGCAAAGAATGTTGCTAAAACAATAACAACAGTCATATAAAGAATAACTATAGCAAATTTCATCACATAAGAACCAATTTTTTGAGCAATAGTTGGCTCTATCACTTTAGTAGCAGAAAAATACACTTCTCCTGTAACTGCTTTCTCTGGAAAACTTATTTCTTGATTACTAGTATAATGTAAATTACCACCAATTAAGTTCTCAGCATTTTCTGGCATTGAAATCTTGTTAGCAGTAATGTAAGCATCTCTATGAATAAAACCATTTAAAGTAGCTTCATTACAAGCAAGTTTTAAATCTCTTTCAAGATAAGCACTTTCAGCTAGTGTAAAATTAGATGCATACGCATAAGTATCATAGGTGCTACCAGCCATAGTGATGTTAGCTGCAAAAGCGAATAAGCTGTGATAAATTACAGCAGGCTCTTCAATGTTTAATGTTTTAGCCATAATAAATGCATTACCATTGATTTCGCCTTTAAGAGTAACCTTATTTGCAAAGATAAAAGCATTACCATCAATTGGTTGTTCAACCACAACTTCATCTCCACTTAAATAAAGGTCACTATTCATAATGCTAAGAGTAGGGTTGCTTTCTTGCTCTTTTGGTGTTTCAGCCGTAATAGAGTTATTATCTTCTGTAATAGATAGGGTGTTAGTTGCCATACAAATGCTAGAAAAAAGCAATAAGCAAGCAAAACATAAAAATGTAATTTTTTTGAAATTTTTCATAAAAATCCTCCTTTTTTTTCTAAGTTCTAGAAAAGAGCGTTTATGCACTTGACGTAGAAATTAGTGATGCAACAGCTACAAATTATGAAAGCTATGCTTTTGAAATTTGTTAGGCTGTTTTTATATACTCCTATCTTACAATAACTAGCGGAAAAAGTCAATACAATGAGAAAAAACTAAAAAATGCTTGACAAATGAACAAAAATAGTGTAAAGTATATTAGCATTACATTAATAACAAAATACAAAACGAAAAAAAGGAAGTGACGTTCTTGGAAGAAAAGGTCAAAATCAGCATGTTATTTCAAATCTACGAAAAAATGCTCACACAAAATCAACGTGAATTGATTAATGATTATTACAACAATGATTTATCACTTTCTGAAATTGCCGAAAATCATCAAATTACAAGACAGGCAGTGAGAGATAATATCAAGAAGGGAGAGAAAAAACTTTTCGAATTAGAAGAAAAGCTTATGTTTATGGACACAATGGTAAAACAAGAAAAAAAGCTTCAACAAATTTTAGAAGAATTAAGCAAAATTGAAAATGTTTCTTCAGATAAAAAGGTTGAAAAAATTCTAAATCATGTCAGAGAAGAACTCAGTTGTTTAGCGTAAGATAAAGGAGGAAAGCCATGGCTTTTGAGGGATTAAGTTCAAAACTTCAAGAAATTACAAAAAAATTAAGAGGTAAAGCTAGAATTACAGAGAGCGATTTAAAAGAAATGCTCCGCGAAGTAAAACTAGCCCTATTAGAAGCTGACGTCAATTATATGATTGTCAAAGAATTTATTAACCAAGTACAAGAAAAAGCCTTAGGACAAAATGTTTTAAAATCACTCACACCAGGACAACAGGTTATTAAAATTGTAAAAGATGAATTAGTGGAGCTTTTAGGGGGAACAGAAAGCAAAATTAACTTTACACCAAATCCTCCAACGGTTATTATGTTAGTGGGACTACAAGGCTCAGGAAAAACAACGACTGCAGGAAAGCTTGCCAATCTTCTTCGCAAACAAGGGAAAAAGCCATTACTAGTTGCCTGTGATGTTTACAGACCAGCTGCAATCAAACAATTACAGGTAGTAGGAGCGCAGCTTAATATTCCTGTATTTGCTAATGAAGGGTCCAAAGATGTTGTTCATATTGCCAAACAAGCAATGTCAACAGCAATGAGCAAATTAAATGATGTAGTCATTTTAGATACAGCAGGTCGCCTGCACATTGATGAAGAATTAATGGAAGAACTTAAAAATGTCAAGGCTAATGTCAAACCACATGAAATTTTATTAGTTGTAGACAGTATGACAGGTCAAGATGCAGTCAATGTTGCAAAAGCCTTCAATGAGGCGCTTGGCATTGATGGAGTGGTTCTTACCAAATTAGATGGTGACACCCGTGGTGGTGCTGCCTTATCAGTAAAAAAAGTAACAGGTAGACCAATTAAATTTGCGGCAACGGGAGAAAAACTAAGTGATATTGAGGTATTTCACCCAGACAGAATGGCTGGAAGAATTCTTGGTATGGGAGATGTGTTATCCATCATTGAAAAAGCGGAAGAAAGCTTTGATATGGAGGAAGCTGAAAAGCTAGAAAAGCAGCTTAAGAAAAAAGAACTGGATTTAGATGATTATTTGGCACAATTAAGGCAAGTAAAAAAAATGGGTTCATTTTCTTCTTTATTAAAGATGATACCAGGAATGAATCAATTAAAAGATGTGAAGATAGATGACAAAGAATTTGTGAGAATTGAGGCAATGATTTGCTCCATGACAAAAGAGGAGCGAAAAAATCCACGTATTCTCAATGGCAATAGAAGAATGCGTATTGCCAAAGGAAGTGGAACTACGGTACAAGAAATTAATAAATTCATGAAGTCCTTTGAAATGACACAAAAAATGATGAAGCAAATGCAAAATAATAAGGGCGGCATGAGAAAGTTCATGAAAGGCATCAATCCAGATGATTTAAAGAACTTTAAAATTTAAAGAATATTTGAAACACAATCAATTAGTTTTTACTTTTTTAAATTTATATAAATTAATTCAAAGTTTCAGGAGGTGAAAATTATGGTAAAAATCAGATTGCAAAGACAAGGTGCTAAAAAAGCTCCATTCTATCATATCGTTGTAGCAGATTCAAGAAGCCCAAGAGATGGAAAAATCATCGAAAAAATTGGAACTTATGATCCAATGACAGAACCTTCTACAATCGTAATCGATAGTGCAAAATATGAACAATGGATGAAAAATGGTGCAAAACCAACAGATTCTGTGAAAAACTTAGTAGAAAGAGCATCAAAGTAATTTGAAATGGAAGGAACAACAAGATAATGAAAGAAATTTTAGAAAGTATGATTACAAACTTGGTAGATAATACACAAGCTGTTTCCATTACTGAAAAGCAAGAAGAAAAGACAGTTACTTATACAGTCAAAGTAGCACAAGAAGATATGGGAAAAGTTATTGGAAAACAAGGAAGAATTGCAAAAGCAATCCGTACCGTAATGAAATCTTTAGGTGCCAAAGAACATAAAAGAATTGTTGTTGAATTCATTGACTAGAGGTTAAAAAAATGAAACAAAAATATTTTGAAATTGGTCAAATTGTGAATCACTTTGGAATTAAAGGCTTTGTGAAAGTCAACCCTTATACTGATGACCTTGAACAATTTGAAACTCTAAAAACCATTTTAATTGAAAAAAATAAAAAAGTGTTAGAGGTTGAAATTGAGGAGGTAAAATACAGCAAAAATCAAGTTTTGCTCAAACTAAAAGGTGTAGAGAATATTGATGAAGCCGAAAAATACAGAGGCGCTATCATTAAAATTCCAAGAGAAAGAGCAAGAAAACTTCCAGAAGGAACTTACTTTATTGCTGATTTACTTGGAATGAAAGTTTATACTGATGACCAAAAATTGCTTGGAACATTAGATGACATATATAATGCAGGAGCAAGCGATATTTATGTTGTTAAAGATGAGCTTGGCAAACAAATATTGTTACCAGCTATTCAAGATGTAATCAAAGAAATTGATATGGACCATGATAGGATTATTGTTCACTTAATAGAAGGTCTACTTTGAAAAACAATTGTAGCACAATCCTTTTTCAAATAGGCATAAAACGTAAGAAAGGTCTGACAGATTATGAGATTTGACATTCTTACTCTCTTTCCAGAAATGTTTGAGCCAATCAAACAAAGTATTATTGGAAGAGCAGAAAAGAAAAATTTGCTAGAAATTAATTTAATTAATATTCGTGATTTTTCCAAGAACAAGCATAAAAAAGTAGATGATACACCTTATGGAGGAGGAGCTGGAATGGTAATGATGCCAGATGTGGTATATGATGCCTATCACTCCATTTTGAATGGAAAACAAGCATCAGTCATTTATTTATCTCCTCAAGGAAAAACTCTTACCCAAGCAAAAGTTAAAGAACTTGCAAAGAAAGACCATCTCATTCTATTATGTGGACATTACGAGGGAATTGACCAAAGAGTACTAGATGAAATTGTGACAGAAGAAATTTCAATTGGTGATTATGTATTAACAGGAGGAGAATTACCTGCTATGGTACTCATTGATAGTGTCAGCCGTTATGTGGAAGGCGTTTTAACAGAAGAGTCTACCAAAGAAGAATCTTTTGCAGAAGGAATGCTAGAGTATCCACAATACACAAGACCAGAAGTATTCCATGGAAACCGTGTGCCAGAAGTACTACTTTCTGGACATCATGAAAATATCAAAAAGTGGAGACAAGAAATGTCTCGAAAAATTACAAAACAAAAAAGACCAGATTTATTAAATAAAAATTAAGAAAGGAGGATATTCAAAGGTATGGATATCATAAAATCAATCGAACACGAACAACTGAAAAATAAAATTCCTGACCTTAAAGTTGGTGATACTGTTAGAGTACACCAAAGAATTAAAGAAGGTAACAGAGAGAGAATTCAAGTATTTGAAGGTATTATTATAAAAAAACAAAACGGAGGAGTCAATAGTACATTTACCGTAAGAAAAATTTCTTATGGAGTAGGGGTTGAAAAAACATTTTTAGTACATTCTCCACTAGTAGAAAAAGTAGAGGTAGTAAGAGTAGGTAAAGCAAGAAGAGCAAAACTATATTACCTAAGAGACAGAATTGGTAAAGCTGCTAAGACAAAAGAAAATGTAACCGCTAGAATTGAAAACAAAGAAATTACAATCAAAGAAGACTTAGTAGAAGAACCAGTTGTAGAAGAAGTAGTAGAAACAGTAGAAGAAACTGTCGTTGAAGCTCCAACAGAAGCTCCAGCAGTTGAAACAGAAACACCAGCTGTTGAAGAAGTAAAAGATGAACCAACAGCTGAAGAAGAAAAGAAAGAAGACTAATATTTTAAGGTATTTTAAGGGACACCTTCCAAAAGCAGGAAGAACGGTATGAAATAAAACAAAAATTGTAGGCTAGCAATGCTATTAATTTGTAGCATTGCTAGCTTTATTTTAATAAAATCTTGACTCCCCACTTACAAATTGATATACTGGAAATGTTCTAAATAAGGAGGAATGGAAAAATGAAAATTACAAAAGTAGAAGCTATTCAAACCATAGCTAATGAAATAAGAAGAGATATTATAGAAGAGGTTTATAGCGCACAATCAGGCCATCCAGGAGGTTCTCTTTCATGTAGCGATATTTTAGCGGTTTTATACTTTAACCAAATGAATATAGACCCTAAAAATCCAAATGCCCCTGCAAGAGACAGATTTGTGCTTTCCAAAGGACATTGCGCACCAGCATTGTATGCTGCTTTAGCAAGAAAAGGATATTTTGATCAAGAATTATTAACTTCCTTCAGAAAATTAGGAAGCAATTTACAAGGACATCCTGACATGAAAAAGGTGCCAGGGGTAGATATGTCAACAGGTTCGTTAGGACAAGGAGTTTCGGCAGCGGTTGGAATGGCAATTGCCTCTAAAATGGACCATGAAGGACTTCGAGTGTATTGCTTAATGGGAGATGGTGAAATACAAGAAGGACAAGTTTGGGAGGCTGCCATGGCAGCTAGTAAAAATAAGTTAGATAACTTATGCATAATTGTGGATTACAACGATTTGCAAATCGATGGAACCATTGAAAAAGTTGGTGGCTTAGTCGACATCAAAGAAAAGTTCCAAAGCTTTGGCTTTCATGTCATTGAAGTAGATGGACATAATATAGAGCAATTGATTCATGCTTTTGACAGTGCAAAGCATCAAAAAGAAATGCCAAGTGTCATCATTGCAAAAACTATCAAAGGAAAAGGAGTTTCATTTATGGAGGGAAAAGTAGAATGGCATGGAAAAGCACCAACACAAGCAGAGTATGAACAAGCAATGAAAGAACTAAAGAATGAGGAGGAATAAAGAGATGAACATAGAAAAAAAGATTGCTACGCGTCAGAGCTTTGGAGAAGCTTTAGTAGAATTAGGAAAAGAAAATACACAAGTTGTAGTACTAACTGCAGACTTAGCAGGTGCTACAAAAACAAATTTATTTGCCAAAGAATTTCCAAATCGCTTTATCAATGTGGGAATTGCTGAGCAAAATATGATGGGAATTGCCGCAGGTTTAGCTTCTTGTGGGAAAATACCATTTGCAAGTACCTTTGCTATGTTTGCTGCAGGAAGGGCCTATGAACAAATTCGCAACAGCATAGCCTATCCAAATTTAAATGTTAAAATTTGTGCTACTCATGCAGGAATTACCGTGGGGGAAGATGGAGCAACTCACCAAATGCTAGAAGATTTAAGCTTAATGAGAACAATTCCTAATATGACGGTGATGTGCACCTCTGATGATACACAAACTAAATGGGCAATCAAAGAAATGGCAAAATATAATGGACCAGTTTATTTAAGGTTAGCAAGGGTTGCAACCCCTGTCATTTATGATGAAAATCAATCTTTTTCAATAGGAAAAATGATTCAAATAGGAGAAGGAACAGATGCCACTCTTTTTGCTACAGGAGTAATGGTTCCTGAGGCACTTAAAGCACAAGAAGTACTCAAACAAGAAGGTATTGACGTGAGAGTGGTGGACGTACATACTATTAAACCAATTGACAAAGAAATGATATTAAAATGTGCCAAAGAAACAAAAAAGCTCATTTCTATAGAAGACCATAATATTATTGGCGGATTAGGCTCTGCTATTAGTGAAGTATTAACTGAAAATATTCCTTGTCAATTAATAAGAATGGGAATACAAGACAGCTTTGGTAGGTCTGGCAAAGCAGAGGATTTGCTTAAATACTATCAAATTGATTGTCAAGCCATTTGCAAAGCTGTCAGGCAGTAAAAAATAACAATACAGGCATGAAATGAAAAAATGCCCCATTATAAAAGCCATGCTAGCATCTAGGAAAAGTTGACATAAGGAAAAATAAAGAGTATAATAAAAGTATCATCAGTCAAAATAGACTGAAATAAAAAAAGGAGATACAAAATGAATACGAAGAGACGGGCAGTAGAGGTGCTGGAAATGTTCAAAGCGGATGGGTACACTTTAGATGACTTGATTGAACTTATGCGGCAGTTGGAAAATCTACCTGTCGCAAAAGGGTCTGCCAAGAAAAAAATGAGTGATGCTGAAGCTGATGATATGGCTCTCAAGAAAAGAGTTACTGGGCTGTTGCAAAAACTTGGCTTTCTAGTGAATCACAAGGGATACCAATACGTGAGGGCTGCTCTTATTAAGGGATACAAGGATCCTTCTTTGCTTGAGCACATCACGAAGGGGCTCTACCCGGAACTCGCAAAGGAATTCAACACAACTCCTATTAGAGTGGAGAGAAACATGAGACTTGCTATTGAAGCTGCATGGAACCGTAGCCAATTTGAAATATTGCATCCCTATTTTGGCCACACATACAACTTCGACAGGAATAAGCCGACCAACAGTGAGTTTATTGCAAAGATTGTAGACAAATTTCTGACGGAAGACGGCAAGTAACATTTTGCAAATCTCAAACAAACGGAGGAAAATAGTAAATACTATATTCCTCCGTTCTCCTTAAAATTTTAAAAAAACACTTGCAATCATTGGAAAAATAGGGTATAATAATAATCGCATAATTAATTACTAGAAGAGTGGGAACCAATCCCACTCTAGTATTGTTTTAAGGGACGTTTGTTGAAGCGAAAATGTTATATCAAAAAACGTGATAGTTTTAATACAAACGTTAATAAAACGACAGAGGAGAAAGAAAATGTCAAAAATTGAGGAAAAGGTGGAAGCTTTATTAACAAACACTATTGAAAATTTGGGCTATGAACTTTATGATGTCATTTATGAAAAAGAAGCACAAAACTATTATTTACGCATTTTTATTGATAAGCCAGAAGGAATTGACCTAAATGACTGTGAAAAAGTAAATGACACCATTTCAAACATGCTAGATGAGGCAAATTACATTAAAGATCCGTACTTTTTAGAAGTATCTTCTCCAGGAATTGAACGAATGCTTCGCAAAGAAAAGCATTTGCAGCAAAGTATTGGAAAAGAAATTACTTTAAAGCTATATCAACCAATTATCGTAACAAATGAAACGGAAATAAACAGTAATAAAAATAAGAAAAAAGCAATTTCTTTGAAAGAAATAGATGGTATTTTACAGCAATTTGATGAAAATACTATTACAATCAAAACAAAAGAAGACAAAATATTAACAATGGAACGAAACAATATTGCAATGATGAACTTAAAATATCACTGGGAATAGGGAGGAAAAAAATGAAAAAACAAGCAAACAAAGAGGCAATTGATAGCAAGGAATTAATTAAAGCATTAGAGGATTTAGAAAAGGAAAAGGGAATTAAAAAAGACTATTTATTAGAGTCAATTGAAACAGCGCTAGTCACAGCATATAAAAGAAATTTTGATTCTGTCGAAAATGTCAAAGTGACTATGGATGCAGAAACAGGGGAAATTCATGTTTATGCAGAAAAAGATGTCGTAGAACAAGTAGAAGATAGTAATTTGCAAATTAGCTTACAAGATGCCCAAAAAATTAGTTCTAAACTAGAAGTAGGTGACAAGGCAGAAATTGAATTAGTGCCAAGAAATTTTGGAAGAATTGCAGCACAAACGGCAAAGCAAGTAATGATACAAAAAATTAGAGAAGCTGCTAGAAATGTGCTATTTGATGAATTTAATGACAGAAAAGGAGAAATTGTTTCTGGTATTATACAAAAAGCAGATGGCGGAGTAGTAGTGTTAGACTTAGGAAAACTAGAAGGTGTTATGACAGTAAAAGAACAAATACCAACAGAACACTATCATGTTAATGATAAAATTAGAGCCTATGTACAAGATGTAGAAAGAGGAGCAAAAGGATCCGTACAAGTTATGATTTCAAGGGCTTGTCCAGACTTTGTAAGAAAACTCTTTGAACTTGAAATTCCTGAAATTTATGAAGGCTTGATTGAAATTAAAAGTGTTTCTCGTGACCCAGGAAGCAGAAGCAAAGTTGCGGTATACTCTCCAAACGAAAATATCGATCCAGTAGGTTCTTGTGTAGGACAAAAAGGAATTCGTATTCAAAACATTATTCATGAATTAAACGGAGAAAAAATTGATGTCATTGAGTGGAATCAAGACCCATCTATTTATATCTCAGCAGCGCTTCTTCCAGCACAAGTTATGGCGGTAGATATTCATGAAGAAGAAAAATTTGCACAAGTGATTGTACCAGATGACCAATTATCATTAGCCATTGGAAAAGCGGGTCAAAATGCAAGACTAGCAGCAAAATTAACTGGTTGGAAAATTGATATTAAGAGTGAATCACAATTTAGAGAAATTATGATGAAGGCACAGGAAGAAGCAGAAAACACAACATTAGAAGAACGCGTGGCAGAACCAGAAAATGATACAATTGAAGAAACAAACGGAGAAGAAGCTGTAGAAAATAACCAAAACGAAGAATAATGCATAAAATATGCAAATACACTTAAAATAAGGAAGTGAGCATTTTGAAGAAATTACCATTACGCACATGTATGGGATGCGGAGAACAAAAAACAAAAAAAGAATTGATTCGTATTGTAAAAAGCAAAGATGGAAAAATTAGTATTGACAAAACGGGAAAAGCAGACGGTAGAGGCGCCTATATTTGTGATAATGCAGAATGCTTAAATAAAGCAATTAAGTCAAAACGAATAGAAAAGAATTTTGAATTGAAAATTCCGGATGAAATTTATGAAGAATTAAGAAAAACAATGTAGAAAAACTAAAAATAGGGGGATCAATTGGAAAGACAAACAAAATTATGTGGTTTCATAGGCTTAGCAATGCGAGCAGGAAAAGTATGCTTTGGGACAGAAGCGTGTTTAGAACAAATAGAAAAGAAAAAAGTGAAACTCATTTTTCTGGCAACAGATGCTTCTGAAAGAACGAAAAAAGTAATCAAACAAGAATGCGAGAAGCAACAAATTCCAGTTAATGAAGCGCTAACTTTAGAAGTGCTGAGCAAGGCAATTGGAAAACAAAACAAAGTAGTAATAGGAATTAAAGATATTAATTTTGCAAAGGAAATGCAAAAAATCATTAGTGGGGGTGAAATTATTGGGTAAAATCAAAATACATGAAATAGCAAAAGAAATAGGTTTAACCAGTAAAGAAGTAATAGCAAAGGCAAATGAATTGGGAATTGAAGTAGCAAGCCATATGAGTAGTGTGGAAGAAGAAGTAGCGGCCAAAATTAAAAATAGTTTTCAAAAAGTCTCAAAAGGAAGTAACCAAAAACAAGAAAGCAAAAAGGAAACATCAAAAAAGGAAACGGCCAAAAAAGAAACTTCAAAAAAAAGCAGAAAAAGCTGGAACAACGCCAGTGATTATTCGACGTGAAGTCATCCTTGCTGATGAAGAGGATGAAAAAGGAGCAAAGAAAGAAAAAGCACAAACAAGTCGTCATGATGTTGGATTTGTGGAAAGAAAGAAAAATCAAGACTATAATATTGTTTATCGAAATAAACCAACAAAACCAATGACTGTTAGCGAACTATTTGGACTAACTCCTAAAAAAGAAGAACCTAAACAAGAGAAGGTAGTTGAACAGGCGACAGAACAACCTCTAAGTAAAGAAGAAGTCAAAAAAGAGGAAGTTCCTTTAGAGGAAACGAAAAAGAACGAAGAGACCATAGAAGCAAACAAAAATGCAACACAGCCACAAAATACCAATCTTGAAAGTAAAAATGAAAATTCCCAAAGACAGAATGATAGAAATCGACAAGGTTACTACCAAAATGCAGGAAACCGTAATAATTACTCCCATAATGATAATCGTATAAATGGTCAAAATAGAGAAAATAGACCAAATTATCAAAACAGAGAAAATCGTTTTAATAACCAAAACCGTTTTGGACAAGGAAATAATGAAAACCGTTTCAACCATCAAGGAAATAGTGGAAATCAATATAATCGTCAAGGAAATGGAAGATACAATAACCAAGGCAATAGCTTTGGTGGAAATAATCGCTTTGGAAACAATCAAAATAGAAACAACAATGGACAAAGACCTCCATTTAACAGACAAAATGGTAGACCATTAGATAATCGTGGAATTGACCGCAACATCAAAGATATCATGTCTACTGAAATTGTTGAGAAAGAAGACAAAAGAGATATTAGTACAAGAGCAATTGATAAGGCAAAGGCAAATCGTTACGAAGAAAATAAAGCAAAAAAAGGAACAAAATCAAAACGTAGCGATCGTTTTTCAGAGTTTAATGAAGGCAAACTAAAAGATTTAAAACAGGTTGATCAATTATCCCATATGTTTAATGAACAAGATGGAGGAATGCTTGACTACTATGATTTAACCACGGCAAGGGGTAAACGCAATAAAAAGAAGTTACAAAGAGAAGAGCATGGGGAAAGAAATAAACAAAAAATCTTTGAGTTAAAGGAAATTACTATTCCTGAAATGATTACAGTAAAAGACTTAGCTGCTGAAATGAAAAAAACAAGTGGAGAAGTAATCAAAAAGTTATTTAATTATGGAATTATGGCAACCATTAACAACACTATCGACTTTGATACTGCTTTCTTAGTAGCCGGAGAATTCGGAATTACTGCAATTAAAAAAGAAGAAGTCAAAGAAGAAGACATTCTATTTGATGATACAGAAGATACAGCTGAGGAATTGGAGGCAAGACCACCAGTTGTTGTAGTAATGGGACACGTAGACCATGGAAAAACCTCACTCTTAGATGCCATTCGTAGTACCAATGTCATTGAGGGAGAAGCAGGAGGAATTACACAACATATTGGTGCTTACAAAGTAAACATCAACGGAAGAGAAATTACCTTTTTAGATACGCCGGGACACGAAGCATTTACTGCAATGCGTGCTAGAGGAGCACAAATTACGGATATTGCCATTTTAATTGTGGCAGCAGATGACGGAGTAATGCCACAAACAGTAGAAGCAATTAACCATGCGAAAGCCGCTGAAATTCCAATTATTGTGGCTATCAACAAAATTGATTTACCAGGAGCAAATGTTGACAAAATTAAGCAAGAATTAATGGAATATGAATTAGTCCCAGAAGAATGGGGAGGAGACACCATTTATGTGCCAATCTCTGCTAAAAAGAAAATTAATATTGATAACTTACTAGAAATGGTACTATTAGTTGCTGATATGAAGGAACTAAAAGCAAATCCAAGAAAACAAGCAAAAGGAACTGTCATTGAAGCAAGACTTGACAAAGCAAAAGGACCAATCGCTTCCATCTTAGTACAAAGAGGAACTTTGGATGAGGGTGACACCATTGTGGTAGGAAAATCAATTGGTAGAATTCGTGCCATGAAAAATGATAAAGGTCAAAAGGTAAAAAAAGCAGGACCTTCTACTCCAGTAGAAGTAATGGGACTTACTGAAGTGCCAGAGGCAGGAGATACCTTCTATGAAGTCAAAGACGAAAAAATGGCAAAACATTTAATTGAAAGAAGAAAACGTCAAGAAAGAGAACAAGTATTAAATGCTGAAAATAAAGTAACATTAAACAACCTATTTGAAAAAATGGAAAGTGAAAACTTAAAACAATTAAATATTATTGTCAAGGCAGATGTACAAGGTACTGCACAAGCATTAAAGCAATCACTTGAAAAATTATCAAATGACGAGGTAAAGGTAAAGGTCATTCATGCTGTAGCCGGAGCTGTTACTGAATCAGACGTACAACTTGCCAAAGCAGGCAAATGCATCATCATTGCCTTTAACGTAAGACCAGTTGGTACCGCAAAGGATATGGCAGAAAAAGAAGGAGTAGAAATTAAACAATACTCTGTTATTTACCAAGCAATTGAAGATGTAGAAGCAGCTATGAAAGGAATGTTAGATCCAATTTATGAAGAAAAAGTGATTGGAAATGCAGTCGTAAGACAAACATTCAAAGTATCAGGAGTGGGAACCATTGCAGGAGCTTATGTATTAGATGGAAAAGTGGAAAGAAATGCAGGAGTTCGTGTCATTCGTGAAAATGTTGTCATTCATGACGGCAAATTAGTTTCACTAAAACGTTTCAAAGATGATGCCAAAGAAGTATCAAAAGGCTACGAATGCGGACTTCAAATTGAAGGCTACAATGATATCAAAGAAGACGACACCTTGGAATTTTACATTATGGAGGAAGTAAAACGATAAAACCTTCTTTTAGGGACACCTTCCAAAAGAAGGTTGCGATGCAATAGGAGCAACTTGCTTAAGACTGTGCTGAGGTTGTGAGAAACAAAGTAAACTACAGCGTCAGAATACATTAGCTTTAGTTGCCCGCGCTTCGAAGAAATTACTTAAATAATTACGAAAGGATGAGAAGAAAGCATGCCAAAGAATGAGGCAAGATTAAACAGAGTGAATGAAGAACTAAAAAAAGAAATTAGCCATATCATTGACTTTGAACTTAAAAATTCTAATGTGACAGGCTTAATCAGCGTCACAAAAGTAAAAATTACACCTGATTTAAAATATGCAAAAGTCTATGTGAGTATTTTAAACTCAAAAAACATTAAGAAAACAATGGAAGGACTGCAATCTTCTAGCGGTTTTATTCGCTCACAAGTTGCAAAAACAGTTAATTTAAGAATTACACCAGAATTGACTTTTGTAATTGATGACTCCATTGAATATGGAGCAAGAATTGATAGCATTTTAAAACAACTAAAAAAATAAACCTTCTTTTAGGGACACCTTACAAAAGAAGGTTCAAAGACACTATTCATGAAAACATTTGGGGTCGTCGTCCTTAGGCGCCCCATACTTCAAAGCAATTACTAAAAAAGAAAAGGAGCATACCGTATGACCTTAGATAACATATTAGAAGAAATAAACAAAGCAGAAAAAATTGTCATATTAACACACGAAAGTCCAGATGGAGATGCTATTGGAAGCAGTTTAGCAATGTATCATGCATTAAAAGCATATGGAAAAAATCCTGATGTAATTATTCCAGAGCATTCTAGAACTTTTGACTGTTTACCAGGAATTGAAAATTTGAAAAAAGAAAGTGATATTGAACATTATGATTTAGCAATATCGCTCGATTGTGCCACCATTAAAATGTTAAATGGATTTGCAAAATATTTTGAAAATGCTAAGGTAAAGGTTTCAATTGACCACCATGGCACTAATACTATGTATGGCGATTTCAACTATGTCAATCCAGATGCACCGGCTTGCAGCCAAATTTTAATTGTCATATTACAACATTTTGGTATTGAAATTACCAAAGAAATAGGAACTTGCATTTTAGCAGGAATTATCACAGATACAGGGGGATTTAAATACCAAGGCGTCACAGCAGAAACCTTTGAATTTGTGGCATGGCTGCTCAACAAAGGTGTTAATGTATCAAAACTATATCATGATGTATTGCAGATGAGAACAAGGGCAAATTTTGAGCTAAACAGAATTGCTAATAACAGAATAGAATTCTTAGCAGATGGCAAAATTGCCTATACATATATTACCAAAGAAGACGAAGAAACGGTGCATGCCGAAAATGGAGACCATGAAGGAATTGTAGAAATTGGAAGAGATGTAGAAGGAGTAGAAGTTTCTATTTTCATTAGACAAACAGAAAAGGGATGTAAAATTTCTCTTCGCTCCAATGACTATGTGAATGTATCTGATGCTTGTGTTGTATTTGGTGGAGGCGGACATCTAAGAGCGGCAGGATGCACTATACCAGGAACCATTGAGCAAGCAAGAGAAAAAATTGTCAAAGAAGTAGTAAGATTGCTAAAATAAAATTGTATAAAATGAAGGCTCAAAATACTACATACTAACATGATATTAAGAAACAAGGAATGATTATGAATGGAATATTAATCTTAAGCAAAGAAAAAGGCTATACCTCGCATGATTTAGTAAGTAAAGTAAAGAAAATTGCTCATTAAAAAGTAGGACACACAGGCACACTGGATCCTATGGCAACCGGAGTACTTCCCCTACTCATAGGAGAAGCAACAAAACTTTCTCAATATATGGTAGAACATGATAAAGAGTATGAGGTGGTATTGCAATTAGGAATCAAAACAGACTCAGCAGATAGTGAAGGAACAGTGATGGAAACCAAGCCTGTGCCATCAGAAGCATTACAAAAGGAAACAGTAGAGGCGGTTTTACAAACTTTTTTAGGCAAGCAAAAACAAAAACCACCTATGTATTCTGCCATCAAGGTAAAAGGAAAAAAACTTTATGAATATGCAAGGCAGGGAAAGCAGGTAGTAGTTCCAGAACGAGAAATTGAAATTTTACAAATCAAGCTAGAAGAAATAAAGCAAAAAGAACAAACTATTTCCTTTTGGGTGCATTGTTCAAAAGGTACTTATATTAGAAGTTTATGTGAAGATATTGCAACAAAACTACAAACGGCCCGGTTATATGAAGGAACTTGAACGCACCAGAGTAGGGCAATTCTCAATTGAGAATTCTATTTCTTTAGAACAAATTGAAACCAATAGCAAAACAATTGAAAAACATCTTATTACAATGGAACATTTTTTTAGCGACAAAGAAGCCATCACGTTAAGCGAAAAGCAACTTACTTTATTACTCAATGGAGTTTTATTAAACACCCAAAAGCCAGATGACATTTATCGAATTTATGATAAAAATCATCAGTTTATTGGCTGTGGAGTTTGCAAGAATCAGAAATTAAAAAGAGATATCATTTTGTCCCAATAGGGACATTTGTTACTGGAACAAAATGACCAATTAGGGACACATATTAAAACAATAAGACCTAACGTGCTCCTAAAAGGGAAGACGTCTCACAAACAAACGTCCCCAAGGGGACAAGAAGAAAGAAGGAAAAACGATGGAAGCAAAAAAGAAAAGAATGTTGACCGGAGACAGACCAACTGGGCGATTACATATTGGACATTATTTTGGTTCGTTAAAAACAAGACTTGCTATTCAGGAAAGTGGGGAATATGATCCATATATTTTAATTGCTGATGTGCAGGCGTTAACCGATAATTTCAGCAATCCTGAAAAAGTAAGAAAGAATGTAAGAGAGGTTATCCTAGATTATTTATCAATTGGGATTGACCCAAAAAAAACTACAATCTATATTCAATCGATGATACCAGAAACTGCGGAACTTACTGTTTTTTATTCTAACTTAGTAACCATTGCCAGACTAGAAAGAAACCCAACGGTGAAAACTGAGCTAGCCCAAAAAAGAGAAGTTTTTGGAGAAAGTGTTACGTATGGATTTTTAGGGTATCCTGTTAACCAAGCTGCTGACATTACAGTAGTAGATGGTGCCGTTGTCCCAGTAGGAGAGGACCAACTTCCTTTAATTGAACAATGCCGAGAAATTGTCAGAAAATTTAATAGCATTTATGGAGAAACACTTCGTGAACCAGAAGCAATTCTATCAAATACTAAAAGAATTAAAGGATTAGATGGTAATGAAAAAATGGGAAAATCTTTAGGAAATGCCATTTATCTTGCTGATACTGAGGAAGAGGTAAACAAAAAAGTAATGAGTGCTGTGACAGACCCTGCGAGAATCAAGAAGGACGACCAAGGACATCCTGATGTGTGTATGGTGGCATATTACCATAACCTATTTAGTACACCAGAAGAAGTACAATGTGTTTGTGAAGAATGCAAGGAAGGCAAAAGAGGTTGTGTCGCTTGCAAAAAACAATTAGCCAAAAATATCAATACATTTTTAGCACCTATCAGAGAAAAAAGAAAATATTATGAAGAGCGCCCTGAGCTAGTAGAAAACATACTCAAAGAGGGAACTGAAAAAACAAAGAAAACAGCAGAAGAAACTATGCGAAAGATAAAAAAGGCAATGAAGCTTAATTATTTCGAAAATTAATAAAACAACTCAAGGAAAACTAAAGTTTACAGTGTCCTTGAGTTGTTGTTATCAATTTACATGAGAGGAAGAGGAAAACCATGTTTACAGACTACGTAAAGATAATTGCAAAAGCAGGAAACGGCGGAGATGGAGCTGTTTCGTTTCGCCGTGAAAAATATGTACCAGCAGGAGGACCTGACGGTGGAGATGGAGGCAAAGGGGGAGACATTTATTTTGAAGTAGACCCTGACAAGAATACTTTGCTTGATTTCCGCTACCAAAAAAAGTTCAAAGCAGAAAGTGGCAAAAATGGAGAAGGTTCTAATAAGTATGGAAGAAGCGGAGAAGACTTAACAATAAAAGTGCCAAGGGGAACGGTTGTGAAGGATGCTAGTACAGGGAAAGTACTTGCCGATTTATCACAAAAGGGGCAAAAAGAGTTAATTTTAGCAGGTGGAAGAGGTGGAAAAGGAAATACTCACTTTGCAACTGCTACCAGACAAGCTCCCCGATTTTCGCAAGAAGGAGAAAAGGGAGAAGAAAAGGAATTAATTTTAGAACTAAAATTATTAGCTGATGTAGGGCTTGTTGGGTTCCCAAATGTAGGAAAATCTACCCTTTTATCGGCCGTTACAGACGCAACTCCTAAAATTGCAGATTATCACTTTACTACGCTAGAGCCAAATTTAGGTGTGGTAAAAGGAGAATATGGAAATAGCTTCGTGATTGCTGACATTCCAGGAATTATTGAGGGCGCCAGCGAGGGAATTGGACTTGGTATTCAATTTTTGCGCCATATTGAAAGAACAAGACTATTGCTTCATGTCATTGACGTTTCTGGCTCAGAGGGAAGAGACCCTGTACAGGACTTTGAAACCATTCATAGCGAATTAAAAAAATATAGCGAAAAATTAGCACAAAGAACACAAATTATTGTTGCTAACAAAATTGATAGCATGCAAGATGAAACGCTATATCAAGAATTAGAAAAGCTAGCAAAAGAAAAGAACTTAGAAATTTATCGTATTTCTGCTGCAACAGGAAAAGGTGTAAAAGAACTCATGAACCATGTATCAGAAGTTCTCAAAACATTACCAAAAGAAGACTTAATCGAAATAGAGCAGGAAAAGAAAGTTTATACCTTGCAAGAAGAACCAGAATTTACCATTACCAGAGAAGATGGTGTTTTAACAGTCATGGGACCAGCAGTAGAAAAATTAATGAGAACAGTTAATTTAGAGGACAATGAATCCTTGTATTATTTCCACAGAAGACTAGGTGAATTAGGTGTCAATGATGCCTTAAAACAAGCAGGTGTCAAAGATGGAGACACTGTCAAAATTTCTGATTGGGAATTAGAATGGTATGATTAAAAAATGAACTGAATTTCTCATCATAAAGTGTATCAAAGTGGATATCCTTACGTAGCAAGGGTATCCACTTTTAATTTAAAGTTTTCTAAGCGTCTTTTTTAATATTAATTAAATCATCTAAACTACAATCTAAATATTTGCAGAAATCTTCCAAGTATTTAAAAGAAATAGAGGATGTTTCACCATGAATGACACGATTTAAATTTCTGGTGGTAATATTCATATTTTGACAAAGCCAGTACTTGGTTTTATTTTTTTCTTTTAACAATTTCTCTATATTAAAATTTAACATTCAATATCACCTCTTTGACAAAATTCTAATATAAAAAAATTTCACAAATAAGATATTTACAAATACCATATTCAAATGATACAATATATACAATACAGTTTAAAATGCAACAAAATGTATATCTTTTTGATAACTGTAAAAACTAAAGCAAAAAGGGGAGAAAAATGAAATGAAAAAACAATTTTTAAAGCAAACAAAACACGTAGCAAAAAAGAACACAGGAATTACGCTTATTGCACTCGTTGTTACCATTGTAGTATTGCTCATACTAGCAAGCGTTACTATTCAAATGGTATTTAGCGACAATGGCATTATTAAACGAGCACAAGGTGCAGCAGATGCACAAAAAGAGGCACAAGATAAAGATAGCTTAACTACCATGATGGCAGGTTATGAAGTAGAAAAATTAACCAGCAGCAAATCACTGCTGGACTATTTTACAGAGCAAAAAACGCAAGGGGAAATTAGCAATGTAACAGCAGATGGGGAAACAGGAGTAATTGTTACCTTAAATAATGGAGCACAATACAAAGTAAATGAAGATGGAACCATCACACCAAACAAAGGAATTAGCTTAAGCCTTGGGACTGTTACGTTAGAAATACCAGAAGAAGGAACCCCAGGAAGTAGCAAATTAACAGCAAGCTTAAACCAAATAGAAGGAAATATCAC
>JAFVBS010000006.1 GCA_017479865.1 Clostridia bacterium
AATAGTACTACTTTAGCAAGCCTAAACAACAAAGATTATATCAAAGCAGTGAATAAAACATATTATTTAGGAAATAGCAGTACCGAAACAAGAACAAAGAGTGACAAGTTATGGCTATTAGCATGTTCTGAAATTTGGCCACAAAATTCAGCTACTGATACCCATTATGCCAGAGCAATGGGAGATGAAACGGGAGGAAAAGGCCAATACCCATTATATAAAACGTTAGTAGGCGCGACAGCTTATAATGACAGCAGCGGAAACTCAAGCCTAGTAAAAAAACTAAACAACAGCTCGAAATTCTGGTGGCTTCGTTCGCCTGATTGCAACAGCAGTGGCTTCTTCTGCGGTGTCGTCTCGAACGGCTCTTGCCACATTGGCAGCGCTACCAGCCACTGTGGGGTTGCCCCGGGCTTTTGTATCTAACATCTTATAATTAACATAAAACGAAGTGACGCTACTAATATTACCATTCAGCCCTTATCAATTAAAGTACCCAGCAACAGCAGGCTTATAAAGAACCTGCCTGCAAGAACTTAAAGTATAGGAACGAGCTTAAAGTATATGGCTAAGAGGTAGAGTAGTACTAAAAAAGCATACAAGCAAGGCGTAGCACCTAAAAATCAAGACACTGGTTGGGAATGCCAGTGCCTTTTTGATGGGCGCAAAAACATTACAGGTAAATAATATGCATAATAGAGAAAAAAGTATAAACTTTTGTTTGACATTTTTTTGTTTGTGTGTTATTATAGTAATGGATAAAAAAAGGAGTGATGTATTGTGAGAACAAAAAAAGACCCTATGGCAATTAATAAAAGAGAAAAAGCAATTTTAAAATTTATTGAAAAGCAAGTAGATGAAAAAGGTTATGCACCATCTGTGCGAGAAATTGGAAAAGCAGTAGGCTTAAAATCAACTGCTACCGTTCATGGCTATTTAGCAAAACTTGCTGAAAAGGGCTATATAAAAAAAGAAGACCAAAAGGGCAGAACTTTACGTCTATTAAAAGGTGGAAATGGTGAAGACATTACCAAGAAAAAAGAAAACAGAAATTACTATACAGGCAAAGAAATGGTTGATGTTCCTGTTATTGGTAAAATTACAGCAGGAGAACCAATTTTAGCAGTAGAAAATATTACAGATACGTTCCCAATTCCAATTGACTTTGTAGGAAACAGCGACAGCTTTATGCTTACTGTTAGAGGAGAAAGTATGATTGAAGCAGGTATTTTAAACGGAGACTATATTTTGGTCAAAAAACAAAATACTGCCAACAATGGAGAAATTGTTGTTGCTTTAATTGGAGACGAAGCAACTGTCAAAACTTTCTATAAAGAAAAAGATCATATCAGACTACAACCTGAAAATAGCACAATGGACCCAATTATTGTTCCTACTTGTGAAATTTTAGGAAAAGTAGCAGGAGTATTTAGAAAATTGTAACAGAAAGGAGTTTTTTATGGCATACTTAGATATATGGATGTTTAATAGCAAACCTAGAATGAAGGTGTTTTTATGCTACTTTTTAATTTTTATTACATTTTTTATTTTTTCAGATGTAATGGTGTATTTATATACCAAGTCCCTATATCAACCAATGACAAGTTATGAAATAGTAAGTCAAACTCCAGAAATTACAGTAACAGAGGCAAAAGCAAGCACAGCCAGCGGAAACGTAAAAGGTACTGTAAAAAATAATACAAATGAAAAATTGGTCACACAATACCTAAAATTTGAATTTTATACAGAAAGAAATGTGCAAACAGGTATTAAGTATTTGCAATTGAATAATTTAGAGCCAAATGCAGAGCAAAATTACGAAATTGGCTTTCATTATGATAATGTTAATTCCGTGAAAATTAGCGTAGTAGGCAAAGAAGAAATTGAAAATGCAACAGAAGAACAGTTGAAAGAAGAACCAATTTATGGTCCATCTGGCTTCATAGGTGGAGTTATTTCAGGAAAAATCTTTTAGGATTATTAAAAACACAAAACAGAATCGCAGCAATGTGGTTCTGTTTTTTGTGATTTTTCTCAAATTCAAGAATAAACTTAGAAAAAAATACCATAATGAAATAAGAGTGTTTTTTCTTATAAAAAATCAAAAAAGAATTGATATTTTATACAATTTGTAATATAATTGTAACAAAATTGTAACAAAAACGTAAAAACATCGAAAGGAAAGAAAAGTATGTTTAGATATGGACAAGATATTGGAATTGACTTAGGAACAGCTACTGTCATTGCATATATAAAAAACAAAGGAATTGTACTAAGAGAGCCATCGGTAGTGGCAGTTGACAGTAATACAGGAGATGTATTAGCAGTAGGAAAAGAGGCAAGACGTATGCTTGGAAGAACTCCGGGAAATATTGTAGCAACCAGGCCTTTAAGAGAAGGTGTCATTTCTAATTACACTGTCACAGCAAAAATGCTCAAATACTTTATCAATCGCGTGTGTGGAAAATTTATATTTTCGCCAAGAATTATGATATGTATTCCTTCACAGGTAACAGAAGTTGAAAAAAAGGCAGTCATAGATGCTGCTTCACAAGCTGGAGCAAGAAAAGTGTATCTTATTGAGGAGCCGATAGCAGCTGCTATTGGAGCAGGACTTGATATTTCAAAACCATGTGGCAATATGGTGGTTGACATTGGCGGTGGAACAACAGATATTGCAGTCATTTCCTTAGGTGGTTCAGTTGTAAGTTCCTCACTAAAAGTAGCAGGAGACAAATTTGATGAAGCAATCGTGAGATATATTAAGAAAAAATATAATGTAATGATTGGAGAAAGAACAGCAGAAGATTTAAAAATTAATATTGGCTGTGTATATCCAAAAATTCAAGATACTGAAATGGAAATTCGCGGAAGGGACCTAATGACAGGACTTCCAAAAACAGTAGTAGTTCATTCGAGTGAAATGCTAGAAGCATTGATTGAACCAGCGATGATGGTAGTGGATGCTGTTCATGGAGTGCTAGAAAAAACACCACCAGAATTGGCTGCAGATATTAGTAGTAGAGGAATCTACATGACAGGCGGGGGCTGCTTAGTAGATGGGCTAGACAAACTTTTACAAGAAAAAACAGGAATTAATGTGATGATAGCTCAAGATGCTATTTCATGTGTTGCATTAGGAACAGGAAAAGCGTTAGACAATTTAGATGTGTTAGACGCTAAAAAAAGAAAATAATGATAAAAACGAAAGAATAGGAGTAAAAAATGAGTATCTTAAATGATTTTAAAATGCCAGACTTTAAAATGCCAAAATTCAAAATGAAAAATATACCTACTATCAATGAAAACGATGTCAATGATGAGGTAATCAAAAAAGCACAAGAAAGCAGAGCAAAAAAACAAAATAAAAATTATCCAGCAACCAGTTATAGCACCATTCAGGAAGTATTTAATAGGTCAATTACCACTTATGCAAAATCTCCTTTTATTCTACAAAAATTTGACCCAAAGGGTAAATACGAGGAAATTACTTTTGAGCAATTTGGAAAAGATGTAATTCATTTTGGAACAGCACTAGCAAGAAAATTAAAAATAGGGGAAGATTCTAGAGTGGCTATTGTGAGTGAAACTACTTATCATTGGTATATTTCTTATGCAGCAATGTTGTGCGGTACGGGAATTGCTGTTCCAATCGATAAAGAATTGCCAGATAACGAGTTAGAAAATGTTATTAATCGTTCCAGAGCAGAAGTGGTTATTTTCTCTAAGAGAAAAGCAGAGTCTATCAAAAAAATTATGGATAAAGTGCCAAATGTCAAATACTTTGTACAAATGTACTCTGATGAAAAAATAGATGAAAAAAATATAGGCATGCAATACTTAATGGATGAGGGAAAGGCATTAGTGGAAAGTGGGGATGATTGTTACAGTAAAGTGATTATTGAACCGGATCAATTTAAGGTACTTTTATTTACTTCTGGAACTACCTCTAATGCAAAAGGAGTCATGCTTTCTAGCCGTAACTTGGCAGAAAATGTCAATGCCGTTTCAGCTTATGTTAAACTAGATACAACCGTCAGATTCTTTTCAGTATTACCGCTACACCATACATATGAATCAACCATTGGCTTTCTAATTCCAATGGCATTTGGTTGTTCAATTGCTGTTTGTCAGGGATTAAAATATATTGTGCCCAATATGCAAGAAACACATCCAACACTTCTTCTAGCAGTACCATTGCTCATTGAAAATTTGTACAAAAAAATAAATAGCAACATCAAAAAGAGCGGAAAAGAAACTATTGTGAATTCTATGATACCCGTGACAAATGCTTTAAAAGCAGTGGGAATTGATGTAAAGAGAAAGGTATTTTCAGAAATTCATGATGTTTTTGGTGGACAATTAAGAATGATTGTTTCGGCTGCAGCACCAATTGATGCTAAAATAGGTAAATGGGTAGAAGATATTGGAATTACCTTTTTACAAGGGTATGGCTTAACTGAAACTGCGCCAATTGCTGCTTTAACGCCAGAATTTCAACCTAAAGTAGGGTCAGCAGGAAAAGCCGTTTTTCAGGCAGAACTTAAAATAGATTCTCCAAATGAAAATGGAGAAGGAGAAGTATTAATCAAAAGCCCAACTTTAATGCTTGGTTATTATGAAGATGAAGAAACTACAAAGCATGAAGTGCCAATTATTAATGGAGAAAGATGGTTTCGCTCAGGAGATATTGGCTATTTAGATAAAGATGGATTTCTATATATTACAGGAAGAAGCAAAAATGTCATTGTAACTCAAAATGGAAAAAACATCTATCCAGAGGAAATTGAGCTACTACTTTCTAAGGTAACAGAAATTAAAGAATGTATGGTTTATGGAAAAGAGGATAAAGAGGACAAAGCTAACAAAGAGTTGATTATTTCTGTAAAAGTCATTCCGAATTTAGAAGAAATAGAAGAAAAATATGGTAAGGATTTATCAGAAAATCAAATTCATAGCATTATTTGGGAAAAAATTAAGGAAGTAAACAAGCAATTAACTTCTTACAAAGCAATTAAAAATTTAGAAATTAAACATGATGAATTTGAAAAAACAACTACAATGAAAATTAAACGATATGCGGAACTAAAAAAAGACAAATAATTACAAAATAAACCTTGACTTCCGTAAAATGTTGTAATAAAATTGTAGCAGAAATGTAGAAATCCTATTGTAGTTTTTTAAAGTCTCGTGTATAATAATGAAGTCATAGGATAAACAACAATACGTAGGACAAAGGAGGGAAAGTTTACAATGTCTAGATCTGGCATAGTAAATGTGAGAATGGTAATCACAGAAGAAAAAATTTTATCAAATATTGACAAAGTACAAAAATTAATTAATCCTAATAGTAAAAAGCAAATCATTCAATTAGAAGAAGATGCTTACTTTAAGGATCTCATAGAATCAATTAAAACATATTTAATCGAATATCCAAAGAAGAAAAACTTCCCTAAGAGTGTATACAAAGCTGCTTATGGGCTGGTAGAATATGCAACAAATCAATTTGAAGAAAACACAAAAAAATTGAGGAACTTATTCGTCAAAGAGAAAAAAATATTGCGCTAGCTGGCGAATTGAGGGAAACTTTAGACTGTGTAGAAAATAAAGAAGATGATTGGAAGCAGAATATTAAAGATATTTCAGAGGATTTTTCAGAAGATATTATTGATACATTAGGATTAATTGGAAGAGCAAAATCTACAAAATCTCAAAATTATCAAGATGCTGTGAAGTTAATTAATGCTAGAATTGTCAATTTAGAGTCTAACTTACACATTGAAATTGATATGGAAAGAATTGAAGATAGATCAAAAGCTTTAAGTTATATTGGCATTGAAGTAGCAGATGCATTAAAATTAATTCCAACGCCACAAGAAGAGGAAGAGGTAGAACAAACTGCGACTGTAGAAGAAATTGCGCCAGAAGATAAACAATATTTTGAACAAACAAGAGTAGAGGTAAAACCATCCTTATGGCAAAGAATTAAAAATAGCAAACTGGTAAGAGCAATTTCATATGCATTAAAAGTAAAAGTAGTGCTTCAAGTTCCAGCACTTCCAGAAGGAAGAGGCGAAAATCAAAACTAAACATATTGAGGAGTAGTTAATTTGCATTAGCTACTCCTATGATATCCAGTATAGTTTGTGTCGTGAAGGAATGTAAAAAACAAAAAAATTTGTATAAACTCTTGACAATGAGCTAAAAATATTCTATACTTAAATCTGCGCATGAAAGGTGAGAATTTAAGTTAAGCGCCCTTAGCTCAGTTGGTCAGAGCAACCGGCTCATAACCGGTCGGTCCAAGGTTCGAATCCTTGAGGGCGCACCATTACAATTTCATACATGGGCAGGTGGCCGAGTGGCTAAAGGCGGCAGACTGTAGGCTTTGATTTTAATCAAAAAATCAGAAATTGCAGCCCATATGAGCAATCATATGGTGAAAACCGGGCTAATTCGGGGAAGTCTTAACAGTTAGGCTGATGATAATCCCGAGCTAGGAACTTTAAATAAGTTTCGAGTGTAGAGACTTTATACCTGGTATCTTATAAAGATAAAGAGAAAGTCCAGACTACAAACAGAAATGGTAGTGAAAGCTATAGTAGTAAGAAATCTGTTCTCGTACGAGTACGAAGGTTCGAATCCTTCCCTGCCCACCAAAAGCAAGTTTTTAGACTTGCTTTTTTGTTTGGTTTAGAAAAATTGATATCAATAAGTTAATTGACTTTTTAGTCTTTTTCATGTAAAATATAATAGAGGTTGATAAATAGAAAACATTATAAAATAAATGTTAAACTATTATTATCAATGACTACGCGTTTATTAAGGGGATTTTATATGTTTGGTCATCGTTCTGATGGAGTAGAATTAAAAAATATATCACCGGAGTTTAAAATTATACCAAGTCTAATGACTGAAAGGGACGACTCACAGGTGTTTTTTAATCAAGATATTGTCGTTACTCCCATTGAAAATTATATTAACAAAAAAGCAGAAGAAGGATATAAATTTACTTATATGGATGTTATTTTTGCAGCAGTTTTACGCATTATTGCAAAAAGACCAAGGCTCAATAGATTTGTGATTAATGGAAGAATTTATGCAAGAAATAGCATTACTATCTCACTTACTATTAAAAAATCGTTAAGTGACGAGGCGGATGAAAGTAATTTAAAAATTCCTTTTGACGGAACAGAAACAATTTTTGAAGTAAGAGATAAAATTGAAAAATTAATTGAAGAAAATAAATCTGACCCTGCTGATAATAATAGTACTGATAAAACGGCAAAGATTATTTCTATGATACCTACATGTTTCATTAAATTGGTTGTATGGATGATAAAAAAATTAGACAAGCATGGTTATCTTCCAAAAGCTCTAATTAAAGTAAGCCCATTTCATACTAGTGCATATATTACCAATGTTGGTTCGCTTGGCATTAATTCTATTTACCATCATTTATATAACTTTGGAACTACTAGCATGTTCTTTGCAATGGGAAAAAGAAAAAAATCTTATGTATATGAGGATGATGAAATTAAAGAAGAAAAATGCATCAATATTGCATTTGTGGGAGACGAAAGAATTTGTGATGGATACTATTATGCACATTCCTTTAGACAACTTTGTAAATATCTAGCAAAACCTGAATTGCTAGAAAAACCAGGAGAACTTGTTCTTGATGATGAAATATCGGATGAAACAAAATATCAAGAGCCAAGTTTTAGTGAATAAAATAAAACAAGAAGGAAAAAGAAAACTTAATGCTTTTTCCTTCTTGCTTTGTTTGTAGGTGATAGAAAAATTCTTCATTATAATTTTTGAAACATTTCTTTTAAGTACAGTTTTGTAAACAAATAAATTGCTATAATTTTATCGCTTTTCTTGCTCTTTTAAAACAGCATCGGCCTCTTCTTGTGAAAGGTAACCATTTTCTACCATGGTAGAAACTACCTTCCTTTGACGACTTTTGGCCAAATCCAAATTCACAGTAGGGGCATACACACTTGGAGCATTAGGAACACCTGCCATCATGGCAGATTCATACAAATCCATTTCGATAGGATCTTTGTCAAAATAACCATGACAAGCTTGTTTAATACCATAATAGCCGTCTCCAAAATAAATAGTATTGATATATAATTCCAAAATAGTATCTTTTTTATAATTTTTTTCTAGCTCATGTGCCATAAAAAATTCAGCAATTTTTCGTGTCGCATTAGATTCTTCTGTAATAAAGTATAAATTCTTAGCAACCTGCTGTGTAATGGTGCTGCCACCTTCTAATAATTTTCCATAACGAACATTTGAAATAATTGCTCTTGCAATACCAATAATATCAACAGGACCGTGCTGATAAAAACGATGATCTTCTACAGAAATGACCGCATTTTTATAAAAAACAGGAACATCATCAAGTGTAACATAATTTTTATTTTCTTGATGCTTTTTTACAGTATCTGCTAAGCTGGTTTGCTGCAATACATTTTGATACAACTTATATCCATTTAGAAAAAATACACTTGCAACAACTACAACAATTAAAATTAAAAATAATAAAATTCTTCTTAGCCACTTCATTTGTTTTTACCACCTCAATTATTTAATTAATATTATATATCGAATGAAAAGAAAAAGCAACTTGCCTGGCAAATTAAAAACATTACCTGGGGAGTTTAGATGCGGAAAAATCAATTAGGAATTTTGAAGAGTAAATGTCGAAATTAGTCAAAAAATAAGCTTCATGCATATAATATAGTAGTAGTACTTTCAAAAGGTGTTACTGGGAGGTGTAAAATATGTACGAAGAGGAAAATAAATGCATTATTATCTGCAACAAAGATGAAAAACAAAAAAGAAAAAATAGATACTGTGTCGATGTCATCATCTTTATTTTATCAATATTACTTGCTTTCACAGTGGGATTAATGATAGGGTCGCTGCCTATTATTTCTACCATATTATTTTTAGCATTAGCTCCACTTATTATTCTAGCAATTATTCTTGCCATATTAATTATTACAAGAGCAATTGAAAGAATTTGCGATAAAAATAGATATAAGTAAAGTAATAAAAAACACTCTATAAAAACAAGGAAAAGTAGTAATTTCGAAGCTACCATGCAGTGACCAAACAGAGCAGGGTGGATTGCAATAGCGAGGTGTAAGCAATTACTACTTTTTTTGTTCTATATGATTATTCTATTTTCCAAAATTCTCTACAAAAGCCTTTAAAATTTCTTTTGCAATTGACTCTGTTACGTGATCCTTATCTTTTAAAGGATTAAATTCTACCAAATCAGCAGAACGAATAATACTTTTGTATTTGATAATTTCATTCGACAACGCATGTACTTCTTCCAAAGTAATTCCATTTTTAGCAGGAACTGATACACCAGGGGCAACATGTGGGTCAATTAAATCTAAATCATAGCTAATATGAACACCATTCGTTCCATTACCTGCAATCGCAAATGCTTTTTTGCAAATTTCTTCCACACCATATTGATGAATATCTTCGGTAGAAAATACTGTAACTCCAGCATTAATCACATTACTCCATTCCCAAGGGTCAATATCCCTTCCGCCAACAATAACAGTGTTTTTAGGAGAATAAAAAGGTCCTTGATGAAAGTCGGCTAACATGTCCTTTTCATAATGTGTTGCTACAGCTAAAGGAAGCCCATGGAGGTTTCCCGTTACAGAAGTGGAATAGGTGTTATAATCTGCATGAGAATCAAACCAAATGATTCCCAAATTTTGATTTTGGCTGATTGAAGCAAGTGCAGAAGCAATGGCAATAATATGGTCACCTCCAACAGTCAAAGGAAATTCTCCATCTGCAATTACTTTTTTTACGGTATGATATAATTCATGATTAAAATGATTAATTTGTATTAAATTCCTTTTTTCATTTTTGGTATCTAATGCTTTTACTGCTAATACTAAATCATGCATCTTTTGGTAATAATGATTGGCTACGTCAGACTCCATATTTTTTTCAAAATGCAATTCATGCATTAGTAATAAAAGACGGTTAAATTCTTGAACAAAATCATTTATCTCTTTTAAATTTGTATTTTGATTGAAAAGATTAGCAGTTTCTTTTTTCTTTTCATCACGTTCATTAACAGAATAAATATGAGAAACTATGTTAGCAAAATCTTTGGTTAATGTTTCTGGGCCAAATTGCGCACCATCTACATTCACCCCTAAATCAGTACATGCATTAATGATTGAAAGTTTTTTCATTATTGTAACCTCATTTCATAAAATTGTTTGATGATTATTACGGATATAAATTATATCACAGAAATAAAAAAAATCTAGATATTTTAACAAAATCTTTTTAAATAACAGGGTAAAACATAATACTGACAACATTGACATTTGGAATATTCCTAGTTTTTGCTCAAAAAAGTTTACAAGTAAAAACAATTAGTATATAATATGGAAGAATTGGAAAGAATAGCAAAAGAAAATGTTCGTCAGTTTTTAGTAGTTTTTAGGGACACCTTCCAAAAGCAGGTTAAAAAATTGGCAAACAAAAAATAGGAGGAAAACAAATGGCAAAAGAATTAAGTGAAGAAGAAAAGAAACATATTGAAGAAATGATTGATAACTTGGTAAAAAGGGCAAAAATAGCTTCAGAAGAATACATGAAATTGGACCAAGACCAAGTAGACGAAATTGTCAAACAAATGGCAATGGCGGGTCTAGAACATCATATGGAATTGGCTAAACTCGCAGTAGAGGAAACAGGAAGAGGAATTTACGAAGATAAAATTACAAAGAATATGTTTGCAACAGAATATATCTACCATAGCATCAAATATGATAAGACGGTAGGAGTTATTTCAGAAAATGAGGAAGAAGGCTATGAAGAAATTGCAGAGCCAATTGGCATTATTGCAGGGGTAACACCAGTGACAAACCCAACCTCTACAACTATGTTTAAGGCATTAATTGCTGCCAAAACAAGAAATGTTATCATTTTTGGATTTCATCCATCTGCACAAAAATGTAGCGTAGCAGCGGCAGAAACATTGCGCGCAGCTGCTGAAAAAGCGGGTGCACCAAAAGACTGCATTTTATGGATAGAAGAACCATCTATAGAGGCAACAAGAGCATTGATGAACCATCCTGATGTTAGCTTAATTTTAGCAACAGGGGGAAGCGGAATGGTTAAGGCTGCCTATTCTTGTGGAAAACCAGCATTAGGTGTAGGACCAGGAAATGTTCCTTGCTATATCCATTCTTCAGCAAAACTCAAAACATCAGTCAATGATTTAGTACTTTCAAAATCTTTTGATAATGGAATGATTTGTGCTTCTGAACAATCTGTTATTGTGGATAGGCAAATTCATGAAGAGTTTGAAAAGCTCATGAAAGAAGCAGGATGCTACTTTTTAAATGAAGAACAGACAAAACAATTAAGAGAAAGTATGTTTATTAGCGAAAAAGGCTGTGCCTTAAATGCAGACATTGTAGGAAAAAGCCCATATCAAATTGCAAAAGGGGCAAGAATAGAAGTACCAGAAACTACCAAAGTGCTAGTATTAAAAGAAAATGGCGTAGGAATTGAGTACCCATTTTCCAAAGAAAAATTAAGTCCAGTGCTTGCCTATTATGTGGTAGATAGCGCAGAAGAAGGCATTGAATTAGCAGAAAAACTCATCGAATTTGGAGGCCTTGGACATTCAGCTGTCATTCATGCAGAAGATAAAGAAGTGATTCGTGAGTTCTCAGAAAAAGTGAAAGTAGGAAGAATTATTGTAAATTCCCCATCTACACATGGAGCGATTGGAGATATTTATAACACCAACATGCCATCATTAACGTTAGGCTGTGGAACATTTGGAGGAAACTCAACCACTGCCAATGTTTCTTCAGTGAACTTGATTAATATCAAACGAGTAGCAACAAGGAGAGTTAATATGCAATGGTTCAAGGTACCAGAGAAAATTTATTTTGAAGCAGGAGCTATTAGTTATTTAGAAAAAATGCCAGACATTACAAGAGCATTTATTGTAACAGACCCATCCATGGTAGAATTAGGATATGTAGATAAATTGTTGTATCACTTGAGAAAAAGAAAGGAATATGTTCATTCTGAAATCTTTTCAGATGTCGAATCAGATCCATCTTTTGACACTATTAACAAAGGTGAGGCATTGATGAGAGAATTTAAGCCAGATGTGATTATTGCCCTTGGCGGAGGAAGCCCAATTGATGCAGCAAAGGGAATGTGGCTATTTTATGAGCACCCAGAGGCAGACCCAGAGGGAATGAAATTGAAGTTTATGGACATTCGTAAACGTACGTATAAATTCCCAAAACTTGGAACAAAAGCAAAAATGGTAGCAATTCCAACCACATCAGGAACTGGCTCAGAGGTAACTTCATTTGCGGTATTAACCGATAAAAAGCAAAATAAAAAATATCCATTGGCAGATTATGAATTAACACCAGATGTTGCCATTGTAGACCCAGACTTAGTGATGAGTTTGCCAAAATCAATTACAGCCGATACCGGAATGGATGTGCTTACTCATGCTATTGAAGCCTACGTTTCCAACATGGCATCTGACTACACAGATGGATTGGCAGAGAAAGCATTTGAGTTGGTATTTAAGAATATTAGGGAAGCATACAACAATGGAAGTAACCGTTATGCAAGAGAAAAAATGCATAACGCCAGCACCATTGCGGGAATGGCATTTACGAACGCGTTTTTAGGAATTAACCATTCTTTAGCACACAAAATTGGAGCAGAGTTCCATTTGCCTCATGGAAGAATTAATGCTATTTTGTTACCATATGTTATTCGATATAACAGCCAGCCACCAACAAAATTTGTATCTTTCCCAAAATACGAATATTTTATTGCAGACCAAAAATATGCTGACTTATCCAGAAGAATGAATTTTCCTGCTTATGGCAACGAAGAGGGAGTGAACTCCTTAATTGAGGAGATTAAAAAATTAAACCAAGATTTAAATATTCCAAAATCCTTCCAAGAAGCAGGAATTGAAGAGCAAGAGTTTTTAAGTAAGGTAGATATGCTAGCAGATAGAGCTTTTGAAGACCAATGCACCACAGCAAACCCAAGGCTACCATTAGTCAGCGAATTAAAACAAATATTGTTAGATAGTTATTATGGGAGATAAAAAAATAGGAGAAAAATATGTACTTAAAACGACTAGAATTACAAGGATTTAAATCATTTGCAGATAAAACCGTATTAGAATTTAAGCCAGGAATTACTTCTGTCATTGGGCCAAACGGCTCTGGCAAAAGTAATATTTCTGATGCCATTCGCTGGGTATTAGGGGAGCAAAGCATGAAATCCTTAAGGGGAGCAAAATCAGAGGATGTTATTTTTGCAGGAACTCAAGCAAGGAAGTCAGTAGGCTTTGCTGAAGTGTCGATTGTATTTGATAATAGTGACAGCAAGCTTCCTATTGAATATGCAGAGGTTACAGTAACCAGAAAACTATATCGTAGCGGGGAAACAGGATACTTTATTAATAAAACCCCATGTCGACTCAAAGATATTTTAGAGTTATTTATGGATACAGGTATTGGAAAAGATGGTTACAGCATCATTGGGCAAGGAAAAATTGATGAAATTTTAAGCAACAAATCAGAGGATAGACGTCACATTTTTGAAGAGGCAGCAGGAATTGTCAAATACAGAACCAGAAAAGTAGAATCAGAGAAAAAGCTTGAGCAAACCAAGTTAAATTTGCTCCGCATTAATGATATTTTATCTGAAATTGAAGGAAATATTGAACCATTACGTATGCAATCTGAAAAGGCAAAAGAGTATTTAGACTTAAGAGAAGAACTCAAGGGCATTGAGGTGGGCTTGTTTCTATATAATATTGCAACCTATAAAGAAAAGCTAGAGCAGCTCTTGCAAGATGAGGAAATTCTTGCCTCTCAAAAGGAAGCGGAAGATGGCAAAATGCAAAGCTTACAAGAGCAAAAAGAGGCGTATCGTAACGAAATTGATAGCTTACTTACACAAATTGAGCAAATGCAAAATATTGGGTTTGAAAGTAGTAACAAAATCGAAAAAATCAATTCTGAAATTGGTATCAATCAAGAAAGAATTCAAAATAACCAAAATAATAGTGCAAGGTTAGAAAATGAAATTGCAGAGTTAGAGAAAAGAATTGAAGAATTACAAGAAGAGCAACAACAAAAGCTAGATAAAAAAACAAACTTGACTTCAAACAAAGAAAAATATGAGCAAGAATTGGCTACAAAGCAAGCAGAATTAAATAAGCTCACAGAAAAGCTGTCAGCAGAAGAATTAGAAATAGAGCAAAAAAAACAAACGGTGGAGCAAAGTACAGATAAGCGTTATGAACTTTGCAATCAAATTAGTACTGATGAAGCAAACTTTGAAAACCTAGAGAAACGCAAAAAACAAGTACAAAATGAAATCACAACTTGCATTTCAGAATTGGACAGCAAAAGAGACGAAAAACAACAATTATCCAAGGGATTTTATGAAATTGAAAGTAAAAAAACGCAGGCAGATAAGCATTTACAAGAGAAAGTAGAAACCAAAAATGCTTGTATGAAAAAGATAAAAGAATATGATGATGAACTCAATCGTCTCAGCTATGAACAAAGAATGAAACAGGCAAGACATCAATTTTTGATAGAAACCGAAAAGGACAAAGAGGGATACACCAAAAGCGTTAAGTCCTTATTATTAGACTGCGAGAAGGATAGTGCCCTAAAAAAAGGTGTACATGGTGTTTTGGCCAATTTATTATCTGTACAAAAAGAATATGAAACTGCCATTGAAATGACATTAGGACAAGCATTGCAAAACATTGTCACTGAAAAAGAAGAGGATGCCAAAAAATTAATTGAGCATTTAAGAGCCAACAATTTAGGAAGAGCCTCCTTTTTGCCAATTTCATCTGTTAAGGGAAAGCCACTTGATAAAATTTCGCAAACTGGAATTTCGGGAGTCATTGGAATTGCGTCTAACTTAGTCAAATATGATAAGAAATATGAGCAAATTGTGCTCAGCTTGCTTGGCAGAACGGTCATTGTGGAGAATATGGAAGCAGCTATTAGTTTAGCAAAGGCAAACCATTATAGCTTCCGCATTGTCACACTAAAAGGAGATGTCATTAATCCATCGGGGGCCATGACAGGTGGTAGTGTGGCTAACAAAACAGTCAATATTCTAGGAAGAAGCAGAGAAATTGAAGACCTAGAAAAAGAATTAAAGAAGCTTGCTAAGAAAATAGAAGAAACAGCGGAGGCAAAAGAAAAGTACTCTTCTTCAATTAGTGATGTCATTGAAGAAACAGCAAAATTAGAAAAAGAATTGCAGGAAATTAATATTAACTATGCCACAGAAAAACAAAAAATGGTGGCAATAGAAGATGAAATTAGTCGTTTAGAAGTAAGACTTCAAAAACTCAAAGACGAAGTTACCTCACTAGAGGAGCAAAAGGTACAAAATCGAGAGGCAAAACAAGCAAAAGAAAATGAAATTCAAACTTTGAATGAGCAAATTGAAGCTTTGAATAAAGTGATTGAAGAATTTGCAAGAAATCATAAAGATGACCAAAAATACATAGATGATTTGAATTTTGACATTACCAACTTAAAAATTTCAGTTAGCTCTTTTGATGAAAGTGAAAGTTCCATTGACGAAATGGTAGCAAGAATTGCACAAGACATTGAAAACAATCAACAGAGTATCGAAAACAAAAAGCAAACGATTGAGCAGGTAACCAATGAAAATAAAGAGCTACAAGATGATATTGTGGTATTACAGGCAAAAATTGAACAAATCAAACAAGATGTTAGCAACAGTTCACAAAAGGTAGAGGAGTTAAAACAAGAGAGAACTACTAAAAACGAAAAATTGACCAAAACCGAAAGTGAAATTGAGAGCCAATTCAGTGTGCTAGAAGGATTGAAAGAGCAGATAGTAAAATTAGATGTGAAAAAGACAAAGCTAGAACAAGACCTGCAGCAAGTGGTTGACAATTTGTGGAATGAGTATGAATTAACACCAAACAATAGTGAGGGATATGAAAAGCCAAGTAATGTAGCCAGCGCACAAAAACAAGTAAATCAGCTAAGAAATCGTATGAAGGACTTAGGAAGCATTAATATTGATGCCATTGAAGAATACAAAAAGACGAAAGAACGCTACGACTTTATGAATGAGCAAAGAGCTGACTTAGAAAATACAGTTGCAAAACTCAGAAATATGATTGGAGAATTGACAGAAAGTATGAAAACACAGTTCAAAGAAAAATTTGCTTTAATCAATCGCAACTTTAATGAAGTATTTGTGGAGTTATTTGGTGGCGGAAAAGCAGAACTCATTCTAGAAGATGAAGAGAATGTGTTAGAATGTGGTATTGACATTCGTGTACAGCCAACTGGTAAAAAACTTCAAAATATGATGTTATTATCAGGAGGAGAAAAGGCCTTTACTGCTATTGCTTTGCTATTTGCTATTCTCAAAATCAATCCAGCACCATTCTGCATTTTGGACGAAATTGAAGCAGCATTAGATGATGTCAATGTATATCGTTTTGCAGAGTATTTAAAAAAATTCTGTAACGAAACACAATTTTTAGTCATCACTCATAGAAAAGGAACGATGGAAGCAGCAGACACCGTCTACGGTGTCACCATGGAGGAAAACGGAATCAGCAAACTACTTTCCATCAAACTCCAATAACCTTCTTTTAGGGATTCTTTTAGGGACACCTTCCAAAAGAAGGTTGACTTAATCAAAAATATAAAATAAAATAAATACAATTTAGGGGAATTTGTAAATGATAGATTTACGAATTCCCTTTCTAGATTTATAAAGGAGGAAAATCATGCCAAGATTAGCGAGAAAAGATTTAAATACACCATTTTTACATGTAATGGTGCAAGGAGTGAATAAAGAATATATTTTTGAGGATAAAAAATATATAAAAAAATATTTACAAATTATTAAAAAAAATAAAGCAGAGTATAATTTTACAATTATGGCATACTGTATTATGAATAACCATGCTCATTTTTTGGTATATGCCGAAGATATCAAATCATTTGGAAAATTCATGCAAAAATGTAATCTGCTATATGCCCAAATGTATAATAAAGAGAAAAACAGAGTAGGTGTTTTATTCAGAAATAGGTATCAAGTTGAGCCAATTTATAATATGAAATATTTAGTGAATTGCATAAAATACATCCATAATAACCCAGTTAAAGCTAAAATGGTCTTAAAATGTGAAGATTACCAATATTCTTCCTATGGTGATTATATGAAGAATGATGGCGTAACACAAAGCAAAATTATGAAGGAACTTTTTGGATCAAAATGTGATTACTCAGAACTATTTAAAGAAGCCTTTGAAAGGAGATTTATTGATATAGATAATAACAATATAGAAACAACAAAAGAGTATATAATAGAAGGAATTAAGGAATACCAGAGACAATATAAAGTCAGTATTAGCGAAATTTTATCAAATAGACCAATATTTAAAGAGATGATTTTTTTCTTAAATGAAGAATGCGGGTTTCGTTTTGTGGAAATTAAAAACTTTTTTGAAATACCAAAAGGAACAATGGATTTCCTACAAAGGAGATGAAAACCTTCTTTTGGAAGGTGTCCCTAAAAGAAGGTTAAAGGGCTTTATTTTTTGAAACTATTATGATAAAATGAAAAAAATATCGAGCACAGAAAACACAAAGTTATTAATTTTTTAAAATAAATAAAAAAAGAAAGGATGAAAAAGTATGTATTTAGAAAAGATTAATGGACCGGAGGATATTAAAAAATTAAGTATTGATGAGCTAAAAATATTAGCGGATGAGACCAGAAAAGCATTGATTAACAAAATTAGTAATGCAGGAGGGCATATTGGACCAAATTTGGGAATGGTAGAAATGACAGTAGCATTACATTATGTGTTTAATTCGCCACAGGATAAAATTGTATTTGACGTTTCACACCAAAGCTATCCACATAAAATTTTAACAGGTAGAAAGCAAGCATTTTTGGAGGCAGAGCATTTTCATGATGTTACAGGCTATACCAATCCACTAGAAAGTGAGCATGATATGTTTACGATTGGTCATACATCAACATCAATTTCATTAGCATTAGGCTTAGCAAAGGGTAGAGACGTAAATCATCGCGATGAAAATATTATTGCCGTGGTAGGAGATGGTTCACTCTCTGGAGGAGAGGCTTTAGAAGGGTTAGATTATGCTGGCGAATATGACAAAAATTTAATTATTATCATTAATGACAACGACCAAAGCATTGCCGAAAACCATGGTGGTATTTACAAAACACTAAAAGAGTTAAGAGAAACCAATGGAAAAGCTACTAACAATCTATTTAAAGGATTTGGGTTAGATTATAGGTACTTAGATGATGGACATGATATTCAAAAATTGGTGGCATTGTTTGAAAGCGTTAAAAATATTGGGCATCCTATTGTTTTGCATATTCATACCATTAAAGGAAAGGGCCTTCCTTATGCAGAAGCCAATAGAGAATCTTGGCATGCTGGTGGACCATTCAATGTAGAAGATGGAACGCCAAAATTTAATGCTGGAGTCAATGATACAACGGTATTTGATAGCCTAAAGAATTTGTTAGACACTAACAGCAAAGCAGTTGTTTTGAATGCGGGAACTCCTATGGGACTTGGCTTTGTCAAAGGAATAAGAGAAGAATATGTAAAAAGCGGACAATTTGTTGATGTGGGCATTGCCGAAGAAAACGCAATGGCAATGAGCAGTGGAATTGCAAAAAATGGTGGGACACCTGTATTTGGAACATTCGCACCATTTTTACAAAGAACGTATGACCAAATGTCCCATGATTTATGCTTAAATGATAATCCAGCGACCATCTTAGTATTAAGCCCTGGTGTATATGGAATGAATTCCAATACCCATATTGCTTTATGTGATATTCAAATGTTTGCACACATTCCTAACTTAATTTACTTAGCGCCAGCAAGCAAAGAGGAATATCGTCAAATGTTTCAATTTGCTACCACGCAGAAGAAGCACCCAGTTGCCATCAGAGTTCCTGGAGAAATGGTTGAAACAGGGGTAGAAGATACAACCGATTATTCCATCTGCAATAAAAATAAAGTAGAGCAACAAGGAACGAAGGTAGCATTATTTGCAGTAGGCGTAATGGTTCCAATGGCAATGAAAATTGCAAAACAAGTAAAAGAAGAACTCAATTTAGAAATCACCGTCATCAATCCACACTTTTTAACAGGATTAGATGAAGAATTATTAAACTCATTAAAAGAGAATCATGAGTTAGTCATTACCATAGAAGATGGAGAACTAATGGGTGGCTATGGACAAACAATTGCATCATTTTATGGTGATAGCAATATGAAAGTCAAAAATTATGGAATCTCCAAAGCCTTTCATACTGACTTTGATGCAGACAAATTGTTAGAAGAAAACGGTATCTCTGTGCAGAACATCGTCAAAGAAATCAAAGCAGCATTTTAGAAACCTTCTTTAAGGGACACCTTCCAAAAGAAGGTTAGCAACTAAAAAAGTGAGAGAATTGAAAAACATTCTCTCACTTTTATTTGAAATCAAAAACTGAGGCTTGAAGAATTGAAAAACCGACCTTCTTTTGGAAGGTGTCCCTTAAAGAAGGTTATTATATTCCTCTAAAGCCTCTAAGGCATACTGGGTATCAGTTAAGCAAGGCACATATTGTTTGCCGATTTTTTGTCTTGTTTCATTTCCTTTTCCAGTAATTAAAATAACACTATTTGGGTTTTCTAAAATTGCTTTTTTAATTGCTTCACCACGGTCTTCAATAATTTGATAATTGCCATGCTCTTGATAGACATATTCAGCAATTTCTTTACAAATATCAGTGGTTTCTTCTGGACCAGGATCTTCAGCTGTTAAATAGGTCATGTAGGAGTTTTGACCAGATAGCCTTCCTAAGTCTCTTCTGCGAAGTTGTGCTTTGCCACCAGGGCATCCAAACACCGTGACAATCTTTTTGTCAGGATATTCTTGCTTGGTAGATTCATACAATTTTTCAAAACTTAGCTTATTATGAGCATAGTCGACAATCACGATGGTATTACCATCTTTACTAGTGTGAGCTTCCATTCTTCCGCTAGCTCTTGCTACTTTCAAGCCTTCATAAATGTTTTTGTAAGGAATTTCTAAGCTAATTGCAACACTAATTGCTGCTAACGCATTTTCTACATTGAACAATCCGGGCATGGTAAGTACCATTTCATCATCAAAGTGAGATGTTTTCACACGAAAATGAATTTCTGTATGGCCATATTTTTGAATATCGTAGCCATAAACGTCTGCATTTTTATCTTTGGTACTAAACGTAATTACTTTATTAGCTTTTTTGCTATGCTCCAAAATGACGTTGGCAAAGTCACAATCTAAATTCACGCAAGCTGTTTCTACTTGATCAAAAATTTTTAGCTTTGAGGCAAAATAGTCTTCAAAATTAGGGTGTTCAATACTACTAATATGGTCCTCCGAAATATTTAAAAATACACCAACTTTGTAAAGTACATTGTAAACTCTATCGAGTTTTAAGGCTTGACTACTAACCTCCATGACAAAGTTTTGCATGCCACAGTCCACAGCATTTCTAACATGTGATTGTAAATCTAAAGACTCAGGACTAGTAATAACAGACTCTTTACAAACAACACCATCATAAGTATCAATGGAAGATAAAATGGCAGTGTCAGATAGCCCTTTTTCTTTCATGTAATTGTCTAAAATGCTTTTAATATAGTAAGCAGTTGTCGATTTCCCTTTTGTACCGGTTAAGCCAATCATGTTGATTTTTTCAGCAGGAAAATCATAAAAAAGGCAAGAAGTAAGTGCCAGTGCTTTACGAATATCACTTACCACTAAATGAGGAAAGCGAGGTTCTGATACGTTTTGTGCTTCGGCAATATAGCAAATAGCACCATTTTTCATTGCTTCTTGTAAATATTCTTGCTTGTAATTAAGACCTTTGCAAACAAACAATGTGCCAGGAATGACTTCTTTAGAATTGTGACAAATCTTTGTAATAGGCGTTTGCAAAAGAAGTTCATTGGTAAAGCCAATTTCTTCTAACAATTGCCTGTTTTCTAATAATTGAATATAATCTGTTAATTGATATTGCTTCATTTTAACTCTCCTTTATAAATTCCACCGGTTTTTTCGATGGAAGCTTTTACTAAAAAGTCCATTGGGTCAATGGTACATTTTGCAAATGAATTGTGAAAGCCAGATAGCTCCGTACAGCCTAAAATAACATGACTACAACCGTTTTCTAAGAAGACATTTAGTACCTCTTCAAAATGTTTGGTATCATAAAGCCCTTTGGACTTGACGTCTTTATAAATAATGTTCATAATTTCTTGTTGCACTTGGCTACTAGGAACATACAATGGCAAATGATATTTTTCAAACCAATGTTGATACATGTTAGAATAAATGGTCCCATCAGTTGCCATAATGCCTATTTTGGCATCATGTGCTTGATTCGCCACAATATATTTTATGGTTTCCTCTACCATGTTAATGACAGGAATAGAGGTAAGCCCTTGAATGCGGTTATAAATTGTATGACAAGTGTTACAAGGAATGGCAATGTGAGTAACATTTAGTTGTTCCATTATTTTCATGTCCTCTGCAATGGATTGTAATAGAATGTCTTCTAAATGATTTTTGACGGCATAGGTTCTATCAATAATAGAGGCATGATTTAAAATTACCATATCAATATGGTCTTGGTCTTTTTGAGCTACCGTATGTTGGGTGATGCGATGATAAAAATCACAAGTAGCTTCAGGTCCCATTCCACCAATAATTCCTAATCGATTTGTGTTCATAGAATTTCTTCCTTTCCGACTTTTTAAATGTTCAAACTTTACTGATAATATTTCCTAAAATTGCCAAACTGCGAATATTGTAATTTTACTTGTCTAAGCCAACGAACAGGGTGGTTGTCACCTTTGTAAAACAAAGGATTATTAAACTCTTTTTTCTTGACAAGCTCTTTCATTTTAGCAACATATGCTGAATTTTTTACGTACTTGTATGCCACTTTCAAAGGAACCATGGACCATAAATGCTCTTTATTCGCAATCGTAAATCCGGTATCCTTTCCTTCAATGACATCTTCTACAAGATATTTTGCCAAGTTATATCCAGCACTTGTTACATAAAAATTGCTTCTTCCTTGTCGCAAGTTAATTTCAAATACTTTATAAGTATTGTCTCTTTCATCATATTTAATATCGAAATTTGAAAATCCAACATAGTGAATAGACTCTAAAAAGTTTTTTAATTTTTCTGCAAGTTCTGGATGATATTCATTAATGACAACAGCATGATTTCCAATTCCATGAGGGGTATGCTCCTCCAACATGGTATGCCCTAAGCACATGAGCTTTACTTTTCCGTTTTGATTAGAATAGCAGGTCATCACATGCATATAGGTATCATCACCAGGAATAAAATCTTGCAAAATAAGTGTGTCAGAATATCCCGCCTCATAAATATCATGAATAACTTGTTCTAGTTCTTCACGATTTTTGATTTTATATACTTTGTGTTGAGTTGGAAATTCGTGTGCAAAATAATCCACACTATTTGATGGTTTTAAAATTACTGGAAACTCAAATGGCAAAGTAAAGCTATTTCCCATTTCTTGAGAATAAATAAAGGTATGGGGGTAGGCAATAGAGTACTTTTCACACATTTGATAAAAGAATTCTTTTTTTATCAGTTGCTCCATTAATGGGGCATCAATATAAGGAACGATAAAATGCTTTGAAAGTTCTTCTTTATTTTCAATAATTTGTCTCACATAATTATCGCCACATCCTAGTAAAATGAGCTTTTTATCAGAATGTGCCTTTGCAAACTTCGTTAATTCTTCTAAAAATACCTCTTTTTGGTCAATATCTGGTCTGGCATAAAAATCAACAATTTTACTTTGATAACTTGGACCAGTATAGTATTTTCCAATAACTTGGCTTTTAATGCCATACTCTTGGTGAAAAGCTCTTGCCATACTATAAGTATTAATATCACTGCCAAATAGCACAGCCATAAATTCTTTTTCTTGTATTTTCATAGTTCAACCTCATTTTATAGAATTTTATTGGAAGTGGTGCTGTAGTACCGCTTCCTTTATAAATTAAATATATATTATACCAATTATCAGGAAAAATCAAGTAGCTAAATGGAACCAATTGCATAAAATAGTAAGAGGTGTATTTTATGTTAATTAAATATAGCCTGTTAGCGCTTTCCACTAGTATCGACTCTATTGGAATTGGAATTGCTTATGGGCTTCGAAATATCAAAATTTCAAGAAGAGCAACCGTCATTTTATTTGCAATTGCATTAATAGTGAGCACTTTAGCAATTGCCATAGGAAATATCATTCATCAAATATTGCCTGGAAACATTACCAGTTGGCTTGGTGGTGGATTTCTCGTCTTAATGGGCATTATTTTACTATTACAATCAATGAAAGAACCTAATAGCTATGATGTAGATAATTCAAAACAAATTGACAGCAAAGAGGCTATCTCTCTTGGAATTGCACTGTCATTAGATTCGTTTAGCATAGGCATTGGAACTGGGGTGGTAGGAGAAAACATCATTTGGATTTTTCCTATTCTAGTTGCTATTTTTCAAATTGTTTTTCTAAAGCTAGGAGGTTTGATAGGAAATAAGTTAACCAAAATTTCTCATTTGCCAAGTAGCATTTGGAACATTCTAGCAGCAATTTTACTGATTATTATTGGAATTGTTTCGTTTTTTTCTTGATTATTTCCTCTTCTTATGGCATAATAATATCAAAGGGGGAAACGTATGAAAAAAGTATTCAAAATATTCTTTTTATTTGTATTCTGTTTCATTGCTATTACAATTAGCAAAACAGCACAAGCAAATTCTATTAGTAAAATCTCAATGGATATTTATATAGATAATAATGGAAATGCTACTGTCACTGAAGTTTGGAATTGTAGTGTCAATCAAGGATCAGAGGTGTATCACCCATATTATAACCTAGGAACTTCAAAAATTAGCAATCTGACGGTTTCTGAAGGAAGCAAGGCTTATACGACGTTAAGCTCGTGGAAGACTTCTGGAAATTTATCTAGTAAAGCATATAAATGCGGTATCAACGAAATTTCAAATGGAGTGGAACTGTGTTGGGGCATTAGTGAATACGGAAGTCATACTTATACTGTGAAATATAACATTTCTAATTTTGTTTCATCATTAGCGGATTCTCAAATGATTTACTGGACCCTCATTCCTTATGATTTTTCTTCTTCTATTGGCAATGCATATATTAAAATTTATACTGATTTTAAAATAAGTAGTACTACTGATGTGTGGGGCTATGGTAATTATGGCGGAACTGCTTATGTATATGATGGTTACATTGAAATGCAATCAGATGGTAGATTAAGTACGGATGAATATATGACAATTCTTGTCAAATTTCCAAAAGGAACTTTCAATACTGCTAACACCATTGACCAGGAGTTTTCATACTACTACAATATGGCACAAGAAGGAGCAACAGCTTACAAAGAGAACTCAAATACATTTGTGAATATTATTTTTGATATTCTAGAATTTTTACTTCGTTTATTACCTTTTATTATTTTTTCCATTATTGGTATTGTTGCAGGAAATGCCAACAAATTTGATTATGGACCTGAAGGCAGAAAATTTTCGAAAGAGACGCCATATTTTCGAGATATTCCTTGCCAAGGAAATTTACTTAGAGCCTACTATATTGCATTTCAATATGGCATCATTAACAATAAAACAGATTTATTTGGTGCCATTATATTAAAGTGGCTAAAGGAATCTTTCATTAGAATTGAGCAAAAAGAAGCAGGAACCATCTTTAAAAAAGAAAATGCTGTTATCATTTTGAATGAAACAAATCCAGCTATGATAGCAGATATGCATGAAAGAAAATTATTTAACATGCTTTATGAGGCAAGCGCTGATGGTATTTTAGAAAATAAAGAATTTGAAAAATGGTGTAAAAAGAGTTATTCTAAGGTACTTTCTTGGTTTGATGATATTATTACAGAACAGAAAAATGCCTTGATTCGAGAGGGACTCATTCAAATAGAGGAAAAAAGAAAAGTATTCAAATCAAAAACATATCATATGACACCAAACTTAAGAAAAGAAGCAGAAGAAATTTATGGGTTAAAACGTTACTTACTAGACTATACATTGATTCCAGATAGAGAAGCGATAGAAGTTCGTTTATTTGAAGAATATCTAATTTTTGCACAAATGCTGGGCATTGCAAAACAAGTCGCAAAAGAATTCAAGGACTTATATCCAGAGATAATTGAACAATCTCACTATACTTCTTATGATTACATTATGTTTGTTCATATGTCCTCCAATCATGGAATGTCTACAGCCAATAGTGCCAAAGCAAGAGCAGAAAGCTATTCGTCCGGTGGAGGAGGATTTTCTTCTGGCGGAGGAGGTGGTGGCTCCTTCGGTGGAGGAGGCGGAGGCGGCGGCTTCCGTTAAAGCTCAACCTTCTTTTGGAAGGTGTCCCTGAAAGAAGGTGAAAGAAGGTACTTGTCAATATGATTTTAATATGTTAATATAATGTTAAATGAAAAAGGAGGAATTTGATTATGCAAGTATTTTTAATTATTTTAGCTATTGTTATTCTAGTTGCAATATGGGTGATTAGCGTTTACAACAACTTAGTCAAAGCAAGACAAAAAGTAAAAAATTCATGGAGTCAAATTGAAGTCCAATTACAAAGAAGATTTGACTTAATTCCAAACTTGGTAGAAACGGTAAAGGGTTACATGTCTCATGAATCAGGCGTATTAGAAAAAGTAACAGCGCTTCGTAGCTCTTGGGCAAATGCTAGTGATGTTTCAGAAAAGGTGAAATTAGATAATGAATTATCTGGTACCTTAAAAACGATTATGGCTGTTTCTGAAAATTATCCAGAATTAAAAGCAAATCAAAACTTTGCAGATTTACAAAATACTTTAAAAGAAACAGAAAACAAAATTTCTTTTTCAAGACAATTCTACAATGACACTGTTACAAGATACAATACTGGGTTAGAAACATTTCCAAACAATCTTGTGGCTTCATCATTTAACTTCAAACCAGAACCATTATTCAATGTAGAAAGTGAAGAAGCTAGAAAGAATGTCAAAGTTGATTTTAATAATGAAAAATAAAGCCAAAAAATCCAGCTCAAAATAAGAGCTGGATTTTTTATGCATAAAAATAAGACAAGCATCATATATTGAAAAAGAACTAAGAAACAAAGGAGGAACAATATATGATGTGGCATACATTATCCATTCCTGAGGTGGAAAAAGGCCTTCATACTAATATACAAAGGGGGCTTACCGACAAACAGGTGGAAGAACGAAAGCAAAAATATGGACTCAATGAATTAGAAGGACAGAAAAAAGAAAATCTATTCATCCGATTTTTAAAGCAATTTAATGATTTTATGATTATCATTCTATTAATTGCTTCAGTTGTTTCTGCCATTGTGGCAAGAGTAGAAGGAAGCAACGATTACTTTGACTCCATCATTATTATTGCCATTGTTGTTTTTAATGCCATTATGGGATTAGTGCAAGAATCAAGAGCAGAAAAATCGTTAGAGGCATTGAAAAAAATGTCTGAACCTACCTGTCAAGTAAAACGAAATGGTAAAATAGAAATCGTCAAGAGCGAAGAGCTTGTTCCGGGTGACATTGTGCTTTTAGAGGCGGGCAATTATGTACCAGCAGATTGCAGGTTGATTGAAAGCGTACATTTAAAAATAGAAGAGTCAAGCTTAACAGGAGAGACAGTGCCTGTGTTAAAAGAGGCAACGGCGAGACTACAACAAAATACAGCATTAGGGGATACCGTTAATATGGCATTTTCTACTACCGTCGTGGTAAATGGACATGCTGAAGCAATTATAACGGAAACAGGCATGAATACGAAAGTGGGAAAAATTGCAAAACTTATCATTAGCAATGAGGCTCCAGAAACACCACTTCAAAAAAAGTTGGGACAAGTGGGAAAAAGTTTAGGAATTGGCTGTTTAGCAATTTGTGTGTTAATCTTTTTGATAGGACTTATCAAACGAATTGAACCAATAGAAATGTTTATGACATCAGTAGGGCTAGCGGTTGCTGCTATTCCTGAGGGACTACCTGCTATTGTGACCATTATGCTTTCTATTGGTGTGACAAAAATGGCAAGAAAAAATAGCATTATTCGTAAATTGCCAGCAGTAGAAACTTTAGGTAGTAGTAGCGTGATTTGTTCTGATAAAACAGGAACCCTTACACAAAATAAGATGCAAGTGATGAAAGTAGTAACAACAGAAGCACTTAATCCCTCACAAGAAAAATGGGTATTGTCGTTAGCTTCCATGTGCACTGATGTACAAGAAGAAGTATCACAAGGAAAAGTAAATTTTTTAGGAGAGCCAACTGAAGTAGCTATTGTAGAAAAATTATCACAGCTAGGAGAGAGTAAAACAGCTTTATACCAAACAATGAACAGAATTAGCGACATTCCTTTTGATTCTAACAGAAAAATGATGACTACCATTCATGAAAGACAGGGCAAATATTTAGTCATTACCAAAGGTGCACCAGATGTTTTATTAAAAAGATGCCAAAACATCAATGAAAACGGAAAAACAGTGCCATTATCTTCTCAAAAGTTATGGCAAATAGAAGAGCAAAATAATCAAATGGCAGAAGCGGCACTTAGAGTACTAGCAGTGGCATATAGCGAAATACAGCAATTACCGCAAGAAATTAACTCTGACACATTAGAGCAAAATTTAACTTTTGCAGGATTAATTGGGATGATGGATCCTCCAAGAGAAGGTGTGAAAGAAGCGGTAAAAACTTGTCAAAATGCTGGAATTAAAATAGTGATGATTACGGGAGACCATATTGCAACTGCAAAAGCCATTGCCAAAGACTTAGGAATTTTAAGAAAGAATGACTTAGCGATTACAGGAGAAGAGTTAGACAAAATTTCTGACAATACGCTGAAAAAAGAAATTATGCGTTATAGTGTTTTTGCTAGGGTAACACCAGAGCATAAAGTAAGAATTGTCAACAGTTTTCAGGCTACAGGAGCGGTAGTGGCTATGACAGGAGATGGGGTAAATGATGCACCTGCCCTAAAAAATGCTGATATTGGTATTGCCATGGGAAAAAACGGCACAGATGTGGCAAAGAATGCAGCCGATATGGTGTTAACAGATGATAATTTTGTGACCATTGTAGAAGCAGTGAAACAAGGAAGAAATATTTTTGAAAACATTCGTAAGGCAGTCCATTTTTTGATTGCTACTAACATTGGCGAAATTGTCACAATCTTTCTAGGACTATTATTAGGACTAAAATCACCACTCCTTGCTATTCAACTCTTGTGGGTAAACTTGGTAACAGACTCGCTTCCAGCTATTGCACTTGGACTAGAACCACCGGATAAAGACATCATGAATCGAAGACCAAGAGAGGCCCAAAAAGGAATTTTTGCAGATGGATTATGGGGCAAAATTTTCGCAGAGGGAACGATGTTAGGTGTTTTGACATTACTTGCATTTAGTCTTGGAAATAAATTTTATGGACTAGAAGTAGGAAGATCAATGGCATTTCTATCATTAGGTATTTTGGAATTAGTTCATAGCTTTAATATAAAAAGCGAGGAGTCCATTTTTAGAGTGGGAATTTTCAGCAACAAATATCTCATAGGAGCTTTTACTCTAGGAGTTCTTCTACAAATAGGTGTAGTAGTAATTCCGCCAATTGCAAGCTTATTTAAGTTAGTGCCGTTGACAGGAACACAATGGCTCATGACAGCAGGAATTTCTATTTCACCACTCATTATTATGGAATTGCAGAAAAAGATAAATGAGGTTAGATTTGGAAAAGTGATATATGAGAAAAAAATAAAAGTCAACATTTAAAAACAAAGAAAAAACGTAAAAACAGAAGAAAAAACGAGAAAAACATACATAAAACAAAATTCTAACATCCTTTAAATTTACATAACTTGATATTTTTGCTTGAAACAGGTATAAGTTATTTGAAATTGCGTAAAATATATGGTATAATTAAACTTGTCGCGTAGCAAAAAAAGGAGTGTGAAGTTTATTTTTAACAGACGAATTAAATACTACACGAAAGAAACAATCAAATGGGTAAAATTAATTGCAATTGCCTTATTGATTATCATGGCAATGATATTTGTCAAGTATAAAATGGCATATCAAGTAACTTTAAATGGAGAACAAATTGGATATATTGCCAACCAAAAAGATTTAGAAAATACAATACAAAAAATGTTAAATCACAAGGAAGAAAATGTTGCTTTTGTTGACATAGAAGTTCTTCCAAAATATCAATTAATGCTAGTCAATCATGATACTACTTTCAATGAGGAGGAGGTAGTAGCAAAGGTAAAAGAAACTAGCAAAGTAACCTATAAGCTTTATGCAGTTACCCTAGATGGTGAAGAAAAATCAATTGTTAATTCACTAGAGGAAGCAGAACAGGTTGTAACAGATATGAAAGAAAAATATGAAGAAAAAGTTCAATTTACCATCGGAATTCATGAAGTTTATACTGAAACACCAGAAAATTATGAAACAGTTAGCATCAAAGTGGCAGAAACAGAGGTCTCGGAAAAGTTACAAGCAATTGAAGATGCTTCTGTCAATGGCGTATATTTAGCACAAAAACCAATTTCAGGAATTATCACTTCCAGATTTGGAAGCAGAGAAAGTATTCGTAGCTATGCACATACAGGATTAGATATTGCAGCACCTTATGGAACAGATATCAAGGCTGCAGCAACAGGTACTGTAAAGTGGGCAGGCGATAAAGGAAGCTACGGAAATTTAGTAATTGTAGACTGTGGAAATGGTGTGGAAATATATTATGGCCACTGTAGCAAGTTATATGTAACAAAAGGTCAAACCGTAACAGCAGGAGATGTGATTGCAGCAGTTGGTTCAACTGGACATTCTACAGGAAACCATTTACACTTTGAAATTCGTGTCAATGGCTCGCAAGTAAATCCACAAAATTATATTTATCATTAAAACGAATTTAAGAAAATGCAATCCATTTTATGGACACATTTTCTTAAATTTTTATGGGATAAAAAATATTTGCCAACTTGTCACCTGAAGTTCACAAAAAGGACAAAATTGATTAGTATATTATACATGTAGTCAATAAAAGTTACTCCATTATTGACTAACAAAAAGTAAAACATCCCCTTTTATTTTCAAAAGTAGCCAGAAGAGAATGGCTACTTTTTTCTTAGCCTTTTTATGCATATATTTCTTTATTTGAATCATAATACTTAAGTAGAGGTGGTTTTCTTGACAAATATTAATTGTTGCGAGGATTGTATTTATCAAAAAGATGGAAAATGTTGTTTTGAACATATTAATCATCAAAAAATCTCTTTTCATCCTGATTGCGCGTATTTTGTAAAAGGAAAGAAATTCAAAAGTGAATAATTTTGCAAGTAGTATTTTTCAAAAAAGCAACAAATTTTTCACATTTTTTTCACAAACCTATTGTATGATAACCTTGTTTTAGGATATGATATGAATAATAAAATTTGGAGGTACAAAATGGAAGAAAATAATCATTCTAATCAAGAGTTTAAAAATGTAAATCCCGTAAAGGCAGAAACTACATACAGAGATTTTCAAACTGTCAATCAAAAGGCAAAATCTGGACCAGGTTTTGGAAAAACGGTTGTATTACCTTTTTTATGTGGTGCACTTGGCACCGTAATTGTGATTGGAACCTGCGTAAATGTGCCTAATATCAAAAATGCAATTTTACAACAATTAATCACTAATGACACAGCTAGCGCTAGCAATGAAACAGGTACATCTAATACAACACAGCAAATCAATACTCAGCTTATTTCTTTACAGGGATATTCTGATACAGCGATTGCTGTTGCAAATAAAGTGCGTCCTTCAATCGTTGGTATTACTGTAGAATATTCTGTAAATTCAATTTTTAATAGAACTACTTCTACTGCTACCGCAATGGGCTCTGGAATTATTATTAGCGAAGATGGATACATTTTAACAAACAACCACGTAGTGAATTCTAGTAGCTCTTCTTCTAATTCTTTTTATGAAATTGGAAAGGCAAATAAGGTAACAGTGAAATTATACAATGATGATCAAGAGTATGAAGGAGAAATTATTGGAACAGATAGTCAAACAGATTTAGCGGTTATTAAAATTAATAAAGCTGGGTTAACCCCAGCTGAGTTAGGAGATTCATCCTCTGTACAAGTAGGTGAATTTACAATGGCAATTGGTAATCCTTTAGGATTAGAAAATAGTGTTACTGCTGGAATTGTGAGCGCAGTAAATAGAGAGGTAACTGATGAAGAAGGCAATAAATATACTGCTATTCAAACAGACGCTGCTATCAACTCGGGAAATAGTGGTGGTGCTTTGGTAAACAGTAAAGGGCAAGTTATTGGAGTTAATACTTTAAAATTATCTGGTACTGGAGTAGAAGGAGTTGGATTTGCTATTCCAATTAATGATACAAAGAGCATTTATGAACAACTAATTCAATATAGCAAAGTCAAAAGACCATATATTGGAATTGGAGGAATCGATCTAGATCAAAGAACTGCTGACGTAAATAAACTAGTGGTAGGCATTTATATTAAAAATGTTGTAGATTTCTCTGCTGCTGAAAAAGCGGGTCTAAAAGTTGGAGATGTGATTATTGAGGCAGATGGCAATAAAATTACTACTATGGATGAATTAAATGCATTAAAAAATAAAAAATCAATTGGTGATACAATGAAATTAAAAGTATATCGTGATGGAAAAGAAAAAGAAGTAACAGTTACATTACAAGAACAACCATAATAAGGAACAATGGAACGGAGATTTTGTTCTACAAGTTGTTAAAAGGAGAATAATTAAAAAATGTCAAAAGGGGATATCTTCTAAAAAGCAAGAGTGTCCCCTTTTTGGTATACAAGATACTAAGAATTTTACGATTTGAGGCGCAAGGTTACTTTTGATATGCTTTACAATAATCGCATACAGGGCATTCACTGCATTTGGGATTGCGAGCAGTACACGTCTTTCTGCCGTGCCAGATAAATACATGATTTACATCTTGATAATATTTTGATGGTATTTGTTTTAATAAATCTTGTTCAATTTTTTCTGGCTCACTTTTATTAGAAAGACCAATACGATTTGAAATTCTTTTGACATGAGTATCTACTGCAATTCCTTGTGGATGATTAAAAGCCTCTAGCATCACAACATTAGCACTTTTCCTGCCAACACCAGGAATGGTCATTAACTCCTCCATGGTTTGAGGAACTTCACCACCAAAATCAGTTAATATTTTTTGTGCAGCAAGCTTCATATTCTTGGCTTTGTTTTTATAAAAACCACAAGGATGAATTAAGCTTTCCAATTCTTTCAAAGGAGCATTTGCTATGGACACAGGAGTATTGTATTTTGCAAAAAGGGCAGGAGTAGTTAAATTGACTCGTTCATCGGTACATTGTGCCGAAAGCATAACTGCAATCATCATCTCAAAAGGGGTTTCAAAATTCAAGCTACATTTGGCATCTGGATATGCTTGCTTCAATTTTTCTACTACGTTTATTACATAATCTTTTTTCATCAATTTCACCTCGTCTTTATTAATTAAATCATAAACAAAGCAATTTAGCAAGAAAATTTATAAGTAAGTAAATAGCCATTCTATTGCCCTTAAAATTCGTTTACACAACTAGCAAAAAACATAAAAAGGTAACAGGAAAAGAAAAAATGAATATAATATACAAAAAGGTAGGGAGGTTTCAGATGTTTAAAGCACTAAGAAAAACAATAGGAGTATGTTTCATCGGATTAGGATTGGGAATACTGCTTGTATTATTACTTCCACTATCTGGTTGGCTATTTATAATAGGCGTTGTTGTCATTGCAGTTGGAATTATGTGGCTATCTTGCAAGTAAAGGAGAGTGGGAATATGACGATTGTTGTAAAAAAGGTTCCAAAATTTCTAAGAGGATTTGTCAAACTCATATTTGGAATTAAAGAAAAGTAATACATAATAAAAAGTATTACAAAACGAGGCTATTGTTTCATAGCCTCGTTCTTATATTTTTATCACATTAAGCCCTTTCTATTTTTCTAGCACGTAAACATTTAGCACAAACATGTAGTGTTTGGGTTTGACCATTGACTACTGCTTTAATTTTTCTTAAATTTGGTTTAAATGTTCTTGTTGCTCTTCTACTAACATGAGAACGAGCAATACTAATTTGATTTCCATGAGATAATGTTTTTCCACAAACATCGCATTTTGCCATAATTCTACACCTCCTATAGAACAAAACTAAAATTGACTATTTATAACTATAACACAAAAAAATAAAAAAAACAAGACTTTTAAAAAACTTTTTCATATCCTTGACAAAAAACATACATATTGATAATATAATAACAGAAAAATTGGCTTTTATAGGAGGCAAAATGAAACTTTATCCGAATTTTTACTTCAATAATATTCTCGAAATTACCATTCCTTTTTTACACGAAAATGCAATTCAAGGGCTTATTCTTGACATGGACAATACACTCATTGATTTTGATAGAAAACTGTTAGAAGGAACAGAACAGTGGGTGGCAGAACTAAAAGAAAATGGAATTCAGTTATGCATTGTATCAAACAGCAATCACAAAGAAAAAGTAAAAACGGTAGCCAAAAGATTACAAATCCCCTATTTTTATTTTGCAAAAAAACCGTTGAAGTCAGGATTTAAAAAAGCAAAAGAAAAACTAGGACTAGAAAATAAACAAATTGCAGCTGTAGGAGATCAAATATTTACTGATGTCCTTGGAGCGAATCGCTCTCATATGATTTCTATTTTGGTAGAACCAATTGGAAAAAAGGATATTTGGATTACTAGGTTAAAACGTCCACTTGAAAATGCAATTATTCAAAGAGGAAAACGCAAGTTGCAAGAAATAAAAAAGAAAACACAAAAGTGAAAGGGGAAACAGAATGTATATTCAAGATATTCATATTTTAAATTATGTATTAGTAGGAATGATAGGTCTACTCGTGGGACAATTTGTTGACTGGTGTAATGGTCGTTTACCAGAATACAAAAAAGTATTTTCAAAAGAAATTTTTGGATATTTCAAAAAATTAAAACCAAACTATATATTGATGATAGTCAATAGCTTGATGTATTTGGGACTATTGTATCGCTTTGGACTAACGCTTGATTTTTTCAAATATGCTTTCTTAGTTCCAATGCTTTTATCAGCATTTTGTATTGATTTAAAACTTCAAATTATTCCTAATAGACTTACTCTTACTATTTTTGAAGCAGGACTTGTTTTTATGTTTTTGGGAGTAGCACTTAATACTAGTACGGGAATGACCACATTAACCAATAATCTTTTAGGAATGGTTATAGGAGCAGGAATTTTTGCTTTAATTACCTTTATTGGGGGTCTTTTTGCAGGAAAAGAAGCTATGGGATTTGGCGATGTCAAACTTATGGGAGCATTGGGAATTTATATTTGTTCGACAGGCTGGCTTAACATTATCATTGTTTCAGTTTTGGCATTTCTTTTCGCTGCTATTGTTAGCATAGGAATTTTAATTTTCAAAAAAGGAAAGTTTAATGACTATATTCCGTTTGGACCATTTATTGTAGCAAGCTGTTTTATCACAATCTTTACACCAAGTACTCTGCTATTTAATATTGTTCTTAAAATTTTTACGTTGGGAATGTATCAGGGATTATAAAAAGAAATGGGGAGTGTCAATGAACACAAAGATTAAGTGGTTAAGAGATAAAATGAAAGGGTTAGACTTGCAAGGAATGATTGTTTCTAATCCAAACAATATTCGCTATTTAACAGGAATTGATGCCGAGGGAGTATTACTCATTACACGAAAAGAAAATATTTATATTACAGATAGTAGATACATTGAAGAAGTACAGGCAACCCTTACGATAGACGATGAAATTATTGTAAACAATAGCAGAGATGTAAGCCAATACGATTATGAAAACTTTTTTTCTTTTTGTGAAAATGTTGGCTTTGAGGAAGGATATATCACTTATCGTACCTACAAAAATTACTTACAAAAATACAAGGTAAACAATTTTGAAGAAACAGAAAACATGATTGAAAAACAAAGGGCAATTAAAGATGAAGAGGAAATTGCCTTATTACAGAAGGCTTGCACAATTACAGATGATTGTTTTTCATATTTATGTAATTTTATTAAAATAGGAATGTCAGAAAAGCAAATTGCTTATGAAATTGAAAAATATTTTTTAGAACATGGCGCTGATGGGCTTTCTTTTGAAACAATTGTGGCGTCAGGGAAAAATTCCTCAAAGCCACATGCCAAAACAACAGAAAAGCACATTATGGCAGGAGATCCTATTACCATTGATTTTGGCTGTAAATACAAAGGCTACTGTTCTGATATGACAAGAACCATCTTTGCAGGATATGTTCCAGAAAAGGCAAAAAAGGTATATGATTTGGTACTTAAAAACCAACTGCAAACGCTAAAAGACATGAAAGAAGGAGCAAACATTAAAATTTTTTCCAGAAATGTAGAAAATGATTTTAAATTAAATGGCTACTCTTTAGTACACAGTTTGGGTCATGGAGTTGGACTAGATATTCATGAAATACCTTTTATTAATGGCAACAATGATAATATATTAAAAGCAAATATGGTCGTTACAGATGAGCCAGGCATTTACTTGCCTGGAGAATTTGGCGTAAGAATTGAAGATACAGTATTAATTACAAAATCTGGGTGTATAAATTTAACGAAATCAGAGAAAAATTATGTTATAGTAGATAATGCTTGATTTTCAACAAAAAGTAGTGTATAATAGTAAAAGTTTAAAAAAATAAACATATTTTGAAGGGAGATATTAATTATGGCAGAAGTATATATGGCAGGAGATTTTAGAAACGGAACAACATTTGAAATGGATGGAAACGTATTTAAAGTAGTAGAATTTCAACATGTAAAACCAGGAAAAGGTTCAGCATTTGTCAGAACTAAATTAAAAAATGTAATTTCAGGGGCAGTTCTTGAAAAAACATTTAATCCATCAGAAAAATTTCCAGGAGCAGAAATAGAAAAAAGAGAAATGCAATATTTGTATAATGATAGCGACATTTACTATTTTATGGACAATGAAACATATGAACAATTACCACTTAATAAAGAGCAACTTGGTGATAGCTTAAAGTTCTTAAAAGAAAATATGAATGTAAAAATTTTATCCTATAAAGGACACGTATTTTCAGTAGAACCACCAATGTTTGTTGAGCTAGAAGTTACATATACAGAACCAGGATTTGCCGGAAACACAACAACTACTTCAGGAAAGCCAGCAACGTTAGAAAATGGCTACGAGATTTCAGTGCCAATGTTTGTAAACATTGGAGATACAATTAGAATAGACACCAGAACTGGGGAATATATGGAAAGAGTTTAAAACTGGAAGGAAGTTTTAGAAACATGTCAGATTTAAATAATCGTTATCAAGCAATTTTAAAAGAACTTGAACAAAATATACAAAATGAAGAGGAACTTCAATTTGTGAAGGATAAATTCAATGACTTATCGATGATGTTTATGGATGTAATTGATCGTTTAACGGCTTTGACTGATATGAGAATAAAAAGCATCGAGAAAACACAGCAAGAAATGGAACATAGAATGGAAAAGGTGCAAAGGGCTGTTGACGACATTCAAAGTGACATTTATGAAGATGAGGAGAATTATGAGTTTGAAATTACTTGCCCTTATTGCAACCATCAATTTACAACAGATATTGATGCTGAATTTAATACAGAGGTAGAATGCCCAGAATGTCATAATACCATCGAATTAGATTGGAATGATGAGGAAGAAATAGGATGTGGCAGCAATTGCTCTCATTGTGCCAGCCCATGTGGTGTTCAAGAAGAGGAAGAAGACTATGAGACAGAAACGCAAGAAGTTGAAAATAACGAGCAAGTAGACGATGAAGATATGTGAGTAAATTACAACCTATATCAATTTATTTTTCAAACAGATTCAATGGATTAATATACTCACCATTGATTCGCACTCCTAAATGTAAATGAGGACCGGTCGTGGCGCCATTGGTAGGATTACCATTGGCGTCTTTGTATTGATTTCCGAGGTACACCATACACGTTTTTAGGACCTACATAGCCAATGACATCACCTTTTTTAACAAAGTCTCCTACTTTGACAATAAAAGTAGGGGAAACATGACAATAGCTAACCTTCATATTATTTACAGAAAGAGTAATGGTATAACCACCACCTCCTAAAAAGCCCACATAAGTGATTTTTCCATCACAAATGGCATAAAATTTACGCCCTTGAGGTACTCCAATGTCAATTCCTTTGTGAAATGTGGAAGCTCCTGCGGTGGGAGAATGACGTTTGCCAAAGTGAGAGTTGATGGTAGTGTAACCGTGGCGTTGGCCATAAATAACCATTGGTAGAAGAAAAATCATAGTAAGGTTCCTTGGCGACAGATGACTTACCTAAAATAGTAGGGCCAAAGAAACAACTTAAAAAGAAAACGAGAAGAAAGATAACTAAAAGGACATAATAAAAGGGCTTCAAAAAATGAGACATTACAATACCTCCATTCTTAAATAGCCCCCGATTTTTAATTAATATAACACTTGGTATCAAACCATATCAGCAACATATAAACATCTGCGTTCTTAGACCGCCAGTAACTTGAAAAAGGTACTAATTTAATTTTTCACATTTACAACCTTTTTAAAAGCAAAAAACTTGCTAATAAAAAAGTTTAAAATAATCACAATAATCGTAATTAATACTTTATTAATTAGATAGGCTATATTGTCACTAAATATACCATAGAAAGAGTGAATGACATTATTTAATAAAAATACTCCTACAATTTCAATGACCATGGTAAAAGCTCTGCCTAACATAAATTTACCAAATTCAATTAATTTTGCTTTTGCCGTATTTGCCTGAGATATAAACACCCATTTACGATTGGTAAAATAAGCAAATAAAATTGAAGTAATAATTCCAATAGTACTAGCTAAATTCCCTTCCATATGACAAAAGGACTTTAATACATAAGAAACGACAATATTGACGAGTGTTGTTAATACACCAAATATCAAATAAAATATTACTTCTTTACTCCATATTTTTTTAATCAATTTTTTTAATTTTTCCATTTTTTACTCCTGGCAAAGAATTTCAAACTTTTACATTGAATTTGATATATCATAGCATAAACGATAAAAGAATTCAACTGTTTTATTGCGTTTTTGTATACAATCGTATCAAATTAGTAAGGGGTAGAAGGATTCGGCAAGCCAAACAAAAATACCCAACTTTGTTGGGTATTTTTGTTTGGCAGGGGTAGAAGGATTCGAACCCTCACAGGCGGTTTTGGAGACCGATGTGCTACCATTAACACTATACCCCTAAATTTCAATTTAAACTACTTTATTATATTAGCACATTATCCAAAAATGTGCAAGAGTTTTTAACAATTTTGCTTGTTATTTGTGTGACATTGTAGTATAATAAGTAATGTAGCGCTGATGCATAACTTATTGGTGCCCAGAAAAAAAGCTACATCAAAAAAATTGGGGGATGTATTTTGGTTTCGACAGTATCCCAGAAGTATCAATAGCGAGTAGTGGATTCTCACTTGGCCACTTTAATCATGTGAGAAAATAAATATAAACGCTGATAATAGAGAATTAGCATACGCTGCTTAGTTGCAGCGACGTCTTACCTTAGTTGCCCACGACTTTGGATAAGGCGACGATTAGTGGGAAACGAAGTTATCTCGAGCCATCGTGGTAATAGGTAATTAAAATGGCTACTTTCAAAATAAGCTTGTTTGTTAGGTTATTTTGAAGGGAATGTTAACAACAAACTGCACTCGGAGAAATTGGTATGGAAAGGTTATTGGACAGGAGTTCGACTCTCCTCATCTCCACCAAAACTTTTATTCACCCCTTGCAATTTATTATAAAAGGTGGTAAAATTATCCATATTGTAAATTATACCGAAAAAAAGCAAAGTATGTAAAAGAGCACAATAGCTATAGAGAGAAAAACAATGGCTGAAAGTTTTTCCTATTGCTTTTACTGAAATTTCACTTTTTAGGACTTTTTCTGAAAACAACAGTAGGAAAAAGCGTTAGCCACGTTATCGGCATATAAAGGTTAATCACATGATTTAAAAAATCATGAATTAATAAATTTAGGTGGTACCACGGAAAGTCCCTTTCGTCCTATGCATGACGAAGGGACATTTTTGCAATTATAGGAACAATGGGACAGAAATTTTGTCACTAGAGTTACAAAAATTAATGTCAGAGTTGGCTTTCCAGACGACAATAAAAAAATATAAAAGGAGGAAAAACATGCAAGAACAAATTGAAAAAATTAAACAACATGCCTTGCAAGAAATTGCATCAGCAGAAGACGCAAAAGGGTTAGATGAGGCAAGAGTCAAATACTTAGGAAAGAAGGGAGAACTTACTCTTATTTTAAGAGGTATGGGAGGAATTTCACCAGAAGAAAGACCAGTTATAGGAAGCCTGGTTAATCAAGTGAGAGATGAGTTAGAAACTTCTATCAAAGAAAGAGAAAATTACTTTGAAAATGCCGAATTAGAAAAAAAATTATTAACAGAAAACCTTGATGTCACAATGCCAAGCAAAAAAATTGATTTAGGAAGTGTTCATCCAATTACACAAATTATCAATGATGTGAAGGAAATTTTTATTGGTATGGGATATGAAATTGCAGATGGACCAGAAGTAGAACTTGCCACTTATAATTTTGATAAACTTAATACACCGCCAGACCACCCAGCCAGAGATATTCAAGACACCTTTTATATTACAGATGATATTGTGCTTCGCTCACAGACATCACCAGTGCAGGCAAGAGTAATGGAAAATCAAAAACCACCAATCAAAGTTATTTGCCCAGGTGCCGTTTATCGTTCTGACAGTGTAGATGCAACACACTCACCAGTTTTCCATCAAATTGAAGGACTTGTGATTGATAGAAAAATTTCTATGGCAGATTTAAAAGGAACCTTAGAAATGTTTACAAAAAAATGTTTAGGAGAAAAAACACAAATTCGTTTTAGACCACATCATTTTCCGTTTACAGAGCCAAGTGCAGAAGCTGATGTTTCTTGCTTTGTTTGTGGAGGAAAAGGATGCAGGGTATGTAAAGGAGAAGGCTGGATTGAATTATTAGGTTGTGGAATGGTACACCCTAATGTACTTCGCAATTGCGGAATCGACCCAAAAGAATATTCCGGATTTGCATTTGGCTTCGGAGTAGAAAGAATTGCCATGGCAAAGTTCGGAATTGATGACATGCGTCTACTTTACGAGAATGATGTCAGATTTTTAAAACAATTTTAAGTGTCGTTGATTGAACCGACAAAATGTAAATTTATGTAAATATGTTTTGGTATAGGAGGAATAAAATGAAAGCAAGTATCGAATGGTTAAGCGAATATGCTGATATCAATGTAGAACCTAAACAATTAGGAGATATCCTAACGATGACAGGTTCTAAAGTGGAAACAATTGATGAGCAAGGCAAAGACATTCAAAATGTAGTAGTGGGAAAAATATTAGAAATTAAACCTCATGAGGACTCAGACCACTTGGTAGTGACACAAATTAATATAGGAACAGAAAAACTGCAAATTGTGACAGGAGCCAATAATATTCACGAGGGAGATATTGTACCAGTGGCAAAAGACGGTGCAAAATTGCCAGGAGGAAAAGAAATAAAAAAGGGAAAACTAAGAGGGGTAGACTCTTGTGGCATGATGTGTAGCGTTGGAGAATTAGGACTTACGGTAGAAGAATATCCAGGTCAAATAGAAAACGGCATTATGATTTTAGATGCAAGCTATGAAAAAGACATAGGAAAAGACATTACTGAAGTGCTTGGATTAAAAGGTAGCGTGATTGATTTTGAAATCACGCCAAACAGACCAGACTGCTTATCCATTGAAGGATTAGGAAGAGAAACTGCAGTGTCTTTAGATGTTCCTTTTAAAAATCCACGTAAGAATTTAGCAGAAATGCCAGTGGAAAACAAAGAAAATATTGAAGGATTATCAGTAGAAATTACAGCACCTGACTTATGCTATCGTTATGTGGCAAGAGTAGTGAAAAATGTAAAAGTGGGACCTTCTCCTGAATGGATGGTAAAAAGGCTAAAAGCATGTGGAATGAGAAGTATTAACAATATTGTTGATATTACCAACTATGTCATGTTAGAGCTTGGGCAACCAATGCATGCCTTTGACATTAACTCCATTGAAGGAAAACATATTACCGTAAGAAGAGCTGGCAAAGATGAAAAAATTATCACACTTGACAATCAAGAAAGACAATTAGATGATACCATGCTGGTCATTGCGGACAGCAATAAGCCTGTTGCCATTGCCGGAGTGATGGGAGGTCAAAATTCTGAAATTGAAAGTGATACTACAACAGTAGTGTTTGAATCAGCTGTATTCTATGGAGGAAGTATCCGTAAAACAGCCAAAAAAGTGGGCTTAAGAACAGAGGCTTCTGCTCGTTATGAAAAAGGGCTCTCGCCAGAAAATGCAATGCGTGCAGCAAACCGTGCTGTAGAATTAGTAGAATTACTTGGAGCAGGAGAGGCAGTAGAAGGAAAAATAGATGTCTACCCAACCAAACAAAAACAAGTCAAAATTCCACTAGAAGTAGATAGAATTAATGCATTAATTGGAACAAACTTAAGCAAACAAGAAATGATTACAACGTTAGAAAAGTTAGAAATTCGAGTAGAAAACGATGAGGTTATTCCACCATATTTTAGAGAAGATGTTGAACAACTAGCTGATGTAGCAGAAGAGGTTTTAAGATTTTATGGCTATGACAAACTTGCCTCTAGCCTAGTCAATGCAGAGACAACATTGGGAGGAAAAAACAAAGAACAAAAAATTGCGGATAAAGTTTCGGAGTTACTAGTTAACTTGGGATTATCAGAAATTTGTACTTATGGCTTTATTAGTGAAAAGGACCTAGAAAAATGCAATTTGAACAAGGAAGATGCATTATACAGCCAAGCGGTTAGAATTCAAAATCCTTTAAGCGAAGACTATACCATTATGAAAACAATCTCTGTACCAACTATGATGCAAATGCTTGCGAATAACAGTAACTACAAAAACGAAGAGGTACGATTATTCGATATTTCGAGAACCTATCAAAATAACAAAAACCAAGTTGAAAATGGGGAATTACCATTAGAGCAAAATATTTTAACAATAGGTATGTATAGCCAAAAAGGAGATTTTTATACATTAAAGGGCTTAGTAGAAGATGTCATCAATAGTGCTGGGGTAGCAAGATATGAAATTCAAAAAGAGCAAACAAATCGTATGTATCATCCGGGCAGATGCGCCATATTAAAGGTAGGAAATGATGTGTTTGCCACCTTGGGAGAGGTGCATCCACAATTGGCCAAAAATTATGATATGACGCAAAGAATTTATTTAGCAGAGATTAACTTAGATAAAATATCAAAATATGCAAGAACTACGAAAAAATATACGCCAATTATCAAATTCCCTGCAGTAGAAAGAGATATTGCAATGGTAGTTGATGAAGCGGTGGAAGTAGGAGAAATTGAAAAAATTATCCAAAAGAGGGCTAAAAAATTATTAGAAGAAGCAAAGTTATTTGATGTTTATAGAAACGAAAAATTGGGTGGAAACAAAAAGAGCGTTGCTTATAGCCTAAAATTTAGAGTTCCAGACAGAACGTTAACAGATGATGAAATTAATAGTACAATGAAAGATATTCTAGCTGAATTAGAAAAAGCATTAGGTGCAGAGCTGAGAAAATAGATTAAACGGCTAAAAAGGAAAAATAAAGGAGAAAGAAGTTTGCAAGAAAGAAAAAAATTTGTTAGAAACTTTAGCATTATTGCCCATATTGACCATGGAAAGTCAACTCTAGCCGATAGACTCATTGAAATGACGGGAGTACTATCGGCACGAGAGATGGAAAGTCAAGTACTAGACAATATGGAAATAGAAAAAGAACGTGGTATTACCATTAAATCGCAAGCGGTTCGCATGAAATACCAAGCAAAAGATGGTAATACCTATGAACTTAATTTAATAGATACCCCAGGACATGTCGACTTTAATTATGAGGTATCAAGAAGTCTAGCAGCTTGTGATGGCGCTATTCTAGTAGTAGATAGTAGTCAGGGAGTAGAAGCTCAAACACTTGCTAATGTGTATTTAGCACTTGATAACAACCTGGAAATTTTGCCAGTAATTAATAAAGTAGATTTACCAAATGCAAGACCAGATGAAGTAAAAAAAGAAATTGAAAACATTATTGGCATTCCAGCACAAGATGCACCATGCATTTCAGCAAAATCAGGATTAAATGTTGATCAAGTGTTGGAAAGAATTGTCACAGATTTGCCATCTCCAACAGGAGACGATAACGCTCCTTTAAAGGCGCTCATTTTTGATTCAATTTATGATAACTATAAAGGTGCAATCGCTTATGTAAGAATTAAAGATGGCACTGTCAAAACGGGAGATGTGATTCGTCTCATGGCTACAGGAAAAACCTTTACAGTAACAGAAGTAGGATATTTTGAACCGGGAAAATATGAAGAATCGCAAGAGCTAAAAGCAGGAGAGGTAGGCTATATTGCAGCAAGTATTAAAAGTTTATCTGACGTTAGAGTGGGTGATACCATTACTTTAGAAGAAAATCCGGCAGAAGAACCATTGCCAGGATATAAAAAAGTGAATTCAATGGTATATTGCGGCATTTACCCAATTGACGGAGGCGACTACGAAAATTTAAAAGTTGCATTGGAAAAGCTAAAATTAAATGATGCAGCATTAGAATATGAGCCAGAAACTTCAGGAGCCCTGGGATCAGGATTTCGTTGTGGCTTTTTGGGGCTGCTACATTTAGAAATTATTGAGGAAAGATTAGATAGAGAATTTGACTTAAGTCTTATTACCACTTCCCCTTCTGTTATTTATCACGTATATAAAACAGATGGCACGATGGTAGAACTGTACAATCCATCTGATATGCCATCTCCTAATGAAATTGCTTATATAGAAGAACCAATCGTGCAAGCTGAAATTATTACGCCAAAAGACTATGTAGGCGGCATCATGGAAATTTGTCAAAATAGACGTGGCAATTATGTCGATATGAAGTATTTAGATGCAACCCGCGTCACACTAATTTATGAATTACCTCTAAATGAAATTATTTATGATTTTTTTGATATTTTAAAATCAAAAACAAAGGGATATGCTTCTTTTGATTATGAAATAAAAAAATATCAAAGAGCTGATTTAGTGAAATTAGACATTTGGGTCAATGGCGAAGGAGTCGATGCACTTTCTTTTATTGTTCATCGAGACAGTAGTTATGAAAAAGGAAAAAAGATGATTGAAAAACTAAAGGAAGTCATTCCAAGACAATTATTTGCAGTTCCTTTGCAAGCCGTCATTGGAGGTAAAATTATTGCAAGGGAAACAATTTCTGCATTAAGGAAAGACGTATTAGCAAAATGCTATGGTGGAGATATTACTAGAAAGAAGAAATTATTAGAGAAGCAAAAACGTGGCAAAAAGAAAATGAGACAAATTGGCAATGTGGAAATACCACAAGAGGCATTTTTGTCAGTACTTAAACTAGATAATGAATAAAAGAGGTAAAAATATGGAAGAAAATTATCAAGACCAAGTAGAAGGAAGAAATAGCGTACTAGAATTATTAGAGTCAGGCAGAGATGTGAATAAAATTATCATTGCCAAAGGTGAAAAGCATGGCTCTATCAATAAGATTATTGCGACTGCAAAAGAAAGAAAAATTGTCATTAGCGAAGTTGAAAAAAATAAGCTAAATCAAATGGCACAAACATCTAACAGTCAAGGGGTAATTGCTATTGTACCACCTTTTGATTATTGTGAAGTAGAAGATATTCTAGAGGAAGCAAAAGCAAAGAGTGAAAATCCTTTTCTTTTAATTTTAGATGGTATTGAAGACCCACATAATTTAGGCTCAATCATTAGAACAGCAGAAACTGCCGGTGTCCATGGCATTATTATACCTAAAAGAAGAGCTGCCTCAGTCAATAGCACAGTTAGCAAGGTCTCTGCAGGAGCCGTAGAATATATGAAAATTGCAAGAGTGAACAATCTCAATGAAACAATTCGTTTTTTAAAAGAACAGGGTGTTTGGATTTGTGGAACAGATATGAATACTGATACAATTTATACTCAGCAAGACTACAACATGCCATTAGCGCTTGTGATTGGAAGTGAAGGCTTTGGAATGAGCAGATTAGTGAAAGAAAATTGCGACTTCTTAGTTAAAATTCCAATGAAGGGAAAAATTACTTCTTTAAATGCTTCTGTATCAGCAGGCATTGTCATGTATGAAGTAGTAAGAAAAAGAAAATAATAAAAGGAATGAATTCAAAATGAAATTAAACATTGTGATGGTAGAACCAGAAATACCACAAAATACAGGAAATATTGCAAGAACTTGTGCAGCCATTGGAGCAAAACTTCATTTGGTAAAGCCATTGGGATTTGAAATTAGTGATAAATACTTAAAAAGAGCAGGTTTAGATTATTGGGATAAACTTGAAATTGAATATCATGAGAATTTAACTGAATTTCTAGAAAAATATTCACCAGAAAATACTGCGATGTATTTTGCAACAACAAAAGGAAAGCAATGTTATTCTGATGTAGATTACACAAAAAAAGAGGAAATTTTCTTATTGTTTGGAAAGGAAACAAAAGGGCTTCCAGAAGATTTATTACAAAAATATATTCGAAATACTATACGTATTCCTATGAGAGAGCATTTACGTTCCCTTAATTTATCAAATTCAGTTGCTATTGTTGCTTATGAAGTATTGAGGCAAGAAGGGTTTGACATGTTAGAGCAAATTAGTGAATATTTTGATAAATAGTTGATAGGGAGTTTGGAACAAATTAAGAATAAAAAAGCCCGACAATTTTATAACAAAAAGGCTTGACAAAATACAATTCAATAGGTACAATATGAAATGAACAACCAAAGAAAAAGGGGGCAAATAATATGCTAGAGCTCAAACAGGCTGAAAGCCTTGCAACTGTAAAAAAAAGAGAGAGACTCTTCTAAGCCAAGTAAATAGCGTTATTAAGTATGCCTTCCAAAACCAAATAAAAGTGAAAAAGAAACACAAGGATAGACTATGGAACACCACCATGGGCTGTCCTTTTTGTGTACATCAAAATTGTTCACACAATCAAAGTTATTCACACAAGGTGGTGATGGACAGTAGCTAAAAAGTGCTTCTGCCTAAAAGGAATATCCCTTGCGAAGCAGGAGTGTTCCTTTTGACAGATAAAAACATAATGTTACACAAAAGCACAAATTTCATAGGGCATAGGGCAGTGCGGTTGTAACATTATTCTAAAAACAAAAATACAAAAATAGAAAAATCGGAGGGAAACAAATGTTAAATGAAAAATTAAAAAACAAAAACGGTATTACACTTATTGCACTTGTTGTCACTATCGTAGTATTGCTCATACTAGCAGGTGTTACTATTCAAATGGTATTTAG
>JAFVBS010000028.1 GCA_017479865.1 Clostridia bacterium
AAATAGCTGGTAATGATACAGATAAAAAATGGTCTGATTTATGGTATATATTTAAACCTTATGGATATGATAAAACACTAGCACAAATGACCGATGAAGAAAGAGCAAATAGAAAAAAGTATGAGTCTATTGATGCAATGAGAGAATTTGCTAAATGGTATAAAGAAAATTAAAAGATTTATATTAAAAAGAGGATTTAATTTAACTCCTAAAAAAGATATTGATAGGAAAGAAATAGTCAATAATAACAAATTAAACAATGAAAATGAGCTGGTTATTTTAGATTTTATCAATAATAGAAGTTTTAAGACTTTTGATAGAGATGAAACAGGTAAGATTACAAGAAGTATTAAGAAAGAATTGAGAATTAGAGTAGAATATGATATAACATAAAAAAATGGAGGATGAAATTTATGAATAAAATTATTCCAAATAAATTAAATAAAGGTGATGAGATACGAGTTATAGCACCATCGAGAAGTATGTGTATACTAAGTGAAGAAATAATAAATTTTGCTAAGATTAGGTTAGAGACACTTGGATTTAAAGTAACATTTAGTAAAAATGTTTCAAAATCTTTAGGAGAAGATTATAGATGCGCTAGTATAGAAGACAGAATTGAAGATTTACATGATGCATTTAAAGACAAAAATGTAAAAGCTATTTTAACTGTAATAGGTGGTTTTAATGTAAATCAAATATTGGATTATATAGATTATAATCTAATAAAAGAAAATCCGAAAATAATTTGTGGCTTTTCTGATATTACAGCTTTAACAAATGCAATTTATGCTAAAACTGGAATGTTAACTTATTCAGGACCTCATTTTTCTAGTTTTGGAATGAAGAAAGGGTTTGAATATACAGAGCAATATTTTAAGAAAATGTTCATGCAAAATGAAAAGGTAATAATAAAAAGTTCAGAAGAATGGAGTAATGATAGTTGGTTTAAAAATCAGGAAAAGAGAATATTTATACCAAATGAAGGAATGAAAATAATAAATAAAGGACAAGCAGAAGGAAAAATTATTGGTGGAAATTTATGTACTTTAAATTTACTACAAGGAACTGAATATATGCCAGACTTAGAAGATAGTATTTTATTTATAGAAGATGATGGTTTAGTGGATAAAGTATTTAATAAAGAATTTGATAGAGATTTACAATCTTTATTGCACTGCGCTAAAAACAAAAAAATAAAAGGCATTGTAGTTGGAAGAGCTGAAAATAATTGCGATATGACAAATGAAAAATGGGTAAATATATTTAAAAATAAAAAAGAACTAGTTAATATACCAATTGTAATAAATGCTAATTTTGGACATACAACACCTATATTTACATTCCCTATAGGTGGATACGCTAAAATTCAATTAGACGAAGAGACAAAAATAGAAATTGAGGACTAACTAACCTGTCACTAGATTGCAAACTAGGGTAAGTATATCTAGTTTTAGTACATATACACCACACGTGGAGTGTTGCTCGGTGCTATCTCTGACATGGTTTTACATAAATCAACAATTGCAATGTGCTTTATAAAGCCAAAGATTCTTTAAAGAAAATATTAGGAAGTAGATATCAATGAGAAACTTAAACAGAGGTGTAGATTTTTCAAAATTACCAATAAAAGAACATACGAAAACTAGACATATTGATTGGGATAAGGCAGTAGGACAAGAGGTGCCTTTTCATTATGATAAAATGCAAGGAAAACTGTTAATAGTGGAGCATAAAAGTGGAAACCATGTGGTGGTAAGATATAAGGACAAAGAAAAAACTACTAGAACAAATCACCTGGCACAAGGAAAAATTAGAGATTTATTGAATATAAAAAATAAAATAAGTAGAGGTATTGATTTTTCGAGTGTACCTAAAAAGAATGGAAAAAATGATTGGGCACATTCAATAGGATGCATTTTGCCATTTTACTATGATACAATAAAAGGAAACTTAGAAATAATAGATTATAGACCAATTAAAAATGCTGCATATTTAACTATCAAATATAAAGATACAATAAAAGATATTAGAACCGTAAACATATTAGATTACAAAATAGCTAAAATTGTAGGGTATCACACAGAAAAGTTTAATTATGAAGTAGGCGAACAATTAGTAGATTCCAATAAAAACATCAAAATTATAGATAGAGAAAAGTACATGAGAAATGGAATTAATATCAAGAAATATCAATACCAATGCAATACTTGTCATTATATTGGATGGATAGATGAAGGCGACTTAGATGTATCTAAAAAAGTATGTTCTCACTGTACGCAAAAAATAGCCATGAAAGGAAAAGATGATATAGCAACTCAAGCCCCATGGATGATAAAATTTTTTCAAGACAGCGATAAACATTTAATATATGAATGCAGAAGGTCAAGCAGTAAAGAAATATATCCTATTTGTCCGTATTGCGGAGAAATAAGAAAAAGAAAAGTGAAAATAAGCACTATTTATAGAGACCATTCAATAGGATGTCCAAAATGTAATGATGGGGTGCCATACCCTGAAAAATTTATGATAGAGGTTTTTAACCAAATAAAAGCTAATGTTATTTTTCACCCAACACTAGAGGTTATTCCTTGGTGTAAGCCCCATATATATGACTTTTATGATCCAGATAGAAAAATAATAATGGAAGTAAATGGAATACAACATTATCAAGAAGTTAAAACATTTGGATTATCATTAAGCGAAGTAAAGAAAAATGACAAAATAAAAAGAAAAAAAGCAATAAAAAATGGAAATACATATATTGAATTAGATTGTCGATACAGCAAAATGGAATATATCAAAGAATCACTGACTAAGAATAAGCAATTCAGCAGCATATATCATTTAAAAAATGTAGATTGGAAAAAATGCGATGAACAGGGAAAGATGCCTATGTATATAAAAATTTATGAATATAAACAAGAAAACCCTGATATCTTAAATAAACAAGTTGCAGAAAAATTTAATGTTAGTGGCGCTATGGTAAGCAAAGCAATAAACATAATGTCAAATCTAACATAGTTATTTTGTTTAAAGACTTTACAATTAAAATAGGATTAGATAGTATAAAAAAGATAAAAATGGAAATAAACTATATAAAAACTTTAAATGTCAAAAACAACAATAGAATGAGTAAAAATACCAGCATATGAAAATATGGTAGGAGGTTACAAATGAATAGAAATCGTGGTAATGAAAAGCAAAAAAATATTGAACTTTCTCTGAAAGAGGACAGTGAATTAGAAGTTTCTAATTTATTCGAAAAATATAAAACTTCCTATGAGGGAATTAGCGTTGTCGAAGTAGAAGATAGAATTGATGAGTATGGAAAAAATGTGATTGAAATGGATCATAATAACACTTTTTTACACCAATTAAAAGAGGCTGTGATAAATCCTTTTAATATTGTTTTAATCATTGTTGCAACAATTACATTTGTTACAGATGTTATCATTGCTACTCAAAGTGATTATACTACTTTTACTCTAATTTTGAGCACCATTTTAATTTCTGCCATCATTTCACTAAGAGAACAAACAAAATCCGACAATGCCGCTAAAAAATTAAAGCAAATGATTACCAACAAAATGGAAGTTATTAGAGATGATGTACAAACCACCATTGACATAGAAAACGTTGTTCCAGGAGATATTGTCAAACTATCTTCTGGTGATATGATTCCAGGCGATGTAAGATTTTTAGAAACAAAAGATTTATTTATCGATCAAGCATCTCTTACCGGAGAATCGAACCCTGTAGAAAAGTTTACCAGTTGCAAAGAGTATGAAAATATCACTGATATTTCGAATATTGGGTTTATGGGAACAAATATCGTCAGCCGGAAGTGCAATCGCAGTTGTGTTAACGACTGGAAACAACACATATTTTGGAAGTATGGCAAAATCCATGTACAGTGTGAATGAAAAGAATAGCTTTGAAAAAGGAATCGATGATATTAGTAAACTACTCATTAAATTTATGTTAGTATTGGTTCCAATCATCTTAGTGATTAACGCTTTTACTACACATGATTTTTGGTCATCTCTCATCTTTGCAATTACAATAGCGGTTGGGCTTACTCCAGAAATGTTGCCAGTTATTACAACTTCTACACTTGCAAAAGGCGCTGTAGAAATGTCGAAGAAAAAGACCATTGTCAAAAGATTAAGCGCCATTCAAACTTTTGGACAAATGAACATTCTATGCACTGATAAAACAGGAACTCTAACAGAAGATGAAGTCGTGCTGGAAAGATACATGGATGTTCTAGGAAATGAAAGCTTAAGAATACTAAAACATGCATTTTTAAATAGTTATTTTCAAACAGGCTTAAAAAATTTAATCGATGTAGCAATCATTGCAAGAGCCGAAAAAGAAAATTTAAATATATTAAAAGAAAAATATAAACGAGAAGATGAAATTCCATTTGATTTTACGAGAAGAAGAATGAGTGTAGTTTTAAAAGATGAAAATGGAAAACGCCAATTAATTACAAAAGGGGCAGTTGATGAAATTGTTTCTATTTGTTCTTTTGTAGATATTGATGGAACAGCAATAGAACTTACCGATGAGTTAAGAGAAAAAGTATATCAAGTTTATGAGGAAAATAACAAAGAAGGACTAAGAGTTTTAGCGATTGCACAAAAAAATGAAATTCACGATGTCACAACTTTTGGAGTTCAAGATGAAAGTAATATGGTATTAATCGGTTTTGTTGGATTTTTAGATCCACCAAAGGAAAGTGCAAAACAAGCCATCTCTGCCTTAAAAAGCCATGGCGTTGATACAGTAGTTCTCACAGGAGATAGTGAAGGAGTTGCTTTGAATGTTTGCAAAAAGCTAGGAATTCCCGTCAATAACAGTTTAACTGGCAAACAAGTAGAGAAATTCACAGATGAGGAATTAAAAGAAAAAGTAAAAGAGTGCCACTTGTTTTCAAAATTATCTCCATTACAAAAACAAAGAATTGTTAGAATTTACCAGGAAAATGGCAATACAGTAGGATACATGGGAGATGGTATTAATGATAGTCCACCTTTGAAACAAGCTGATGTAGGAATTTCTGTTGATACAGCCGTTGATATAGCCAAAGAGACTGCAGATATCATTTTATTAGAAAAAGATTTAAATGTTTTAGAAGAGGGCGTCATTAACGGAAGAAAAACATTTACCAATTTATTGAAATATATTAAAATGGCAACGAGTGGAAATTTTGGAAATATGCTATCAGTCATTATTGCTAGTATATTTTTGCCATTCTTACCAATGCTACCAATCCACATATTAATACAAAATTTATTAAATGATTTTGCACAAATTGGAATGCCTTTTGATAATGTAGATAGCGAATATCTAAAAAAGCCTAAAACATGGAATACAGAGGGTATTAAACAATTTATGTTTGCATTTGGAATTATTAGTACTATATTAGATGTTTTCTGCTTTGCTATTCTATGGTATATTTTTCAATATAACAGTATCGAAAAAGCAGTATTATTCCAAAGCGGATGGTTCGTTTTTGGTATACTTTCACAAACATTGATTATTCACATGATTAGAACAAGCAAAATACCGTTTGTTGAAAGTAAATCTTCTAAACAATTAATCATTTCAACATTGACAATTGTAATGATTGCACTCATCATTTCATTTACAGACATAGCTGCTATATTTGATTTAAGCAAATTGCCAATGAATTATTTGATTTGGATAGTTATTTTAATGTGCATATATATTTTCTTTATTCAAATATACAAGAAAATCTATATTCGAAAAAATAGAGAATGGCTATAATGTTAGAATTTAACATTTTATGTTAGAATGATATTGAAATAAAAATGAAAGTAGAATAAAAAGCATCCAATTCATATAATAAATCAGGTGATACTATGAGGCTATTAAAAGGATTATATGAAGATGCAAGAAATATTGTTGAAAAAGACCCGGCATGCAGAAATATATTGGAAGCAATTATTCTATACCCTGGATTTCATGCCATTTTCTTTCACAGAATTGCGCACTTTTTGTATTGCAGAAAATTATACTTTTTAGCAAGGCTCATTTCTCAAACAGCAAGGCATGCTACGGGTATAGAAATACACCCAGGAGCAAAAATAGGAAGAAAATTATTAATTGACCATGGCATGGGAGTGGTCATAGGAGAAACAGCAACCATTGGTGATAATTGCATCATCTATCATAATAGTACGTTGGGAGGTACCGGAAAGGATAAACGCAAAAGACATCCGGACATAGGAAATAATGTAATGGTGGGCTCAGGGGCAAAAGTGTTAGGGCCTATCAAAATAGGAAACAATGTGAAAATAGGCGCCAATAGCGTGGTATTAAAAGATGTGCCAGATAATAGCACCGTTGTAGGAGTTCCACGGAGTAATAAAACAAAAAAGTTAATCTGTATAAGAAAAATAGGCCAGTAAGCATTTTTTACTAGCTTAGCAAAAATAAAAACTTTCAGGTATAAAGGACATTCCTAACCCAATATAATTGGTTAGGGGTGCTTTTTTATGAGATTTATCAAAATAAAAAGAAAAACGATTCTAAAGTTAACAATGATTGCCGTATTTTTGGTAGTTTTAGGAACGGTTTCAACATCATTTGGAATGCAAAACTATTATAAATTAGACTTTGCAACAGGATTGGTTACGGCAAGCAAATTGAATGTAAGAAGCGGACCAGGACTTGGACATAAAGTAGTTGCCACTGTCAATAAAGGTGAATACATCAGAGTATTTGCAGGAGTAGGAGATTGGTATATTGTTCAGGTAGAGGGAGATTATGTTGGGGCAGTCAGTAAAAAGTATGTAAAGGCAATCTACCCAGGAGCAACAGGCTCTGGCAATACTTCTACAGGAGGAACAACGAACAATCAGCAAACGACTCAAACTACTACGACGTTAACTGCTGATGAGCAAGAAGTGTTCAATTTAATTAACCAGCAAAGAGCATCAAATGGCCTCGCAGCATTAAAAGTAGATAGCGAAGTTCAAAGAGTAGCCAGAATCAAAGCGCAAGATATGGTGAATAATAACTACTTTTCACATACATCACCAACCTATGGTTCACCATTTGACATGTTAAAAAGTTTTAAAATATCCTATAGAACAGCAGGAGAAAATATTGCAGGAAATTCTAGCAATAGTGCAGCGGTCAATGCTTGGATGAATTCATCTGGGCATCGAGCTAATATTCTAAATGGCAATTTTACTCACACTGGCATAGGAGTGGTAAATGGCTCAAAATATGGAAAAATATATGTGCAAATGTTTATTGGAAAATAGTAGCAATCAAAACAAACTATTAAGGTAGTACAATTTTCTTTTCATTTAAATAGTTCAAAATACCGCTATCAGTTTTAAAGTGAAAGGCAAGGCTATTACTGCAAAGCATTTGCTTTTTCACTTTAAATTTTTTATTAATCTCATTATTCCCATATTTTCCGGTCACCAATAATTGGAAAGCCAATATGCGCCAAATGAGCACGAATTTGATGCGTTTTTCCAGTATGAAGGGTCACATCTAATACACACGTGTTTTCCTGCACATTTTTTTTGACAATTTTGTAGGAAGTAACAATTGGCACATACCCCTTTTTAGGAGCATCAGAAATATACACCATTGATTTTTTGTTATCTTTAAAAAGATAAGAAGTTAAAGTCTTTTGGCTTTCTTTTGGAATGCCATATACAGTTGCTAAATAATGCTTTTCAATTTCGTGATGTTTAAATTTTTCTAATAAAATTGATAAAGCAACTCCATTTTTTGCAAATAAAACTAAGCCAGAGGTATTTCTATCCAAACGATGACAAGGGGCAATTGCCTTATTTTGAAATTGATTTTGCAACTGAGTTGTTAAGGAATGTTCTCCTGTTACCTCAATGCCATTTGGCTTATTTACTACACAAATATTGTCATCATCGTAAATAATTTCTATTTTTGCATTTTGATATAAATCTTCATCTACCAAAAAAATTTTAATATGATCTCCTGTATGAACAGTTACATTTTCGCTAACACGCACCTCATTCACACGAATATCTTTTTTTCGCAATGCCTTGCAAAAGGCAGGGAAAGTAAGACCATCAAAATGATCTTGTAACACAATATTTAATTTTTTTTCATCATATTTTTTCTCTACAATCAAATCTCTCATAGTTAAATTATACAATAAACAAGTAAATGTGTCAAAAACAGTAACATAAAAAAATTTCACAACATAAAATATGAGCAGAAAGGAAAGATGCCTAATGTGGAATTTTATTCTTAATGGAATTTTATGGGTTTTGGCACTTTATGGATTAATTGAAATTGTGAAAACCATTGTTTATACCTATACATATACCAACTTAAGGTCAGATGGCATTTATGTGATTATTGCGGCTAAAAATCAGGAAAAGAAAATAGAAGGTTTTTTGCGTTCCTTTGTGTTCCGTCTTCTGTATGGAAAAGAAGAAACTGTGAAGAATATTATTGTGACCGATTTAGACTCTCATGATGAAACACCGAAAATCCTAGAAAAATTAAGCCAAGACTATGATTGTATTAAAATGGCAAACTGGAAAGATTGCAAAGAAGTCATGGATAGTGTGGATAGAGCGTGAAGTCGACTATATTTTATAGAAATAACAAATCAAATAACTTAGCTCTTGCCAGCAACTAGGGTGAGTATTAAAAATATCAAAAAAATTTAAATTGAAAGGTTGAATAAAAAGAATAGATAGTATAAAATAAGAATAAATACAAAAGAGGAGGAGAAAAAATGCAAAATAATATCCAATTAAATTTAAAACACGCTAATATTCTAGAACAAAACGTAATGCAATATGCTGACAAAGTAGCAAGTATCCATGATGAGTTGCATGAAAAAAGTAATGATGAAAAAGAATTTTTAGGGTGGCTTGAACTTCCTAGTAATTATAACAAAAAAGAATTTGAAAATATCAAAAAAGCAGCTCAAAAAATCAGAAAAGACTCTGAAGTATTCGTTGTCATTGGAATTGGGGGATCCTATTTAGGGGCGAGAGCTGTGATAGAAGCACTAAATCACACTTTCTATAATTTGCTTTCTAAAGAACAACGCAAAACTCCTCAAATTTTATATGTGGGAAATAATTTAAGCCCTAACTATATTAATGATTTAATAGAGCTCATTGGCAATAGAGATGTTTCAATAAATGTAATTTCAAAATCAGGAACAACAACTGAACCTGCCATTGCTTTTCGCATTTTTAGAGAGTTATTAGAAAATAAATATGGACTAAAAGAAGCAAGAAAAAGAATTTATGTTACAACTGATAAAGAAAAGGGAGCTCTGAAACAAATTGCCAACGAAGAAAAGTATACTACCCTTATCATTCCTAATAATGTGGGAGGAAGATATTCTGTGCTAACAGCAGTAGGGCTTTTACCAATTGCAGTAGCGGGAATTGATATTGATGAACTCATAGAAGGGGCTCGATTTGCACAGGGAAAATATTTGGACAAAAACTTAAAGTATAATGCATGTTATCAATATGCGGTTGCAAGAAATATGCTATATCAAGAAGAAAAAAACATTGAAATACTTGTCAGCTATGAACCCCGTCTACATTACATAATTGAATGGTGGAAGCAACTTTTTGGAGAGAGTGAAGGAAAAGAACAAAAAGGAATTTATCCTACTGGAGCTGAATTTACCACAGATCTTCATTCTTTAGGACAATACATTCAAGAGGGAAGACGAAATTTATTTGAAACAGTGATTGACATCAAAGAATCTGAAACTGATATTCAATTAAACAGAGATGAAGATAATCTAGATGAGCTTAATTATCTAGAGGGAAAAGGATTGGACTACGTTAATAAAAAGGCCATGGAGGGAACCATTGAAGCTCATGAAGAGGGAGGAGTTCCTAATATTGTGATTACAATGGATAAACTAAATACCTATAATTTAGGACATCTTATTTACTTTTTTGAACTAGGCTGTGCAATGTCTGGTAAACTTTTAGGCGTAAACCCATTCAATCAACCAGGAGTGGAAAAATATAAACAAAACATGTTCAGGCTATTAGGAAAACCAGGGTACACCGAGACAAAAAAAGAAATAAGGACAGAAGTGGAAAAAACTTCAAAGAAAGGGCAAGAGGAAAAAGAGGTAAAACAAGCCAAAAAAAGAGGAAGACCAAAAAAAGAGGCATAGGAGCAACTTATTTACAAAAAAATATAAAATTTCTGTTGACAATGGCAAGACTAATGTGCTACAATAGTCATTGTTAGCAGAAATATGCGGATGTGGCGGAACTGGCAGACGCGCTGGTCTTAGGAACCAGTGTCAACGACGTGGAGGTTCGAGTCCTCTCATCCGCACCAAAAAATATTTTCGTCGCACTTTGGCGAAACAATGAAATCGACTGTAAAAAGTCGATTTTTTCATGCCTTTTACCTTAAACGAATTTTTGTAAAAATTCTCTTTAAACCATAAAAGTATCCTTATTGACAGTTATATACATGCAATGTGATTCTCATTTTCTATCTTTCGTATACACATGATTAAAATAATGCACAAACACTTGCTATTCCTACCAATTTAGTAGTATAATAAAACCATTGGAGGAGTAAAAATGAAAATATCAACAAAAGGAAGATACGCACTAAGAATTATGATAGATTTGGCAATGCATCATGATGGAAGCTTTATTTCATTAAAGGATATTGCTAATCGACAGGAAATATCCAACAAATACTTAGAACAAATCATTGCAAAACTAAATAAGGCAGGGTATTTAGAAACAGCAAGGGGAAATACAGGAGGATATCGTCTAGCAAAGGAACCAAAAGAATATATTATTGGAGATATTTTAAGAGCAACAGAAGGTGACTTAACTCCTATTTATTGTTTGGCAGAGGAAGAATGTGCTAGAAAAGAAATTTGCAAAACACATTCCTTTTGGAAAGGATTAGACAATGTCATTACTGAGTATGTCAATAGCAAAACATTAGAAGACATGCTAAAAGAAGAAGGAGAAAGAGTATGAATACCATTTATTTAGATAATAGTGCTACAACACAAACAGATGCAGAAGTTATCAAAACAATGCTACCATATATGACAACAGCCTATGGAAATCCTTCTTCTGTTTATCAATTAGGACGAGAAACAAGAAAAGCGGTAGAAGAGGCAAGAGAGCAGGTTGCCAAAGCACTTGGCTGTGAACCAAACGAAATTTATTTTACTTCTGGGGGGAGCGAAAGTGATAATACAGCAATTAGAGGAATTGCCTATGGCTATCAAACAAAGGGAAATCATATTATTACTTCCAAAATCGAACATCCTGCCGTCTTAGAAACTTGTAAACAATTAGAAAAGGAAGGCTTTGAAGTTAGTTATATTGACGTGAATGAAAACGGAATGATAAATTTAGAAGAATTAAAAAGTGCAATTAAGCCAACAACTACTCTTATTAGTATCATGTTTGCCAATAACGAAATTGGAACTATCCAACCAATGAAACAAATTGGAACAATTGCCAGGGAAAACCATATTTATTTTCATACTGATGCAGTACAAGCGGTTGGCAATGTGAAAATTGACGTAAAAAAAATGAATATTGATAGCCTTTCCTTATCAGCACATAAATTTTATGGACCAAAAGGAATTGGGGCTTTATATGTCAAAAAGGGAATTCAATTCAATCCAATAATTTGTGGGGGACATCAAGAAAAAAATAAAAGAGCAGGAACAGAAAATGTAGCCGGAATTGTAGGCTTAGGAAAAGCTATAGAACTTGTTAATCAAAAATTAGAAGAGCATATTACAAAAGTGAAAGAACTAAGAGACTATTATGAGAAACAAGTATTAGAGAATATACCCAATATTAAAATAAATGGTGATACAGAAAATAGACTGCCTGGTAATAGTAATATTTCTTTTCAGGGGGTACAAGGAGATAGTTTACTTTTAAATTTAGATTTTAAAGGAATTTGTGCATCGTCTCGGAAGTGCTTGTACTTCTGGTTCGCTAGATCCTTCTCATGTATTGTTAGCAATTGGAGTACCACCCGAAATAGCACGTAGTTCATTAAGAATTTCAATAGGAAAATATAATACCAAAGAAGAAATAGACTATTTAATAGAAAGCTTAGTAGAAATTGTAAATCGATTAAGAATAATGTCACGATTATGAAAAAAGGGCAGGGAATTGGTTGATAATTCCTTGCTTTTATGATAAGATAATGAACAAATTCATCATTATTAGGAAGGAATTAAATTGATGGAGATAATTGTAGGAAAAAGAGCAGGATTTTGTGGAGGAGTGAAAAGAGCAGTAGAAGGAGCGCAAAAAGTCACAAATGACAATGAAGGGCATACAATTTATTGTTTAGGAAATCTAGTACATAATCCTATTGTTATGGGAAAACTATTCCAAGAGGGCTTACAAGTTGTTGAGAGTTTAGAAGAAGCAAAGCAACCAAAAACAAGTGTAATTATTCGTGCACATGGCGTGTCGAAAGAGGTTTATGAAGTAGCACAAAAAAAAGAAATTTCTTTAATTGACCTTACTTGTCCAAAGGTAATACAAATTCATAATATTGCTGAAGAGTATGCTAAAAAAGGGTTTTATATTTTTCTTACTGGTGAAAAAAAACATGCTGAAGTTATTGGAACAGCAAGCTTTTGCGGAGAATATTATACTATTATTGAGAATGAACAAGAAATACCAAAAGCAATTGAATATTTTCAAAAAAGTCAAAAAGAAAAGTTACTTATTATCTCGCAGACAACCTATCATTTAGAAAACTTTGAAAAGATAGTAAAAACTATTCAGCAACAATTACAAGGCATTCCCAAAATAGTAATTAAAAATACTATATGTAATGCCACAAGGCTGAGGCAAGAAGAAACTGCAGAATTAGCATCTAGGGTAGACTGTATGATTATTATTGGGGGAAAAAATAGCTCTAACACCAATAAGTTATACCAAGTTGCATGCCAACATTGCAAGAAAGTAGAGTTTATTGAAGAGGCAAAGGAATTAATAAAAAAAATACCGGCTATCAAGGGTCATCAAAAAATTGGAATTATGGCGGGAGCCTCAACTCCACAAAATAGCATAGACGAAGTAATTCGTTTTTTGTCATTATAGGGGCGTTTGTTGAACCGAAAGAAATACCACGAAAAATAAGGAGAGAGAACATGTTAAAATTATTAGCAAACTTAAAGGAAACATGGCTATCAGTTATTTCAATTGTTTTACTATTAGTAATTCAAGCAAATGCTGATTTGGCCTTACCAGACTATACTTCAAGAATAGTCAACATCGGAATTCAGCAAGGGGGAATTGAAAATACAGCACCAGAGGTACTAAGAAAGCAAACAATGGAAGCAACGTTGCTCTTTACTCAAGAAAAAGAAACAATTTTAAATCAATATACGTTGCTTTCTAAAGAAACACTTGCTACGCAAGACTATGAAACATATGTTAAAAAATATCCAAAATTAAAAACAGAAGAGCTATACTTACGCAAAGAATTAAGTCAAGAAGAATTGAACAAGCTAAACCAAAGCATTGCAAAGCCTTTGATGATTGTATATTCACTATCAAATGAAGAAACAGGAGCACCAATAAAAGAACAGCTCTTAGCACAAATGCCAGAACAAGCAAAAGCAATGTACCAAGAAAGTAGTGCATTAGAAATAATTAAGCAGGCAATGGAAAACCAAAAAGCAGCAGGGCAAAATGCTATGCAGGAAAAACTATCAGGGGCAACTGCACAAATTGAGCGAATGCCAGAAAGTATTTTAGAGCAAGCAGTCATCACAGCGGTGAAAGAGGAATATCAACAAGTTGGTATTGATACAGATAAGTATCAAAATCAATACATTCTAAAATCAGGACTTCAAATGCTAGGTGTTGCATTTATTAGTATGGTTACTGGAATTACCATTATGTTGTTATCGGCAAGGGTAGCTGCAAGATTAGGCAGAACACTCAGAGAAAAAATATTTAAAAAAGTACTTGAATTTTCAACTGCAGAATTTAAACAATTTTCAACAGCCTCTTTAATTACGCGTAGTACCAATGATATTCAGCAAATTCAATCATTACTTGCTATTCTATTTAGAGTTGTTATTTATTCTCCAATTATAGGCTTTGGAGGACTATTTAAAGTGCTTACTAGCAATGACCAGTCAATGGCCTGGATTATTGGATTAGCCATTTTAATTATTCTATTCATTGTAATGATTCTATTTATTACGGCAATGCCAAAATTCAAAAGATTGCAATCTCTTATTGATAAATTAAATTTGGTATCGCGTGAAATTTTAACAGGAATTCCTGTCATTCGTGCCTTTCATACCGAAAAACGTGAAGAAAAGCGCTTTGATGAGGCAAACACTAATCTTACCAAAGTATACAAATTTGTTAGCAATGCCATGAACCTAATGATGCCAGCACTAATGCTTGTGATGAATGGAATTTCGCTTTTGATTATTTGGGTAGGAGGCAAGAATGTTGACAATGGAACATTGCAAGTAGGAGATATGATGGCATTTATTCAATACACCATGCAAATTGTTATGGCCTTCTTAATGATTTCTGCTATTTCTATTATGCTTCCAAGAGCGAGTGTATCGGCAAAACGTATTAATGAAGTATTAGATAGTAAAAACAGCATTCAAGACCAAGAACACCCAAAACAATTTGATTTAAGTAAAAAAGGAATTGTAGAATTTAACCATGTTACATTCCGCTATCCGGATGCAGAAGAACCTCTATTACAAGATATTTCATTTGTGGCAAAGCCTGGTGAAACAACTGCTATTATTGGTAGTACAGGAAGTGGAAAGTCTACAGTTGTGAATTTAATTCCGCGTTTTTATGATGTAACTTCAGGAAAAATTTTAGTAGATGGAATAGACATTCGCGAGGTAACGCAACAAGACCTAAGAAAAGTCATTGGATTTGTTCCACAAAAAGGGGTATTGTTCTCTGGAACCATTGAATCTAACATTAAATATAGTGATGAAACGATGTCTGATGAACAAATGAAGTTAGCTGCCGAAATAGCACAGGCAACAGAATTTATTGAAAACAAACCAGAAAAATATGATGCGCCAATTGCACAAGGTGGTAACAACGTATCTGGTGGACAGAAACAACGTTTATCAATTGCAAGAGCAATTGCCAAAGACCCAGAAATTTTAGTATTTGACGATAGCTTTTCTGCGCTAGATTATAAGACAGACACAAAATTAAGAGCCGCGATTGCTGAAAAAACAAAGAATAAAACAGTCATTATTGTGGCACAAAGAATTAATACCATTCTTCATGCAAACCAAATTATTGTGCTAGATGAGGGCAAAATTGTAGGAAAGGGTACACATGAAGAATTGATGCAAAATTGCGAAGTATATAAGCAAATTGCATTATCACAACTTTCAAAGGAGGAATTGGAATAATGGCAAACAAAACAAAACAAAATCCTCCCATGGGAGGAAGAGGACCAGTAGGACCTGGAGGAAGAGGTTCTACTGAAAAAGCAAAAGACTTTAAAGGAACCATTCAAAAAATTGCAAAAAATTATTTAGCAAAGTACAAATGGCAACTCGTCATTGTATTTGTCTTTGCAATTGCTAGTACCATTTTTACTATTATAGGTCCCAAAATTTTAGGAAATGCAACTACCGAAATTTTTAACGGTTTAGTAGGAAAATTATCAGGTGGCACGGGGATTAACTTTGAAAAGATTGCACAAATTTTATTAACATTATTAGCACTATATATTGTGAGTATGCTATTCTCTGCTATTCAAAGTTTTACCATGACAAAAGTATCACAGAGTATAACGTATCAATTAAGAAATGATATTGCTCAAAAAATGAACCGATTGCCAATGAAATATTTTGACAAAAAAACAAATGGCGAAATTCTTTCCATTGTTACAAATGATGTTGATACTTTTTCACAAAATATGAATCAAAGTGTGACACAAATTATTACAGCAGTTTGTACTTTAATAGGAATTTTCATTATGATGCTTTCCATCAGTGGCTGGATGACTTTAGTTTCAGTTATTATTGTGCCAATTGCAGCCATGATTGTGAAAATTGTTGTGACAAAATCACAAAAATACTTTGCCGCACAACAAGAATATTTAGGGCATGTTAATGGCGAAGTAGAAGAAATTTATGGTGGCTATGATATTGTTAAAGTATTTAATGGAGAAGAAAAAGCAATTCAAACATTCTCAAAAATGAATGAAGAATTGTATCATGCTGGATGGAAATCGCAATTTTTATCAGGTTTAATGTATCCTATTATGAATTTTGCGGGAAATGTTAGTTATGTAGGAGTGGCTATTTTAGGAGGATATTTAGCAGTTCAAGGTAAAATTACTGTAGGAAATATTCAATCTTTCATTCAATATAGTAGGCAATTTACACAACCAATCAATCAAATTGCCCAAATTTCTAGTACTATACAATCAGCAGTAGCTGCCTCTGAAAGAATTTTTGCATTCTTGGAAGAGCCAGAGGAGGTGCAGAAAATTGAAAATGCAGTTTCTACAAAAGGATTAAAAGGAAATGTCACTTTTGACCATGTGCAGTTTGGTTATGATGCAGAAAAGATGATTATTCATGATTTTAATCAACAAGTTCGAGACGGTCAAAAGATTGCTATTGTAGGGCCAACTGGTGCCGGAAAAACTACAATTGTTAAATTGCTAATGCGTTTTTATGATGTGAATTCTGGTAGCATTTTAGTAGATGGACACAATATTCAGGATTTTAATCGTGGAGAACTTCGTCAAATGTTTGGAATGGTGTTACAAGACACGTGGTTATTTGGAGGAACAGTAGAAGAAAATATCAAATATGGAAAGCCAGATGCAACAAGGGAAGAAGTAATAGAGGCGGCAAAAGCGGCACATGTGCATCACTTTATTCAAACACTTCCAAAAGGGTATGATATGGTGATTGATGAAGAATCAAGCAATGTCTCACAAGGTCAAAAACAATTACTAACCATTGCACGAGTTATTTTGACGAATCCTCAAATTTTAATTTTAGATGAAGCAACCAGTTCCATTGACACAAGAACAGAAGGGCAAATTCAAGCTGCAATGGATAATTTGATGAAGGGAAGAACGAGCTTTATTATTGCTCACAGATTATCTACCATTAAGAACGCTGACTTAATTTTGGTGCTAAATGAGGGAGATATTGTAGAACAAGGAACCCATGAAGAACTACTAAAAAAAGATGGCTTTTATGCCAAACTATACAACTCACAATTTGAAGATTGTAATGATGAAATTGAGTAATATTTCAATGATACAAAATCAAAGCTGACAAGATATCAAAGAAAACTAGTTAGTCGCAAATTTTTGAACTAACTAGTTATTTTTTTATTTTTATACTTCCTTATTCAAATTTCCACTGGTATATTGCAAGCCTTCTAAACGCTCACGTTGATAAGCTTTACTAATCGCTTCGTTCATTTCATCAACCGTTTCATCAATCATATCAAGTCTGACAAAGTTAACGGAAATAGCATGAGTAGCAATTGAAAGAGTTTTACTGTTAAAAATGAGTGATACAGTTTGCAAATCATCTGGAATGACACGAAATTCAAATCCAAGGCGATCCTTTAAATAATAGGTATTGTTCTTATGGCAGTTCATGCCACAGTCAGGGTAACAACGATTTGACTTCCCTAAAAAACAGTAATTGGTGGCCATAATTGGTAAATTGCCATAAACAATCATTTCAATATCTACATTAGAATTATGAATCATTTCGTTAATTCCCTCTTGATTTAACTCGCGAGAAAGGGTTATGCAACTTAATCCTAAATGAGAGTATTCTTCCAAAGTATGGCTGTTGAATACGTTTAAGGAGTAATTGCCAATCAAATCATAGTTAGTGGCATATTTTTGTAAAAATTCAAAATCAGCAATATTGGAAATGACAAATCCCTTAATTGGAAACTGCTTGGTAATTTCCTCTAAAGAATTGACAATAATATTTTTGTAATTTCCTTTCACAATAGTTGGCAAATAAATGTATAAATCATAATTTTCGGCTAGGTAGTGTATAATATTACTATATTTTTTCTCGACCATCTGTCTTAAGGAAATATAAATACGATGAATTTTTGCTTGATCTAGTTTGGTATAGTCGTCATCTAAATGAATGTTTCGCAAGAAAAGAGAAATATTAGGATGCTCCAAAGGTGGAATATAAGTAACAGTCTCTAAAGATTCCTCTTGTATGTCTGGCAATTTTCTCATCATACGATTTTCAATTTCTTTTTCTAATTTTTCTAAGGCGGTTCTTCTTAATTCGTTTAAAGCACTAATGCTAGGAACATACAGCCCATCATCTAACAAAACAGTTATATTTTCAAAAAAGTAAGGTGTATTCGTCGTCTTTGAAATTTGTTTGATAACCCTTTCCACACTAATTGGTGTTTTCAAAGCGTCAACTGGAATAGTATCAGATACCACTTCAATATTGATATGACGATAAATTTCAGAGATGGACTGCTGATTGGTAGTGTAAATCTTCATTTTGATAGGTTCATCTTTTTTTATGGCTATTTTGCATTGAAGCGCTACTTTTTTGTTTTCTTGAGTTTCATAAGATTGACGAGCTTTCTCGGTTAAGCTTTTACTTGTCATTTTATATACTTTATCTCCAACATGAATGTTACCTTTCATTCTACCTATGGTAACTTCTGTGGCTGTCCCTGCGTTTTTAATATTTTGATTTTTTTGCATTAATTCTGATACAAAATATTTTCCATCCTCTCTTTCAACAGAAATAGAATCACCTAATTCTAAGGGGGACTGAAGCTTTAATGTAATATGTCCTTTGCTTGGATGATAGCCTTTAATGGTTCCTAAGAACATACCACAATTGCTGGGCTTTTCAGAAAAAATAAATTCTGAATTTGGATTATCACTTAAATGACCACTTGAAAATCCGCCACGATTAAATACTTGCATTAAATCGTTCACATCATTTTCATCAATAATAAATTCTTGCTCATTTAATACCATGTCAATATATTTTCGATAAATTCTTGTTACTGTTGCTACGTATTCTGGATTTTTCATTCTTCCTTCGATTTTAAAACACTTTACTCCTGCATGAATAAGTCGTGGAAGATAAGCAATTCCACATAAATCCTTTGGACTTAACAAATAGCCCTTCCCAAAACCAATGGTTTCGTGAGTTTCGTTATTTTTGGCAAGTAACTCATAAGGAAGTCTGCAAGGTCCTGCACATTTTCCTCGATTTCCGAGAGCGTCCTCCTACAACACTAGAAAATAAGCATTGACCAGAATAGCAAATACATAGGGCGCCATGAATAAAGGTTTCAATTTCCACTTTTGAATTCTTGCAAATATATTCAATCTCTTCACAAGATAATTCCCTAGCAAGCACAACTCTTTGAAAGCCCAATTTTTCTAATTCTAAAACTCCTTGCAAATTATGTACTGTCATTTGTGTACTTGCATGAATAGGAAGTAAAGGAAAATGAGAAATTAGGTATTTAGCCAAACCAAAGTCTTGAACAATCAAGGCATCTACACCACATTCGTAAGCTGCTTTAGCAACCTCAAGAGCGGATTCAAATTCTGAATCTCTAATTAATGTATTAATAGTAAGGTTGACTTTTACATTACGCAGTTTACAATAGAGAACTGCTTCCTTTAAGTTTTGCAATGTAAAATTTTCAGCAAACATTCTGGCATTAAATTGATCTACACCAAAATAAACACTGTCAGCACCATTTTGCACAGCAGCCTTTAAACAATCCCAATCTCCAACAGGAGCTAATAATTCTACTTGATTCATTTTTTTGGAACCTCCCAAATAGTAATACAAATTTCCAGCAACATGGCCAGAACATAATGTACATTTTTAACTTGTTTACATTCATCATTATTGTAACATAGTTTTTTTATTTTGCATACTATATTATATCAGGAATGTCAAAGCGATATGAAACTGAAAAAACATAAAAAGGGGGAAGAAGTATGCCAGAAGATATGAACAATGCTGAATATAGCAGAAATTGTGGAAACAACAATGGAAACAATGGCCTAGGCAATTTATTTGGTGGCTGTGGTTGTGGTTGTGGAGATAGTAGCATTTTATTCTTTATTCTTATTTTCTTACTATTATTTACAAACTGTGGCTGCTGCAACAGATAACATAAGGAGAATAAAAAATGAAGAAGTTTTTCATAAAATTTCTTCATTTTTATTAATTTATGTCTATCATACTTCTTTCTAATTAATTTTCTAAATGTCACAAATAAAAAGTTGAAAATATCAAATGAATAAGATATAATGAAGCCATAAAAATGAAATATTATCATTATTCTCAAATATCAAAGGAGACAATATGGCTGAAGTAAAATGGACAAAAGAACAATTACAAGCAATTGAAGAAAAGGGTTCTAATATCTTAGTTGCCGCTGCCGCACGGTAGTGGTAAAACTGCTGTGCTTGTTGAAAGAATGATTCATAAGGTAATTGATGAAAAAATGGATATTGATAAAATGCTAGTAGTTACTTTTACCAATGCGGCTGCGGCTGAAATGAGAGAAAGAATTTTAGAGGCTATTGACCAAAAACTAGAAAGAAATCCAAGTGATATGCATTTACAAAAACAAATGACTTTGCTTCATAAAGCTAGCATTTGTACCATTCATTCGTTTTGTTTAGAAGTTATTCATAATTATTTTTATGAAATTGATATTCCTAGCAATTTTAGAATTGCAGATACGGCAGAAGTTGACTTATTAAAGCAAGAAACTTTGGACGAGCTTTTTGAGGAAAAATATTTAGAGCAGGACAGTGGTTTTTTAAAATTATTAGAAACGTATACTACATATCGAAGTGATGAAGCATTGTCGGAGCTTATTTTATCACTTTACCGCTTCATTCAAAGTAGCCCATTTCCAAACAAATGGCTACAAGAAAAACTTAACATGTTCGAAGCGAGGGTAATCAAAGATTTTGCAGAAACGGAATGGGGAACCATTATTTTACAAGAAATCAAAGAAGAAATGGAAGAAGGCATTCTAAAACTACAAAATATGCAAAAGAAGTTAAATTGCTTTTCGGAATTAACAAAATTTGAATTGGCTATTCGCGAAGATATTGAAAATATATCCAACTTTTTAAATCATATGAATTCATGGGAAGAAGCTTATCAAGCTAAAAATTTTATCGCGTGGAATAAATGGCCAGTGGATAAAAAAGTAACCATGGATTTGAAAATTGAGGCAAAAGAAGTAAGAGATAGTGTGAAAAAGAGAATTAATGAAGTGATAGGAAAATTCCTCACTGCATCTTCACAAGAAATTTTGAAAGACTTGCAAGCAATGGAGCCTATTTTGCAAGAATTACAAAAAATAGTATTAGAGTTTTCACAAGCTTTTGCAGAGAAAAAGAAAGAAAAAAACTGCATTGATTTTAATGATATTGAGCATTTTGCCTTAAAAATTCTATTAGGAAGAGATGGACAAGAAACAGAAGCAGCCAAAAAATATAAAGAAAAATTTGTAGAAATTGCCATTGATGAATATCAAGATAGTAACTTAGTACAGGAATGTATTTTAAATAGCATTTCCAGAGGCAATAATATTTTTATGGTGGGCGATGTGAAACAAAGTATTTATAAGTTTAGACAAGCAAGACCAGAACTATTTTTACAAAAGTATGATACCTACCAATTAAAAGAAAATCAAAAAGAAGCAGATAACTTAAAAATTCAATTATTCCGTAATTTTCGTAGTAGAAAAAATGTGTTAGATATTACTAATCTCGTCTTTGAAAGTATTATGAGTAAAGAATTAGGCGATATTTCTTACAGTGAAAATGAATATTTAAATTATGGAGCAAATTATCCAGAATTAGCAACAGACTTACCTGAAAAACGAGCTTTACATACCAATACAACAGAAATTGATATTATTGATATGAAGGAAAATGACAACATCACCGCTTTTCAAGAGGAGGAAGAAGAGGAAGAAGAACAAGAAAAAATTGAAGATGAAGTGCTAGAGGCAAAATTTGTGGCACACAAAATTCAACAATTAATAAGTAGTGGCTATCAAGTTTATGATAGAAAAAAAGGTTATCGCCCGATTACCTATCAAGATATTGTTATTTTACTAAGAGCAACCTCTAGTTTAGCAACTATTTATGAACAAGAATTGAATAACCTTGACTTACCAGTCTTTACTGATACCTCTGGATCTTACCTTGATACACCAGAAATTCAAACTATGCTATCGGTTTTGAAAATTATTGATAATCCAATGCAAGACATTCCATTAGTCACTGTACTAAGGTCTAGTATTGCTAACTTTACGGACAATGATTTAATGAACATTCGCTTGGCAGATAAAAATTGCAATTTTTATGAGGCACTTTTAAAGAAAAGAATTTCTTGCGAAGGAGAACTCAAAGAGAAAATAGAAAAATTGCTTTCCGATTTAGAAAATTGGAAACAAAAAGAACAATATATGCCATTAGATGAACTGATTTGGCAAATTTATTTGGACACAGGATATTATCATTATGTAGGACTACTTCCTAATGGAGAAATGAGACAGGCAAATTTGAAAATGCTTTTTGAAAAAGCAAAAAAATATGAAACGGCAAGCTTTAAAGGATTATTTTCTTTTATTCAATTTATGGAGCGATTAAAAAAACAAAACGGGGACCTTGCCTCGGCTAAGCTGATTGGAGAAAACGAGAATGTTATTCGCATTATGAGTATTCACAAAAGTAAGGGATTAGAGTTTCCGGTAGTCTTTTTATGCGCGTGCCAAAAACGTTTTAATTTAAAGGATATAAATGATTCCATTTTATTTCATCAAGATTTGGGCTTTGGACCTACTTTGATTGATACGGAAAGAAAAATTAAGTATAACACATTGGCAAAAGAAGCTATTAAAATGCAAATGAAAAGAGAAACTCTTTCGGAAGAAGAAAGAATTTTGTATGTTGCGCTAACACGTGCGAAGGAAAAACTAATGATTACTGGAAGAAGCAAAGACTTGGCAAAAGAAATTGCAAAAAAAGAACAGCTACTTGCGATGTATGAGCAAAATGAAAAATTAGATAGCAAGCTTTTGAAGAAATCTCATTCCTATTTAGATTGGATAGAATATGTATATTTGGCAAATCAAAATAAAAATGTCATGTTAAAAGGAGAAAGTATACCTCTTACAAACATTATGACATTAAATTCTTATTCGAAAACAGAAATTAGCAAATTAGTCAACCAGCAACAAGAAAAAGCACAAACAAATATGATACAAATTCTGCAGAAAAAAATAGAAAGTCAGGATGCTTCTGACGAGTATGAAGCAATCAAAGAAACATTATCATGGAAATATGAAAATGAAATTGATACCAAACTTCCAACCAAAACTTCTGTTAGCAAAATCAAGGAACAAGATGGGCAATCAGAAGAAGTGAGTCTAGAAGAAATAGTAAATTCTTCTGACAAAGAATTGTCAATGCACATTACAGAAATTACACCCAAATTTTTAAAAGAACAAGAAAAAATAACACCAGCAAAACGAGGAAGCTTAGTACATTTATGTATTCAAAAACTGAATGAGCAGGAAGAATATTCAACCGAAAAAATTACAGGGCTGATAGAAGAGCTAAAACAGAAGCAAATTATTACATCAATAGAAGCGGATAGCATTGATATTAGTCTGCTTGAAAATTATACAAAAAAGCCATTATTTGCAGAGTTAAAACAAGCAAAAGAAGTCCATAAAGAAGCCCCATTTTATATTAATCTTCCCGCAAAAGAATTAATAGCAGAAGCTCAAAATTCTGAAAAGAATATTTTGGTACAGGGAATTATCGACCTTTACTATATTAATCAAAATGATGAACTTATTTTAGTAGATTACAAGACGGATTATGTGCCAAAGGGAAAAGAAAAAGAAGTAGCAGAAAAATATCGTAAGCAATTAGAAATTTATACCAAAGCATTAGAAGAAGCTTTGCAAAGAAAAGTATCTAAAGCGCAAATTTGCTTGTCATCTTGCGATTGGAAATTAGTAACCATTTAAAAATTAAATAAAATATTGTTATAATAAAAATAGCTTGAAAGGAGAAGAACATGAGAATTGACAAATTTTTAAAAGTGACAAAAGTAATTAAAAGAAGAACTGTTGCTAATGAGGCGGCAGATGGGGGAAGAATTAGCGTCAATGGAAAAACAGTAAAACCGAGTTACAATATTAAAGTAGGAGATATTGTAGAAGTAAAATTTGGCGATAAAGTAGCAAAAATTCAAGTGCTAGCAATTCCTGAAAAACCGGGCATGCCAATCGAACAAGTAATTAAAATATTATAAGTTACAAAAGTAAACATAAAACGGTAAAAAATATATTGACAGAACAAATAAAAGCATGATAAAATGTGGCTGGAAAGGGGAGTTATATTATGAATATGAAAAAAAGTATTGCAATGATTATAATACTTACCTTAATGTTATTACTAATGATGACTAGTTCTATACAGGCTGCAGCAATCAGCAAAGTATTGAATTTAAAAATGGAAAGACAGGAAAATGTTGTTAGTTTTTATTGGGATAAAGTTTTTAATGCAGATGGATACGACATTTTTATTAGTACCGCAGGAAAAGAATATCAATACATAGGTTCCGTTACAGGAACAGAAGCTCGTGTGATTGGCTTTAAAAAAGGAGTTACCTATTCGGCAAAAGTAAGAGCTTATCAAAAGAAAAACAATGGGACGAAAATAACAGGCAATTTTTCAAATGCTATTACAGTTGAAACAACAGAAAGAACGACTTTAGATAAAACAAAAACACTCACAGCAAGTCAAACTGGTGGAAATGTTACTTTAAATTGGTCTCAGGTATCAAATGCAACAGGATATGAAGTATTTGTTAAAGTGCCAAATTTAGACTATATTTCTATTGGAAAGGTCAACACAAATCATGCTGTTATTATCAATTGCAAAGAAGGAATAACCTATGAATTTAAAGTAAGAGCTTACAAGCAATCAAATTCATCAACAACTTATGGAGAAGAATCGCCATCAGCCAAAATATCAATTCATACGAAACAAAATAATGAAAAGTACAATGATAAAATTGAAGCTGGTGCCGTAAAAAACTTAACAGCAAAAGTTTCAGGAAAGAGCGTAACAATTAATTGGAATAAGGCAACCAATGCAGATGGTTATGGAGTTTATATTAAAAGAGAAAATGAGTCATATTATCACTTTACGACTAATACAACTAAAACGAGTTTATCTACTTCTAAATTAGACTATAATACTGAATATACTGTTAAAATTGTTGCTTATACAGAAAATAACGGAAAAATAAAATATAGTAATAATTATAAAACAGTAAAGTTTACCACCGAAAAGAAACAAATATCGGCAGCAAAAAATTTAACAGCAGAAGTAAAAAATAGAAATGAGGCATATCTACAATGGTGGCCAGTAGAGGGAGCCAGTGGATATGAAGTATATTTATCAAAAGAAAATAAAACTTTTCAAAAAGTAGATGATATTACTAAAAACTATATGACCTTATATAGTGATGATTTAAGTTATAATACAAGTTATCGTGTCAGAGTAATGGCTTATGAATATGTTAATGGTAAAAAAATATATGCAGAATATTCTAACATTGCCAGGTTTAAAACAGAAAAGGAAAGTCCATGGGAAAATAACCTAGACGTTGCTAGAGTAAAAAATGTCAAAGCAAAAGTAACAAGGGATACAGTCTCATTGACTTGGAACAAAGTAACCAATGCAAAATATTATGAAATTGCTCTTACAATTCCTGGATTTAGTGGAGAAACAAAGTTTCAAGCTTATACTAATAGCAAAACTATTTTAGGTTTAACAGAAAAAGGAGATCATTATACAGCAAGAGTAAGAGCTTACCAGTATGTTGATGGCAGATTGGTAGCAGGTGAATACTCTGAAGTAGTAGAATTTATGGCAAAATAATAATTATCAATTTTATGAAACAGTAAAGGAGAATTCAAAAGATGAAAAACATGTTAAAAAACAAAAACGGAATTACACTCATTGCGCTAGTCGTTACCATTGTGGTATTGCTCATACTAGCAAGTGTTACTATTCAAATGGTATTTAGCGACAACGGCATTATCAAACGAGCACAAGGAGCAGCAGAGGCACAAAAAGAGGCACAAGATAAAGATA
>JAFVBS010000007.1 GCA_017479865.1 Clostridia bacterium
ATTATTACTAGGGCATGAGCCTAGTGTGATATTCCGTTTCACTCACCTGCAAAGTTGCTAGACCGTGAATCGGACACGGGACCTCTGGGGTATGAATCCAGCGCTCTAACCAACTGAGCTATCTAGCAATATTCTTACACATATTTTTATTAGCTGTGCGATTAGCTTTTGTAAAATACCATGTTCTTTTACATTTAATGCCTTTTTGTGCTTCAGCTCCATTTCTGATATATGAGTTTTTAGCTTTATTTTTCTTATTCTGTGATGCCATTTAATATAAATTCCTTTCATATATTAATGCCGACAGAAGGACTTGAACCCTCAACCTTCTCATTACAAGTGAGCTGCACTGCCAATTGTGCTATGACGGCGTATTAATGGGTCATAAGTGATTCGAACACTTGACCTTTCGCTTATGAGGCGAACTCTCTAACCAGCTGAGATAATGACCCGTATTTCCGACGAAAATTATTGGGCGACATATTCGATCAGTTTTTACTGCTTGATCTTTTGTGATTAAACAATACATTTTCTTAATTCCTTTCTTTAGTATTGTAGCGCTCACAATAGGACTCGAACCTACAACCCTTCGATTAACAGCCGAATGCTCTACCATTGAGCTATGTAAGCATATTCAACATTAAATGTTATGTTAGATTTTATACGAGGTCTTTATATGTAAAACATTTTCAATTAAATAATCTTTTTCAAATTTTATTCCAGGTACTTGATTATTTTTAGGTTTTTCATATCTAATTGTTAAACTTGTATTTGGAGCGTCTCTTACCTTTATTAAAAACACTTTATCTCTAGCGATACTATAACAAGCAAAATAATCAATTTCATCTGCTGTATAAACATGTCTTGTCCCGTTTTTTCTGTGTTTAGTAGATGAAGTTAGATCAAATACCATTCCTCCATTTTCTGTTTTTATAGAAGTTTTAACTTGTATTTTATTAAGTTTTCCATTAAAATCAGCAACTAGGTCTGCTTTCTCATTATCTCCAAAGGGTACATATACTGGTATCCCTAATTCTACGAACTTACATAAAACTTTTGCTTCACCTATATTTCCTATCATTTTACTATTCATAAAAAACTTCCTTTTTTTAAATAATATTTCTTGCTTAAATTAGCAAGGCTCTTATTTGTAAATCTTCCTATGATGTCATTAATATTCAACAGTCAGACGCTACCAGCCAGCTGAGCTATTGAGGAATATTAAATAATAATATATGTGGCTACTGGGTATCACAGTATTTAAGAAGTATAATATCCAAACGCTCTACCACATGAATGATCCAGGAGGGATTTGAACCCATCGATCTCCACCGTGAAAGGGTGGCAACTTAAACCAACTTGTCCACTGGACCATATTAAAGGTGCTATACGGGACTCGAACCCGTGATCTTCAGATCCACAATCTGACGCTTTAACCAACTAAGCTAATAACACAGTTGGAGTAACAGGGTTCGAACCTGCGACCTCTAGTTCCCAAAACTAGCGCTCTACCAAAC
>JAFVBS010000001.1 GCA_017479865.1 Clostridia bacterium
CTTAACCTTAACACGCACATATCTGTAAGGCATCATGCAGCCGTTACAAGTATTCAATCTCGGTTTTCTCTTTTTTTCCATATCTCTTAACTTTTTTGTTGGTGCAAAGGTACGAAAAAAAAATAACCTGACCAAATAAAACACTATTTATTTTTCATTTTTTTAGATTTAATAAATTCATCTATCCACCCATTTTTGTGAGATTGTAAATACATTTGGCGATATTTATCTCTAAATTCTGTGCGAGATTTACACTTATTAGCAGCGTTTTTACATTCTTCATAGGTAAAAATTTTTTTCTTTCTGAATGTTCTTTCTAACCAATCATAATCGTTTAGCCATCCTTTTTCCAAGCATTTGAAATATACATTCCTATACGCTTCCCTAAACTCTTTTTTGGTTTTAAATTGTTTAGCTAATTCATAACATACTTTTCTTGTATATCTATGTGAAATTGTGCCAAGACTCCCAGCCTTTGCAGTATTCAATACTACCCAACCATTTTTCTTGTATTCCTCAATCTGTTCTGCTTCTTTTTCTTGACTTTCTTTGGCATTTAATTTCTCATATAGTATCTTTGGCGCATTAAGGTTTTTAATACCCTTAGATTTGATAAATTTACCCAAAGAACAACTTTCATATCTTAAATGTTGCAAGTGTCTTTTCCTAATACTTATTGTTCTACCTATATATGCTGTATTATATTTAGGAAATTCATAGGCATATACATAATGCACTTCTGATTCTTCTGTTATTACTTTAAAGTTGTCAATTTTATCTAACCATCCATTTTTTTCTAAAAAATAATATAGTCTATGACTATTTTTCCATAAATCGCTCCTACATTCATATTGTTTAGTTCTTTCAACTGCTTCTTCAAATGTTTTAGGCTTATCCCAATCAAAAAATGATGGGCAAATTTCTTTTAACCACCCATTTTCTTTGCATCTACAATATGCACCATAGTATTTTTCTTTAAATTCAGTTCTATTTTTACATTTGCTGAATATTTCTTTACATTGTTCTTTTGTGCATAAAATCTTTTTTTTACTCATCGTTGTTTTTATTTATAAATATTATCTATATTTAAAAATTACGATGTTTAATATAAAAATCAACAAAAAACCACAAGTATTTTTCAACTTGTGGTTTTATATTATTTTATGCTGCAATTAGCATTTCGTATGCCTTATTCACTTTCTTGTAAACATTGCCATCCATCATGTTGTCAAACATTACTTCCCCATTTTTGAAATTGGCTTCGTTCTGGAAATAGGTTGTTACACCATTGATTGCCCATAATGCCGTACCACTTTCCAAAATGTTTTGACCAATGCCGCTTTCCATTGCTTCTTTCATTCCAAGGAAAATGTTTCTACCTCTCGTTGCAATGTCCTCATGGTTGATGTTTCTTGTCTCCAAAAAAGCCTTTTTCGCTTCATCTGCAAGGGTAATTTCCGCAATGATATTGTCAAGGTCTCTCTCTGACAATTTAATGTTGCGTAAGTGCTCTAAACTTTCTTTGAAGCACTTCTCATACTCGTTCCACAAACCCAATGTCTTATAGGCGAACTCTGCATTTTCTTTGTTCAAAAGGTCAAGACGTGACATAACCTTTGATGAATGACGGAAAGCAATACGACCACTATTGTGCTTCATAGCAAAATTCAATGTATTGGAACAAACAACACGAACATTTGTTACCATACAACGAACAGACCCTGTTCCGTCATGTGATGTGGTAAACACCACATAAGTCTCTATTCTATCATCTGTACGAGGATTCAAAACAATATCCTCTGGCATCTTACAAGTAATAAACACTCTTTCACCCTTACCAAGAACGCCACAACACTCAATGGTAGGTTTCTCTGTGCGATTGCTATCAAGACCGCTACAAAGCATATCAACGAACTTGAAAGCGTCACTATTCTGAACAATTCCATAGGAGTCACTTGTTAAACCCAAAGCAGTGTTTAAGTCAGTACGAACCGTTGCTTTGCGTCCTTCAACAAGCAAATCACGAAGAATGGAAGCATTAATAGATTCGCCATTTTCCATTGCATGAACTAATTCATCGTTCAAAGCCACAATAGGCTGCAACTGAACATTATAGTCAGCACGGCATAACTTCAACGCATCAGCCACAAACATAGGCTCATTGACAACCTCACCAAGACCATGCCAAGCCCTTTGTCTGCTACCATTCTCAGCAAAACTGAACTTTCCGTTTCTTTCTTCTAAACCATGTGCCATAACCTAAAATCTCCTTTTAATTTAAGATGTTAATAACTATGTTTCTGAATCACGATGCAAAGGTACGAAATTTATTTGAATTGACCAAATAAAAATCGAAATTTCTTTTAGATTTATAGTAATTTTTCTTGTTTCTTGACAAAATTA